>NZ_CAJAXH010000163.1 GCF_903946935.1 uncultured Thiodictyon sp.
ATTACTGCTCTGCCGAACCTTTATATCAGAGGCTTACGCTATTTTCAGACGTTGCCATAGAGCCGTTTTCTTTTTGTGTAACCGCTCTATCCTGCTGTTTTTGAGAAACTATGCGACCTACTGAGATCCCAGAGAGCCAGAAATCTCCCGGTAGCGTCTTGAGATGATAGCGTTTGTCCGGGTCGTTGACGGCAAGCCCGGACTGGCCGAGTCGCGCAATCTCCAACACGATCTGGCCGACTTCCTGTTGCGGGAGATCGGCGAAGCGCTCCAGCGTGTTCTGCATATACATGACCGCGTCGAGGCGCGGCTTATTGGTGCCGTCGCGGTGTAGATCGCCGCTGGCGAGACGATTGAGTCCGGCAACTGCCGCATCCGCCAGCGGCGTATCGGCGAAGCGAGTCATGATCTGTTTGTAGACCTCGATCGCCTCACTTTTATGGTCGGGGCCAAGCTCCTCGAGGCATTCGCCGAGGGCCAAGCCCGCGGTGGGGTCGTCGGGTTCCGTCGCGAGCACCTGGCGGAGCAGGGGCACTGCCTCGGCATACTTTTCGAGATTGGCCAGCACAGCGGCCAGGTTTCGGGCAGCGAAGTTGTCATGGGGGGCGGCCGCGACTGCCTGACGCAGCACCTGCTCGGCCTCCTTCGACCGGCGCAGACGAGCCAATGCCACACCAAGTCCGACGCGGGCGTTGCCGTAGTTCAGGTCAATCCTCAGGCAGCGTTCGAGCGACTCGATGCACTCTTCAAACCGGCCCATCTCGCTCAGACAAATACCGCGGTTGTAGGCGATATCCGCGTCTTCCATCATCTCGTCCATGGTTTAGAGGAGCGGCAACGCTTCCTCAAGTGCGCGGTGCTGAAGCAACCCGACCACATATGCCTTCGGCTCCAAACCGCCGCGCGCCCACGCCCGCACGCGGATGATGCCGTCACTGCAAGTAACTGCTGCATCAAAGTTTTTAGTCGCATACTTGGCGGCGAAGTAGATGAGTACCGCGTTGTCGAATGCCTCACTGCCGGGCTCGCGGGCATTGCTCGGGAGTACCGACACATCGAACGACTCGTACGGAATGCAGAGAATCTCTGGGGCCTGAGGCTTGATTTTCATGAGTTAAGAATCGGGTTTAACGCGGATTGAGGGTGGCCTCGACTACCAAGGTGTAAGTGTACACCGAGACAGGGGTAGTCTGGCGGCGGCGGCGGCCCTGGCGATCCGGGCAGAGGTATTGGACGCCGGCCCCTGCCCAGGTTCTTGCCGGGCAGTCTGAAGCGGCGATCAGGGCGCGGTTGATCGCGACCTTAGGCACAGCGTAAGGGAGGGTTAGACAATAGCCGAGCGTGACCGTCAGCGAACGGTCAGATGTGGATGTGGCGGTGTAGGCAGGGCCTGCGAGGCCTTGGAGCCGCCCGACTCGCGCGAGTTCGACCGCCGGGCCTTGTGGTGCAGGGAGCCAGGTTGAGCCTCGCCGCGGTCAGACCCCGGGGTCCTGGACATCCTGATGGCCGCGCCATCGGTACGTCTCGAACCCTGTGTCGTCACGACCCTGCAACTCTGACGAGATAGATGTTGTGCGTTCGGAAAACTTTGCACTATCCTGTCGTGTAATGTCCTAATTTGGTCTCCCTGATGTCCACAACCCTCAGTGACGGCGAGATCCTCACGATCAAATACGTGGCGGAGTATTTGAAGGTGACCGATCGAACCCTCTACCGCCTCGCCGGGGCCAAGACGATCCCCGCCTTCAAGATAGGTGGAACCTGGCGCTTCTCTCGCGCAGACCTGGACGCATGGATCAGGCGCCAGAGCGACGAGTCCCAGGACTACGATGGACCCGACCACACGACCGGCCCCAGCGAGTAAGGGAACCACTGGAACAATGCTCGCGCGCCTGCAACGGCTGGTCGACGATCTCGCCGCCCTGCACAGCCAGTTGATCCTGCTCGTGGGGCCGCCCGGGAGCGGGAAGACCGCCCTGCTGCGGGCGTTCGGCGGCCACGCCGGGGCAGAGCCCCTGAATTTGGGCGCGGAACTGGGCCGGCGGCTCACCGCGGTACCGCACCGCGAGCGCCAACTCCAAGTGGGCAGCCTCCTGCGTGAGATCGCAAAGCCCCACGCCTGCGGCAATCTGCTGCTGATCGACAACATCGAACTGCTGTTCGATGCCTCGCTTGCCCTCAACCCCCTCGACCTGCTCAAGCGCCAAGCTCAGGCCTGGCGGGTCGTCGCGGTCTGGCCGGCCGCACTACGGCACAGTGGCAACGGGCCGCGTCTGACCTACGCGGAGATGGGGCACACGGAATATCGCGACTACGGCCTCGACGGCGTGGTCACTCTGGATATCAAATAATAAAATCAGGGGAAGGGAGCGTATGCGCTACGGGGACCTCATCCAATTCGAGCCGATCGAGTCAATCATTCAACTGCTCGACGCCAACCGCCCCGACGAGGGCCAGAAACTCGTCTCGACCTATGTCATTTCCGACGACATGGCCGAGCGCATCGCCGGGGGCATGATCCCGCAGCTCTCCTTCGACGAGTCCGTCGACCACAAAGGCGTGCTCGTCGTCGGCAACTACGGTACCGGCAAGTCACACCTGATGTCGGTGCTCTCGCTGGTCGCGGAAGATGCCAGCTATCTGCCGATGCTGCGCCACCCCAAGGTCGCCGAGGCGGCCGGCGCGATTGCTGGCCGATTCCAGGTCCACCGCACCGAGGTTGTAAGCGTACTGTCGCTGCGCCAGATCGTGACCGGCGAGTTGGAGTCACTGCTGAGGCGGATCGGCGTGGACTACCGATTCCCGTCCGCCGACCTTGTAGTCAACAACAAGGCCGCCTTCGAGGCGATGATGGCCGCCTTCGACGAGGTCTATCCGGGCCAGGGCGTCCTGCTGGTGGTCGACGAATTCCTGGAGTATCTGCGCTCACGCAAGGACCACGACCTGGTGCTCGATCTGTCCTTCCTGCGCGAGATCGGCGAGGTCTGCAAGCACCTGCGCTTCCGCTTCGTGGCCGGCGTCCAGGAGGCCGTCTTCGACAGCAGCCGCTTCGAGCATGTCGCCGACAGCCTGCGACGGGTCAAAGACCGGTTCACCCAAGTGCTGCTCGCCCGAGCGGATGTGAGCTTCGTGGTCGCGGAGCGGCTGCTGAAGAAGTCCGCCGACCAACAGGACAAGATTCGCACCTATCTGATGCCCTTCGCCCGCTGCTACGGCAGCATGAACGAGCGGATGGACGACTACGTCCGCCTGTTCCCCGTGCATCCCGACTACATCGGCACCTTCGAGCGTCTGATCTTTGCCGAAAAGCGCGGCGCGCTCGTCACCATCCGGGATCAGATCCAAGCCATGCTGGCGACTGAAGTCCCCACCGACCGGCCCGGACTGCTCGGGTATGACCGCTTTTGGGACACGGTCACGGCCAATTCGGTGCTGCGCGCGGACCCCGCCATTGGTCCCGTGGTCAAGGTCTCCGAGGTGCTGTCCGGACGGGTCCAACAAGCCTTTACCCGCCCGGCCTACCGACCGATGGCCCTACGCCTGATCGCTGCCCTTTCGGTGCACCGACTGACCACCGGCGGTGACATCTATGTCCCTATCGGACCAACGGCCGAGGAACTGCGCGATACCCTGTGTCTGTACCACCCTGGCATTGAGGACATGGGCGGCGACCCGGCAGCCGATCTGCTCTCGCTGGTCCAGACGGTGCTCCGCGAGACCGGCAAGACCGTCAACGGTCAGTTCATCTCCAAGGCCCCAGGTACCGATCAGTATTACCTGGATCTCAAGAAAGACATCGACTACGACGCGCAGATCGAAAAGCGCGCCGATGCCCTCTCCGACGATGCGCTGGATCGCGCCTACTTCAGCGCGGTTCGCCAGCTCATGGAGCGCACCTTTGATCCCACCTACGTCTCCGGATTCCAGATCTGGCAGTACCAGATCGAATGGCAGGAGCGCCGGGTCGAGCGCGTCGGTTATCTCTTTTTCGGCGCCCCCAACGACCGCCCCACGGCCCAGCCGCCGCGGGACTTCTACATCTACTTCATCCAGCCCTTCGACCCGCCGCGCTTTCGCGATGAGTGCCTGCCGGACGAGGTATTCATCCGCCTCAAGTCCAAGGGTATTGATGAAGACATCAAGCACCACCTGTCCACTTACGCCGCGGCTCTGGATCTGGCCTCTACGGCCAGCGGTAACCCCAAGACCATCTATCTCGGAAAGAGCCAGGACGCACTGAAGGCCATGAGCAAGTGGCTACAGGAAAAGCAGATGACCGCCCTGGAAGTCACCCACGGGGGCAAGACCAAGCCCCTCCAGGACTGGGTACGCGGTGTCTCAATGCGCGACAAGGCCCGCCTGGGGGCCGATGATCGCATCAACTTTCGCGATATCGTCAATGTGGTCTCTGGGCTCGCACTCGGCCCACATTTTGCCGACCTCGCCCCCGAATATCCCACCTTCTCGCTGCTCGTGACCGAGGCCAACCGCAAGCAACTCATCGTGAGTGCGTTGCGGTGGCTGGCTGGCGGCCAGCGCACCAAAGATGCCTTGGCGATCCTCGACGCACTGGCGATGCTCGACGGCGACCGCATCGACGCTGGCCGCTCCCCCTATGCCCAGGAGGTGCTGACCCGCCTCAAGGCCAAGGGTCACGGCCAAGTGCTCAACCGCGGCGAGCTGCTGACCGGGGCCTACGACGGCGAGCACTTCGCCCCCACCCGTTTCCGCCTGGAGTCGGACCTGTTCGCGGTCGTGCTGGGTACCCTGGTCTACAGTGGCAACTGCGTGCTCGCCATCACCGGCGACAAGATCGACTCCGGGAAACTTGCCCAACTGGCGGAACACTCGCTGGACGAGTTGAAGGCGTTCAAGCACATCGAGGCACCCAAAGAACTTGACGTGGATGTCCTGCGGGCACTGTTCGAGCTGCTCGGCCTGTCACCCGGCTTGGCTCAACTGGCGACCCAAGGCTCAGAGGAGCCCATCAAACAGTTGCAGGAGGCCGTCGGCGCGCTGGTACAACGCGGCCTCAAGGCGACCACCGATATGCAGGGACGGCTCGCCTTCTGGGGTCAATCACTGCTGCGCGATGAGGAGCTCCGCGATTGGCGCACCCGACTCGACACGCTCAAGACCTTTACCGAAGCCCTCTCACCCTACAATACCGTCGGCAAGCTCAAGAACCTACGCATCGGCTTAGAAGAGATCACCGCCCAGAAGCCGAACCTGGATGTCCTGTCCGCCTGCGAGGCCCTGCTGGCACTGGTCGCTGAACTGGGTCCCACGGCCGCCTATCTGTCCCAGGCCGAGATCGTCTTACCGAGCGATCACCCCTGGATACCGCAGGCCCAGACCGGCCGGACCGCCGCCGTGGCCAAGTTCAGCGGCGTCCGCGGTGTGATCCCAGGTGTAATCACGGCAGGCAGCACCAGCGCTGCAATCGCCGCCGACTGCCGCCAAGCGCTGGCAAAGTTGAAGAAGGACTATGTCAACGCCTATATCGCGAGCCACAGCAAGGCGCGCCTGGGTGTTGCGGAAGACAAGACCAAGGCCGCCCTGCGCAAGGACACCCGGCTGGTCGCCCTGCGCGCCTTGGCGGGTATCTCACTGATGCCGACCAGCCAGCTCGCCGCCTTCGAGGAGCGGTTGGCGAATCTCAAAAGCTGTTACCAGCTAACCGACACCGAGTTGGTCGCAAGCCCAATCTGCCCCCATTGCAGCTTCAAGCCGGCCAACGAATCGCTTGCCCTCGGTGCCGCCGCCAACGCCCTCACCAAGCTCGACGACGACCTGGACCGTCTGCGTACCGCCTGGCAACAGACCCTGTTGGACAACCTGGACGACCCGATCATTCAGGCCAACTTCACCCTGCTCAAGCCGGCCGACCGCCACACCATTGAGGCGTTTCTCGACGCCCAAGCCCTACCGGAGCCGATCCCCCCGGGATTCGTGTCCGCCGTCCAAGAGGCCCTGTCGGGGCTGGAGCCAGTCACCGTCACCTTAGATGCCATCAAGCAAGCGCTACTCGCGGGCGGCTCGCCGGCCACGCCGGACGAGCTACGCAAGCGCTTCGAGACCTTCATCAATGACCGCTGCAAGGGCAAGGACGCCGGCAAGCTGCGGTTTGTCGTCGAGTAACCGGGACCACCCAATGTTGATCCATTCCATCAAACTCAATCGCTTTCTGAGCTATGGCCCGACCTCCGAAGCGATACCCTTGAACGCCTTGAATCTGATCATCGGTACCAATGGTTCGGGCAAGTCCAACCTGCTGTCGGCAATCGACCTGATACGCGGGGCACCCACGGACCTACCGACCCCGATCAGCGACGGCGGCGGTGTGCGTGACTGGCTATGGAAAGGTGACGAGGGAACAGCAACCGCTGCCGTAGAAGTCGTTGTCTCTAACCCGAGAGGCCCGACCAATCTGCGGTACGGGCTCTCGTTTACCGAAGTTGGCCAGCGGTTTCAGTTGACCGGAGAGCACATAGAGAACGAGCATCCCGACTCCGGACACCAGCAGCCCATTTTCTACTATCGATTCCAGGGCGGCCGCGGCGTCCTCAACGTCAAGGGAAAGAAGCGCTCGCTACAGCATGAGGATATCGATTCCAACCAATCGATTCTTTCCCAGCGTCGGGACCCCGACCAATACCCGGAGATTACTTATCTCGCGCAGGCACTGAGCAAGATTCGCCTTTATCGCGACTCCAGTTTCGGGCCGGTGACGGCGCTGCGTCGGCCGCAGAAGGCCGACCTACCCAACGATGCATTGGCAGCCGATGCTGCCAACTTGGGATTGGTATTGAACCGTTTGCGTCGCGAGCCCAGCGTCAAAGAACGGACGCTCAAGGCACTGCGTACCCTCTACGAAGGGATTGATGACTACGATGTCCAGGTCGAGGGCGGAACCGTTCAAGTGTTCATTCAGGAAGGCCGCTTCATCGTTCCGGCAACCCGCCTCTCGGACGGGACCCTGCGCTACCTCTGCCTGCTCGCCATCCTTTGTCACCCCAAACCGCCCCCCGTGGTCTGCATTGAGGAGCCCGAGCTTGGCCTGCACCCCGACATCCTGCCCACGGTCGCCGAACTGCTAAAAGAGGCGTCCGAGCGCTGCCAGCTCATCGTCACCACCCACTCCGATGTGTTGGTGAACTGCATGCACGATGAACCGGAGAACGTCCTGGTCGCCGAGAAGGACGAAAATGGCACCAGACTGAACAGGCTGAAGGCGGACGAACTGAAACCTTGGCTCGAGAAATACCGTCTCGGTGAGTTGTGGATGAGCGGCGATCTTGGAGGGACACGATGGTAGCAATCACCGTCTTTGTCGAAGGTGGCGGCGACACCAACGATCTGCGTACGGCCTGCCGTCGGGCGTTCAAAACATTCCTGACCGAAGCCGGCGTGACGGGTCCACATACAATCAACGCCCGGGGCAGTCGGGGCAAGGCTTACGAGTCTTTCTGTATTGCGATTGCGCAAGGCGTGCCGGCATTGCTGCTCGTGGATAGCGAAGCCCTGGTGTCAGCCGCGCACCAATCCGGCGAGGACAAGAGCCAATGGAAGCCTTGGGAGCATCTGCGCCAGCGTGACAACTGGAGCAAGCCGAAAGGCGCGACAGATACAGACTGCCACCTCATGGTCGTTTGCATGGAAAGCTGGCTCATCGCGGATCGGCAGCGGCTTCAGGCATTCTTTGGTCAAGGCTTCAAACTCAATGCCCTCCCAAAGCAATCGCGATCCATCGAAGGCATCGACAAGGAAGCGCTGTATAAGAGCCTCAAGACCGCCACTGCCCACTGCAAGACCAAGACTGAATATGGCAAGGGCGAGCACTCGTTCACGCTCTTGCGCTCGATCGACCCGGTCAAAGTCACCGGCGCTTCCCGGTGGGCGGAGCGTTTTATCGACGAGCTTAAGCGTCGCATGGGGATTTTGTCGGGACCAAGTGAGGAGCAAGTCGTCACCTGGTCCCAACTGACAGCAGACCAACAGGGACTCCTGACCAAGATGACCGCAGCGCACGCTATCACCGAACTCATGGATTTGACCGCCGCATCCGTCAAGCGCACCGAGTTCCGTGATCAGTGCTTGACGCCCCTGCTGGAGCAAGGGCTTGTGACCATGACCATTCCAGACAAACCGCAAAGCAGCAAGCAGCGCTACCGCCTGACCGAGCGTGGGAGCGCCTTGCTCGCCGGGCAGCAAACCAAGGACAAGATGCCCCATGAACGACCTGTTTGATGGCCAGAGTGCCGCGGCCGCCGGTCCCGTCGACTGCCTGGGCCAGACCTTTCCGAGCGACGCGGCGCGCCGCGAGCACTTCCTGGGGCTCTTGCGAGAGCGGTTACAAGACCCGGAGTTCCGTAAGATCGAAGGGTTTCCAGTCGGTACGGACGCGGACATTCTGGCCATGTCAGACCCACCTTACTACACCGCTTGCCCCAATCCCTTTATTGAGGCATTCGTTACGCACGACGGCCGACCCTATGACCCTGAGCTTGCGTATCGCCGGGAGCCGATGACCATCGATGTCTCGGTGGGCAAGACAGACCCGCTCTACAAGGCCCACGGCTACCATACCAAGGTGCCGCACCTGGCCATCGTCCCGTCCATCCTGCACTACACCGAGCCCGGGGACCTGGTGCTGGACGGCTTTGCCGGCTCTGGCATGACCGGGGTTGCCGCTCAATGGTGCGGGGCCGCGCCGGCCGCCTATCGGCACCAGTTGGAGGGCGAATGGAAGCGCCAAGGCAAGGAACCGCCCCGCTGGGGTGCGCGCCGGGTCATCCTGAACGACCTCTCTCCGGCCGCCACCTTCATCGCCGCCAACTACAACCTGCCGTTCGACGTGGGCGCCTTCGCCGCTGCCGGTCGAAAACTACTCAAAGAGCTGGAGCAGGAACTTGGCTGGATGTACGAGACCCTGCATACCGACGGCAAGACCAAGGGGCGGATCGACTATACCGTCTGGAGCGAGGTCTTCGCCTGCCCCGAGTGCGCGGGACAGATTGATTTCGTCGCTGAGGCACTGGATGCCGAGACCAAGCGCGTGCGGGATAGCTTTCCCTGCCCGTACTGCGGGGTCGATTTGAATAAGGATCGCCTGGAGCGCGTCCTTGAATCGCGGATCGATCCGGCGACCGGCGAGCCCTGGCAGCGGGTCAAATTTCGGCCGGCGCTGATCTCCTATGTCGCCGCGGGACTGCGCCGGGAAAAACGGCCGGATGCGCACGACCTGGGCGTACTGGAGCGGATCGAGGCCCTGCCGCTGCCCCCTGAAATGCCGACGGCGCGGTTTCCTATTGAGGCGATGTATCACGGCTCGCGAATTGCACCCAAGGGATTCTTGCACACGCATCATTTTTTTCTCCCGCGTGCCGGGCAGGCGCTTGCCGTACTCTGGAAGAAAGCGAAGGAGCATCCTGACGAGTGGCACCGGGTCTTCACCGATGCCGCACCCGAGGCCATCATCGACCGCTTCAAGCACAAGGCCCTGCCCGAATATCAGCACCTGATGCAACGCTGCTTTGCCGAGTATTATCGGGTGCTGAAACCCGGCCGTTGGATGACGGTGGTCTTCTCCAACAGTAAGGCCGCTGTCTGGAACGCGATCCAGGTTGCGCTGCAGCAGGCGGGCTTCGTGGTGGCGGAGGTCACGGCCCTGGACAAGCTGCAGGGCAGCTATCGCCAGGTCACGTCAGCGACGGCGATGAAGCAGGACCTGGTGATCTCGGCCTATAAACCGAATGGTGGCCTCGAGGATCGCTTCAAGCGCAACGGCGCCACGCTGGATTCTGCCTGGGACTTTGTACGGACCCATCTGCGGCAATTGCCCGCGGTCAAGGTCACTCAGGGCGATTTTCAGGAACTGGTGAACAACGTCGAGCGCGACCCGCGCCGCATCAAGGACCGTATGGATGCCTGGTTCATTCGGCATGACGCGCCGGTGCCCCTATCCAGCCCCGAGTTCATTGCGGAACTGGCCGCGCGTTTCGAGATGGTCGATGGGATGGCGTTCCTGCCGGAGCAACGCGTGGAATACGAGAAGGCGCGGGCACGGATTCCCCAGGCGCGGCAAGCCGAGCTATTCATCTCGGACGAGCGCAGCGCCATCGATTGGCTGACCCAGTTCTTGGGCAAGCGCCCATCGACCCGTTCGGAGATCCTGCCCGAATACATGCCGCAGATCGGCGCCGCCAAGAAGAAGGGCGAGATCATCCCGGAGTTGGGCCAACTGCTGGATGACAGCTTCCTGTGCTACGACGGCGCGGGCGAGGTCCCGAGCCAAATCCACAGCTATCTCTCGACCAACCACAAGGACCTGCGCGGTCTCGCCAAGGACCACCCGGCCTTGGTCGCCAAGGCGCAAGACCGCTGGTATGTACCCGACCCGAACAAGGCCCAAGACAAGGAGAAGAAGCGCGAGAAGGCGCTGCAGAAGGAGTTCGCAACCTACCAGGCGCACACCGGCCGGCGCTTGAAGGAATTCCGGCTGGAGGTCCTGCGCGCCGGCTTCAAGGCCGCCTGGGCGGCCAAGGACTACCGGGCCATCGTCGCCATCGCCGCGAAGATCCCCGAAGAGGCCCTGCAAGAAGACGAGAAGCTGCTGCTGTGGTATGACCAGGCGCTGACCCGGATGGAGAGTGGATCGTGAGCAAGCTGACGCAAATCGAACTAACAAATTTCACCGCGTTTGAGTCGCTGAATGAGCGCTTCTCCCCCGGGGTGAATGTCATGATTGGTGTCAACGGCACCGGCAAGACCCACCTGTTAAAGATTCTCTATGCCGCATGTGCGGTTACCTCGGGTGAAGACAAGGAAACGGGATTTGCGCATAAGTTGCTTGGCGTTTTCAAACCATACGAAGGGCGCATCGCACGCCTCATTCGCAGAAGGCAGGGGCTCACGGCTGCCAGTGTCGCGGTGCGGCGAGACGATCAACGTGAAATTAAGGTTTCCTTCGGGAATCGCAGCGGTGACGTCAACGAAGTGCATGTCGAAGGCGAGCTCGATTGGCAAGCCACGGGATGGGAAGCCGCTTACATTCCCGTGAAGGAAATGTTGGCCCAGGCTCCTGGCTTCTTGTCCACCGTGGCTAAGCGCGAGATTGCGTTTGAGGAAGTCTATCCTGACATCATAAAACGGGCTTATCTTCCCAAACTGAGGGGCACGCCGGACGAAGGTCGCGCCCGCATGTTGACGGTACTGCAAACGATAATGGAAGGCAAGGTGATACTGAAGGGAGAGACCTTTTTCCTTAAGAACAGCCACGGCGAGTTGGAGTTCATGCTGTTGGCGGAAGGCTCACGTAAACTGGCATTGCTCTGGCTGCTCATACAGAACGGTACCCTGCTGTCCGGCTCGGTGCTCTTCTGGGATGAGCCTGAAGCCAATCTCAATCCGTCGCTGATCGGCGAAGTCGTTGAGATTATCCTAGGGCTTCAGCGTCTCGGCGTACAGGTGTTCCTGACGACACACAACTATGTCTTGCTAAAGGAGTTCGACCTGCGCAAGAACAGCAGGGACGCGCTACGTTACATCTCACTGTTCCGGGATGAGTCTGGCGCCGTGGCGGCAAACGCCAGTGAAGGCTACAGCGCAATTGAGCCGAACGCAATTCTGGGAACCTTCAGCGATCTTTATGACCGGCAACTCACGCGTAGCCTTGGTGGGCTAAAGGCATGACGGTGCTCGCAGATGACGCCCTGCAGATCGCTCTCCCGCCGGGAGCCGTTGGCCGTAAGTTCGACGACGCCGCAGTGCATGGGCTCAGCCATTGTATGAAGGCGGTCGATTTCATCGTGGAGCTTGACGACCGCTTGTTGTTCATCGAATTCAAAGACCCCGACCACCCAATGGCCAACGCGAAAGAGCGGGGTCGATTCATCCGCAAATTGCTTGCCGGACAAATGGACGGCGATCTCAAGACGAAGTTTCGGGACTCGTTCCTGTACGAATGGGCATCTGGCCGCGTCGACAAGCCAATCTATTATTTGGTCCTCATCGGCGCGGCCGAACTTTCGGATGCTGAACTGTTGGCACGCAGCGACGCGCTGGAAGGCCAGCTACCGGTCCTGGGGCCGCACAATACACCCTGGGCAAGACCCTTCATCGCCGGCTGTGCCGTGATGAATCTCGCCGCCTGGAATGCGACTTTACCGCAGTTTCCGGCAAGCCGGATCAGTGCATGAACAGCTGGGCCGTCGGCGACTGGGTGCGCCACGCCCGCCACACCACCCCCTGCCGGGTCGTCGACCGGCAGACCGTCTGGGGTGAGACGGTCTTTCGCGTGTGGCTCCCGAGAAAACGTGTTCGCCGCGCAGACGTTGGAGTCACGGCATGAGCGCTTGGGTCGATCGCATCCTCGGCGAGTTTCCGCCCGACCTGGCCCGTTTCTGGATCGCCGCGGACCCCGACGCGGTGCTGCTGGACGAGCGGATACTGGCCGGGTTGCGCGCCCGGGGGTTTGAGGTGCTGCCCTTCGGGGACCCGATGGCCTTTCGGGCCGAGTACGAGGAACGCTACCGGGCCGCGTGGGACCGCGATGAAGCGTGTTCGGGCAAGGCCCTGGTGTTGCATCACGGCGGCGCCGATCCGGGTTCGCTGCCTTGGGATTATCTGCGTCAGGCACGCACGGTTCACCTGAGCCTGGCGAACCTGTTTCCGCGCTTGAGCTATAGCGTGGTCAGGCAGATCGCCGCGGAGCATCTGGACGCGCTGTTTAACGCGCACACCAGGCACGCATTCCAGTTACTCGGTGAGGCGGCGACCAAAGACTTCATCCTGACCCATGTGTTCCGCCTCGCCCCGCATCTGATCACCCGCGTGGACGACCTCTGGTCGATTCGATGTTCCTGGACGGGACCCTTCACCCGCTGGCCGTGCAGCACCTGCCCGCCGACCTGCCGGCCAATGTCGCGAAAAGTATCGCGGTCGGGATCGTCAAGGACCCAGCGGCACTGCGCAACCTGGTCGTGGACGGCCTACAAGCCCTGGTCGAGACGCTGCCGAGCACGGACGCCACGCACCGGGACTGGGGGACCTTTGCGCGACGCTTCGGCGAGGCCATCGCCCGCTTTCATAGCCTCGATACGGCCCACGCCAAGGGGCTCCTGGCAGACGTCGTGCAGCTGCAGCGTTTGACGGATGAACGTCTGCTGGCCTGGGTACACGGGCATTACGCCGATCTGCCGTCGCTGTCGGCGGCGAATGGACCGGTGATGGTGCACCAGGTCCCGCGCTTTCTGGCCTTGCGCCGCGACGCCGGTGAGGCCCGTGTGGCGCTGCTGGTGTTCGACGGATTGGCCCTGGACCAGTGGGTACAGATCCGCGAGGCGGTCACGGCGCGGACACCGCGGTTCGCGTTCGCGGAAGGCGCCTGCTTCGCCTGGCTCCCGACCTTAACCGCCGTCTCCCGTCAGGCCCTGTTCGCCGGGCTGCGGCCCCGGGAATTTGCGGACTCGCTCACGACCACCCACCGGGAGCCGGCCTTGTGGTCCTGCTTTTGGCAGGACCAGGGATTGCGCCCCAGCGAGGTGCTTTATCGCAAGGGCCTACGCCGTGCCGACCAGCTCGACGAGTTGGCAGTCGCTTTGGCGAACCCAGTGATCAAGGTGGCGGGGATCGTCGTCGATACCATTGATGAGATCGTGCATGGGGCCATCCTGGGCAAGCGGGGGATCGCGAGCCAAGTCGCGAGCTGGTGCGAGTCAGGCGCGGTCGATGGCTTGTTTGCGCTATTGCTCGATCATGGCTTCCATGTCTATTTGACCGCCGACCATGGCAATTGCGAGGCCGTCGGCGTCGGCCGACCGAATCAGGGTGTAATCGCTGAGACCCGCGGCGAACGGGTGCGGGTCTACCGTAACGCCCTGTCACGGGCGGAGTCCGCGGGGCTGTTTCCGGGAACCGTCAGCCTTGAGTTGCCGGCCCTGCCGGCGGACTTCCTGCCATTGTTCGCCGCTGGCCGGAACGCCTTCGTCCCGCCGGGTGAAACGCTGGTGTCGCACGGCGGCTGCTCGGTTGAAGAGCTGATCGTCCCCTTCGTGAAAGTGAGTGACACGCGTTGAACAATCCCCAGGCCACCGCGCCCCGGATCGGCTTCGATCGATTCATCCCGCTCGACTGGGCGACGTGCGCACTCAAGGTGCGCGGCGGGGTCCAGGACCCGGAAGCGATCGAGACGCTGTTGGATGCCGCCGGATTCGGGATGCCCTCCAAGACCAAGGCCCGCAGCGTCCTGCGAGGACTGTGGCTGGACCCGCGCCCCGAACTAGCCGCCTTTGCCGAGCGGGGCGTTGCCATTTTTAAGGAGTCCCACGAAGTGCCCGCTGCGGCCCTGTGTTGGGGGATGGCCATCGCCGTCTATCCCTTCTTCGGCAAGGTCGCTGAATTGGTGGGCCGTCTAACGACGATGCAGGGCGACTGCACTGCCGCCGAGATTCATCGCCGCCTGGCCGAGACCTACGGCGAGGGCGAAGTCACCCGGCGCGCCGCCAACCGGGTACTCCAGACCCAGGCCAGTTGGTGTACCTGCGAGCGGGTCGACAAGGGCCGGCGCGTGATCCGCAACCCGGCAACGGTCATCACCAATGAGGCGCTGATCGCCTGGCTCATTGAGGCCGCAATCCGCTACACCGGCCGCGCCATCAGCGTCCCCGGGCTCCAGTCCGCGGCCGTACTCTACCCGTTCCGGTTAGACCACTCGCTCGCCCTCGTGGTGTCCCGTAGCCCAACCCTCGAACTACGATCCGAGGGGGCAAGCTCACAGCTTGTTATGCTCCAGTAACTGTAGGCGATTATTTTCGGATGCTGATGAGTATCTTCTCGTTATTGAATCCTTTTTCTTCTGCGAGAAAGAGAAAAAACTTCCGAACCGCAGTTTTAACTTCACTCTCTGTGGCATCCGCTATTTTACTTCCATACCATCGCCGGAAGCGGCTGTTGACCATGCCAACCGTGAGATCGTCAAGACATCTTACACCGCAGTCGAAGCACAAAAAATCCGTAAGGCAGCTAATAATAACAATATGCTTATTAACCGTTCTCTTCGATAACTTTTCAGACAGCCGCGCTTCAAAGTCTTTTCTGAGTGCGATAAAATATTGACGGCATTCAGAACAATCGCCTAATTCAGTCAAGTCGAGGTGTTCAAGTAATTTCATACTTTATGTATCGATGGCTGTGTCACTGCATTTAAGCGTGCATGACCGCTGTATCTTATTGCGCGGAGTCGCCTGCGCGCTTCAGCTTTTCTAACTGTGCGAAATGCTGCTGAAGTTTCTTGATGGCACTTTCTTTCAATGCTGGCTTCATTTTGAAGAAGTACAGTGAACCGAAAGCGACGATAGAATCATGACTGTCGGGAAAAACGAGCTTGAGGTCTTGAGCAATCGTTTCTTCCGTATCCGCTCCAGTCACCAGTCTTAACCACAGCATTTGCGAGATGGCAAACCCCACTGTTTTCTGATGCTCGGTGATACAGGCGTGCATCATCGGCCAGGAGAACTTACTGTAAAGTTCAGCGATTCTCTTTTGTGTCAACGCGCGATCAGGTTTAACTACTGACATGGATCTCTCCTAAAATGAACAATAGCGCAATACGGACGGTCAAAATTCAATCGGTTTTACATTCACGTAACCCCGCTGCCGGCGCCGCCTCTCAATCTGCGCCAACCGCTTCACCCCCTCTGCCTCCGACGCCACCAAGGCCCGCCGCACCTGTCCCCGGTGAGACTCCAGCCCGCCCCAGGCGGTGATCAGCGACCAGTCGCCGAGCAGA
>NZ_CAJAXH010000164.1 GCF_903946935.1 uncultured Thiodictyon sp.
ATAGCTTGGTGTAGAGTGGGTTGAACTCGGCACCCCCGGTGCCGGCAAAGCTGGGGTGGGACACCAGCATCAGGGTGGCCACCAACGCCAGCAGGCCGAGGGCCATCAGCGTGGTGTGTTGTCGGGGCGAGAGCCCCAGCTGGAGTGCTTGTGGTTTCATACGCGAGGTCGTGGACTGGTCGGCGTAGCTCCAGCGGGTTGGGGCCACCTCCACATACACCGTCGCCGGCGCGTGCAGATCGCCCTTGTCGTCCTCCCAGGCCGCCAGCCAGACGGCCATGGTGGTGGACGACACCCGCGTGGGTGCGAATTGCGCGGGGCGTTGATCCGGCCCGGCGACCATCGGGCCTGGGTGTTGGAACGTGGCGCAGCCGGCCAGGGTGCCGAGCAGGGTGAGCGCAACGGCCATCCCGGTTCGCTTCATAGGAAACTCCCGTTGTTGTTGGTGGTACTGATGGCGCTCGGGCGGCGTTCCGACGCGGGCGGTGGGCCTGCACCGTCCGTCAGGCGGTAGATTTCGGAAGTGGGCAGGCACAGTGGCCGACTGGGGAAACCAGGGCAGGCGAATTGCGCGTTGTCGCTGGCGCAGCCGGGCAGTGTCGCCAGCGGGGACACGGCGACCAGCAGCCAGAACCATCCGGCGCGCCTCACTGCCCGCCCTCCCCTGCCTTGGGCGTTCCGGTCGGGGTGCCGGCGAGCCAACCGATTAGGTCGTCCGGGCGGCCCTGGTGGATGCGGCCGTCGGGCGCGATCACGAAGGGAGTGCCCCTCACGCCGAACATCTGCGCCGTGATCAGGGTGCGCTGGGCCGTCTGCTGTCCGCAGGTACCCGTCGCCACCGGCACGTCGGCGCGGTGTTCCAGCAGTGCTGCGAGCGCGGCGGCACGGTCGGTGGTGGCCAGGCAGTGCAAGGCCAGCACCTCGGACTGGGAGTCCTCGGCGATGGGCAAAGCGATCAAGCGGAACCGATAGCGGTCCGCGAGCGACGCCAGGTCCTTGAAGAAGGCGGCGCAGTGCGGGCATTGCGGGTCGACGAAGGCCACAACATCAGGACCCGTGCCGAGATCGAGCGCACCCAGGTCGGCAACGTCGAGTTTCAGGTGCTTCAGATCGATGCGCCCGGCCAGGTCCTCGGCCTGGGCGAGCGAGGTCAGGGCCACGCCGTGCCACAGGTCGTAGGCCTTGCCCCGGACCACGTAGCGCCCGGTGTCGGACATGAAGATGAGTTGCCCGTCGTTGGTCTCGACGGCCTGGAGGCCACCGACGGGTAGCCGGGCCATGCGACGGATCGCGGTGTCGCTGCTGCCCAGGATCGTGCCCAAGGTGGCGGCGGGCTCGGCCCAGAGGGCATGGGGCGGCGCGGCAAGTGCCACGGCGAGAAGCCCTGAAAACCTGGAGAAGCGCATTGGCGGAGACCCGGACCGGCTGTAAAGGTGCCGTCAGGGTGCCCGATCAGGGGGGATGGGTGTGATAGCTGAAGGTTCGGTTTTGTGGGGGGAATGCGGGAAGTGGGGGTACTGCCGCGCACCCGAACGCCCGGGGCCATGGAGACTGGGCACTTTCGTTGTTGGGACTGGGCTCCGCCGAACCAAGGGGCTCAACCCTCCGGGCGGGCTCCCCGAGGTGCGAGCTGGGTCACTAGCAGCCTGTCGGACTTGATGGCGTAACCGATTGATTAAACAGGAAAACGACTTTTTGGCGCAAAAGAGGAAACTCTTTGCATTCAATCGGTTGCATCACTAAGTCCGACAGCCTGCTAGCAAAGAGCGCGACCGACACAAGGAGCCTGCTGGGCGCGGTTCGGACGGTGCTTTGAGACCGCCAGCGCTGCGCGATCAACTGGCCGCGGCATAAGGCCGCAACACCTCGGGATGCTCAACCGCCAGCCGTGCCACCAGCAGCGCACTGCCGGGGGGCGGAAAGCGCCCCTGCTCCCAGTCGCGCACGGTGCCGACCGGGGTTTGCAGCAGCCGGGCAAAGGCCGGTTGGGACAGGCCCAAGGC
>NZ_CAJAXH010000165.1 GCF_903946935.1 uncultured Thiodictyon sp.
GAAAGTCGCCGCAAGCCAATGTCTTTGAAGTCTTTTTTACCTGAAAACGACGGAGGAACCCAGGAGTGCCCCGTTAGCCTGACAGACTTTCATGCTCCGGGGTGGTAGGTCCCCCTTCCATGGCCGTTAGCCGGTTCGGCGCGCAGGCACCACAGACTTCTCTTTAGGCGATTTCCGGGAAAGTTCATACCTGGATTCCATCGGTTCGTTGTGACATTTAATCCGTTCGTGGTGAGCTTGTCGAACCATGAACGGATTCAATGTCAGCCTTAGAGCAGGATTTTCCGTTCATCCTTCGACAAGCTCAGGACGAACGGAAAATCGGTAAAATCTTTTCCAGAAGTCGCCTAAAGCATCGACCTCCGGTTGCAGGCGGACCATTACTGGCCGAACCGATGATCAAGGCCTCGCGGCGCAGAGCGCCTGACACAGGCGTGACACCGCTGGAGCGGTGTCACGAGAGCTCTGCGGTGTCACGAGATCTCCGCGGTGGCACGAGCGCTTTTTTTAGGCCACCCCCGCCAACTTGGCCGCCTCCTCCACGTCCACCGAGACCAGCCGCGAGACACCGGGCTCGTGCATGGTGACGCCGAGCAGGTGGTCGGCGATCTCCATCGTCACCTTGTTGTGGCTGATGAAGATGAATTGGACCTGATTGGATAAGGACCGGACCAGCTCGCAGAAGCGCCCGACATTGGCGTCGTCGAGCGGCGCATCGACCTCGTCCAACATACAGAAGGGCGCCGGGTTCAATTGGAAGATGGCGAACACCAGGGCCACCGCGGTGAGTGCCTTTTCGCCACCCGAGAGCAAGTGGATGCTGGAATTGCGCTTGCCCGGCGGGCGGGCCATGACGGTCACACCGGTCTCCAGCAGGTCCTCGTCGGTCAGCTCCAGATAGGCGTGACCGCCGCCGAAGAGCCGTGGGAACAGCAGTTGGAAACCGCTGTTGACCTGGTCGTAGGTGTCTTTGAAGCGGGTGCGGGTCTCGCGGTCGATCTTGCGGATGGCGCCCTCCAGGGTGTCGAGCGCGCGGGCGATGTCGGCGTGTTGTTCGTCCAGATAGCGCTTGCGCTCGGATTGCTCCTTGTACTCGTCGATGGCGGCCAGATTGATGGCCCCCAGGCGCTGGATACGCGCGGCGAGCCTGCTTAGGCGCTCCTGCCAGGTGGCCTCGTCCGCGGCCGGGTCCAGGTCGCGCAACACCGCCTCCGGGGAGGTCTCGACCTCCTTGAGTTGCTCCTCCAGGGTGCGGCGGCGCACCAGCCGCTCCTGGCGCTCCAAGCGCAGCATATCCAGCTCGCGCTGGCTGGTCTGCCCGGCCTGCTCCACCCGGTGGCGCTCCTGCTCCAGTGAGCGCACCTCCTGATCCAGCGACTCCAGGCGCTCGCGGGCGGCGGTGAGTTCGGCCTCCACCTCCACCCGGCGCACGAGTAGTTCGTCCAGGCGCTCGCGCTGCTCGGCCAGCGGCTCGACCGAGTCCTCGATGGCCGCCTCCAGCTCGTCGCGCCGCTCGCGCAATTGGGCCTGTTGGTCCTGGGCGCGCGACTGGCTGTGCAGGGTCGCCTCGCGGGCGGCGCGATTGGACTCCACCCCCACCCGCAGGCCCTGGGCACGGTCGCGGGCGGCGCGCTCGGCCTCGCGCGCCTGGGTCAGAGCGGTGCGCAGCGACTCGCGCTCGCGGGTGAGTTGCTCCCGGCGCTCGACCAGGTGCTCGACCTCCTCCAGCAGCTCGTGCAGGCGCTCGCGCGCCTCCTCCATGTCGGCGATGGCCTCCTCGCACTGGCTGGCCAGCTCCGCACGCTCCGCGCCCAGGGCCTCCTGGCGCTCGTTCAGGTGCCCGAGGCGGGCTCGGCTCCCGGTCAGCTCGGCGCGTACGCCGGCCAGTTCGCGATTGAGCGCGGTCAGGGCCTGGGCGGTCTGCGCCCGCACCTGCTCGGCCTCGGCGCGGGCGGCGCGCAGCGACTGGTCCTGGGCGCTGAGTGACTGCTCCTGCTCGGTCAGTGCCGCGAGTTCCAGCTCCAGGGCCTTGAGCGACTCGGCACGGGCCAGCACGCCAGCGGTCGACCCGGCGGCGGGGGTGCGCAGCCAGTTGCTGCCGACCTGGATGCCGTCGCGGGTGATCAGCCATTCGCCCACGGCCAGGTCGGCCCGGCGGTCCAATGCCTCGGTGAGGTCGGCAGCGGTCTGGACCGGGCCGAGCAGTCCGTCCAGCGGCCAGGGGGCCTCACACTGGGCGGCGAGTCGCGTGGCCGGGCGCTCGCCCGGCGCCGCGGCCGGGGCAGCGGTGTCGATGAGGACCAGCCCCGGGGTCAGTCCCGCCGCCGCCAGGGGTCGCAGGTCCGGCACCGGGACGGCCTTGAGTGCCGACCCGAGCACCGTCTCCACCGCGGACTCCCAGCCCGCGCCGACCTGGAGCCGGTCGGCCAACCGCGGCGCTTGGGCCAGGCCGTTGGCCGCCAGCCAGGCGGTGAGTTTTTTGTCACGATCGGTCAGCGCCTCCTGCTGGAGTGCCTGGAGCGAGGCGCGCCGACCCTTGCCCTGTTGCAGCGCGGTACGCACCCGATCCAGGTCCGCGACGAGGGCGCGTGCCGCCGCCTCGTGCGCGGCCAGGTCCGCGGCGACACCCGCCTGGCGGGTCTCGACCTCGGCACACTGCTCGGCCAGCCCCTCCTCCCGCTCGGTCAGGTCCTCCACCCGCTGCTCGGCACCGGCCAGGTCCAGCCGGCCGGCCTCCTCCTCCAGGCGCCGCAGCCGCTCCCGGTCGCGCCCCAAACGCTGCTCCAGTGCATTGATCCCGGCGCGCTCTACCTGCGCCTGCTGACCCGGGCCGGCGGCCTCCTGGTTGAAGCGATCCCACTCGGCCTCCCAGTGCGACTGCCGGTCCTCGGCCAGGGCGACCGCGGCGGCGGCCGCATCCAGTCCAGCCTGGGCGGCGGCGAGCAGCGGCTCATCCCGCGCCAGGTCGCCATCGAGCTCGGCCAGCCGCTTCAGATCCCGGTCCAGGTGGTCGTTGGCGTCGTCGAGCTCCTGATCGAGCCGGACCAGTTCGGCCTCCCGGCGCCCACGGGACTCGTTGGCGAACTGGATCGCCTGCTCGGCGCGGGCGATCTCGGAGCCCACCGCGTAGAAGCGGCCCTGGACCTGGTTGAAGTGCTCGGATGCGTCGCTGTAGGCGGCGCGGCGCTCCTCAATGTCGGCCTCGAGGCGGCGCTGGCGGGCGAGCCCGGCCGCCTGGTCGGTCTCCAGGGTGCCGAGGCGCCGGTCCTGCGCGTCCAGCTCTTGGTCCAGGACCCGCCAGCGCATGGCCTTGAGCTCCAGGTCCAGGCGCCGCTCCTCGGCGCGGAACTCGGTATAGCGGGCAGCGGTGTCGGCCTGGCGCTCCAGGTGCTGGAGCTGCTTGGCCACCTCGTCGCGCAGGTCCGTCAGCCGGTCCAGGTTCTCCCTGGTGTTGCGGATCCGGGTCTCGGTCTCGCGGCGGCGCTCCTTGTATTTTGAGATGCCCGCCGCCTCCTCCAGAAAGACCCGCAGGTCCTCCGGGCGCGCCTCGATGATGCGCGAGATCATCCCCTGCTCGATGATGGCGTAGGAGCGGGGCCCCAGGCCGGTGCCCAGGAACAGGTCCTGGATGTCCTTGCGGCGGCAGCGGCTACCGTTCAGAAAATAGACCGACTGGCCGTCGCGCGTGACCTGTCGTTTGACCGCGATCTGGCTGAAGGCGGCGAACTCGCCCCCGGCGCGCCCGTCGGCGTTGTCGAAGATCATCTCGATGCTCGCCATGCCCACCGGCTTGCGCCCCGTGCTGCCGTTGAAGATGACGTCGGCCATCGACTCGCCGCGCAGCATCTTGGCCGAGGACTCGCCCATGACCCAGCGCACCGCGTCGATGACGTTGGATTTGCCACAGCCGTTCGGCCCCACGACGCCCACCAGATTGCTCGGGAAATGGGCGGTGGTCGGGTCCACGAAGGACTTGAAACCGGAGAGTTTGATTTTTTCAAGGCGCATCCGGGCAGGGTAACGGATGCGGGGGGTTGGGGGCCAGTGGGTGGGGTGCGGTGGCGCCTGGTCAGCAGGGATCCGCCGGGGGCGATAGCGTTGCCGGGGGCCGTGGCTCCGGAGTGGCGACCCTCGCCATACCAATTTCGGTCAGTCCTGGCTGGACGGGATTTGAAACCCAGCCCCGAGCGTTTGGGGCCCGGCAGACAACACCAAGGTCAGGGACTGCCCCGGCAGCCAAGACGTTTCGGACGGGGCGGATGCCCCGTCCGGCCTGACGTTTGTCAGTCGTTGGCGGCCCCGCCGTGGCGTCTGCCGGGGTCGCATCCGGTACGTGAAAAGTCAAGGCTTCTATAGTAGCATCGGCCTTTCAGTGCCGATAGACGGTTGCCCCGCGGCCCCGCACAACCGGCGCAGCAGAGCGGTGACCAGCAACGCCGGCGGCCACCAACCCCATCAGGTCCCGGAAAACACCATGACCGAAATCTCCCATCAAGACGGCGTCATCGTCGCCATTCTCGAACGGTTCGAAAAGTTCAGGCTCCCGCGAGCGCTCGACATCAAGGCCAAGGTGGACCGCGGCGAGCGCCTGGACGCCAGCGACATCGACCACCTCAAGGCCGTCATGGCCGATGCCGAACAAATGAAACGTTACGTGGTCGCCCGGCCGGACCTGCAGGCGCTTTACGCGCGCGCGGTCGGTCTGTACGGCGAGATCACCCAGAAGGCGTTGGAAAACGAACAGGTCGCTTAGCCGCCATGAAGCTTTTCCAGTCCATCTTCGGCGGTCGCGAGGAGTCCCACGGGCGCTATCCCGAGTCACTCATTGAGGCGGCGATCGAGCGCGCCGTCGACACCACTGATGCACGGTTGCGGCTGCTGCCTGGTTACCGCAAACATCTGCGTAAAGCGGTCATTCACGCTATCGATCATGTCATCCCGCTGGTCGACAACATCCCCGCGCCGGTATCGGCCGAGCGGCGCGAGTTCACCTCGATTCCGGCACTCAGCGCACTCTATGCCTCGGCGGCGGATATGCTGGATCACTTCAGTCGGGATCGCTCACTGACCGATTACCTGGCCACGACGGAGGGCCGCGGCGCCGAGCGAATCACTGCACTGGTGCTGGCGCAGCGCAGCGAGCGCACGGTCTTTGGCATCGACCTGACTGGCGATATCATTCGCCGCGAGGTGCCGCAGGTCGCGGTGAGCTTTTCCGGCCACAACGTGGTCGACCCCAGACACACCGAAGCAGAGGCGCGTCGTCACCTCAAGCGCCGCGCCTTCGACCACCTGCTATTCCTGGCACTGACCCGGATCGGGGAGAGAAGCATCGAGCGCGCCGATCTCGCGCGCCAACGTGACCTGCTGCGCGGCAAATTGGCGGCGCTCAAGCGCGGGGGTTTGACCTTTAATCCGGGCGAGGGTGAGCACCCTGATCCGGCAACGCTGGAATCCGAATTGGATGCGATCACGGACCAGTTGGCGGGCCTGGGTCGGGACGACCAGGTTTTGCAGCACCATCTGGAGATCGTCGCCGATGCACTGGGAGAGGCCGAGCGGCTGCTCTGGGCCGAACCACTCACCCTCTTCATCGACCCGATGAACATCGAGCGCGACCCCCAGGACCCCGCCGCCCGCCGGATCGACTTTCAGGAGCTGCACAATGCCCGCGACCAACGGCTCGTCATGCAACTGGTGTCATTCTCACCCAGCGAACTGCCGGCCCGCGAGGACCTGGTGAGCGCGGCCGAGCGCTATCTGTATTAAAAGGAGCGTGGGCGTCCCGCCCCTGCGATCATCGGGCGGCAACCCCTACCCGCGTAGGAGCGGCCCCCCGGCCGCGACGGGTTGGCGCAAGCGCAGATGGCTGGATTGTGATCAAGGCCCCGTCGCTGACCTCCGCGCGTTGAACCAGCACATCCGCGCTCAGTGCAGGATCTCATCAATGCTGTCGGCCGTCAGGATGCGCTCGGACCAGGTCAGGAGGGTGTCCGGGTCGGCCGTCTCCACGCGTTGGCGGGTGCTATCCGCAAGGTCGCCAAATTTGTGGCGCAATAGAAGCAGCAGCATGGTGGCCTCGCCCCGCTGCTCGCCTATCGCGGTAAAACGCTCGGCAAAACTGGTCATGGCTGCGACCTCCTCTGGGTATTGTTGGTGGTAGCGTTGCTGTTCATTTTCGTCGAGCGCGGCATAGATGTCGATGAAATCCATATATTTGAGTTGCAGCTCGGGATCGGCCTCGAGGGTCGTCAGACCGCGCACCGCGTCGGCGTAGACGGCTACCCGATCCTCAGGCGCGTAGCGCATGTTGGGGAGGTTGAGCCGCGCGACCAGATTGTCGCTCTCGCGGTAGGCATGGTAGGGCAACTCAGCCAGCTCGCAGGCGATGTAAGTGAAACTGAGATAGGCGTACCGATCGCCCCCGAGGGTCAGCGAGCGCCGGTCGGGCGACCCGCGCAGGAAGACCAGGCCTCGATCAAGATTCCGGCCACTTGGGTTCGCCCGGTGCGTAGTCAGGCCATCTTGGCCTGACACCGTCAGGGCTGGAAGCCCTGACTACGCACGCCGCTGGCCGGGATTATGATCGAGGCCGAAGACCACAACCGGCACCACCCGGTCGGTCTGGCACAGCTCGGCCAGGTCCGCGCAGTAGCGCACCAACCGGTAGATCGAGAACCGGCGCGGGTCGCTCTCCTCCTCGACGATAAACAGCAGGGCCTCGCGCCGCCCGTCCGGCAACTCCACAAGCAGTGGCGTGTCCAGCTCGCGGAACCGATCGCCCAAACGCTCCTGTAACTGCTCCTGACGCAGCGGCGTGATCCGCACCGACTCCGGCAGGTCCTCGGCCTCCGCGGCGGCAAAGAAGGCCAAGGCCTGGCGCGGGTAGTCGAGGATCAGGTTCTTGAAGTTCTGGTCGTGGATCATGGCGACATTCTACGCTGTGCGAGAACCAGAAGCCGACACGCGGCATGGTCCTTCACGCCGTCCTGAGCGGTTGGCAGGACTCTCCGCAACCGCAAGGACTGAAAGGCCCGTCCGAAACCATCCAAACGGGTCGAGGGCCCGTCTGGCTCAGGGATGGTCCGCGTGGCTCAGATCAGGCAGATCTCGCGGACGAGTCGGAAGCCTATGTCGCCGTATTCAACGCGACTAGTACCGCAGGATGAAAATCCTAATACCGTTTCTGAAGAGCGCGTTGTAAGATGCAAACTTCGTGATCTACTCTGGTTTTTTCGATGCCCTTGCTTCGTCCTGCGCCTGTCCTCGTAACCGATCGCGAGCGTCAA
>NZ_CAJAXH010000166.1 GCF_903946935.1 uncultured Thiodictyon sp.
CTGCTTTCGTGCCTACGCATCGACGCGTCCGTTACCGTTCGCGCCGCAAGGCTCGATACTGGGCTCGCGGCTCACGATTACCCAGGTGGGATTTGCACCCACTAGACTACGCGACATTGCCAAGCCGCACTGGCCCCTTTTCGTGCTTTTCCACGCACCTTTTCCACCACCTTCGTTCAACTAAGACAACTCTGAATCCAATGACGTTGTGCCGATATCCAGGGTATCTAAGTTCCCGAGGCGGATGCTGCAATCGTTTGGGAATATCGAAGCAACAGTTTCCGAGAATTTTTCCAACGTTGCCCTCGTCACGACTCTTGGATAGAGCAATGTATGGCGTCACGAAATCATGTGCCCATTCCCAGACATTTCCTATTAGGTCATAACATCCTATGTGTGAGCGTGACTTTGGATATTGCCCAAATAATGAGGGGTACTCGATCTTTGCTGCCAACTCTAGATCGATTTTGTCTGGTAATAGTTCATTCTGACGTGAAAAAAGTAGGTTAATCGCTTTTTCACTAGGTCTTTCTGGGTTCGAAAGAAATTCTTTTTGCTTTTTAGACAACATGGACAACCACTCAGCCTCGGTAGGTAGCCTCACCATGTACTGGCTGTCTTTAAACTTTGTCTCCGTGAGCCAACGGCAATAGGCCTGAGCTTCAAAGTAGCACACGCCTGTAACGGGCTGATTGAACGCGTTGAATCGGAGATTGCTACCAGTTAGACTCTCATCAATCACGGAGTCTTCAGTTCGTTTAGACCACAAGTATTTATGCGATCTTCGTGCGACATATGACCGCCAAACCTCTCGGCCCGTTTGCGACCACCAGTCTTCTACGCCTTGGTTCCTGTAGCCACCGTCATTAATAAACCTTCGATACTCAACGTTAGTTACGGGGAATCTTCCGGCAACGACGCCATTGAGGCTTGTGTCAACAAACGAGTCCTCTACAATACCTGCTGCCGCGACTATCTCATTGACGATTTTCTTCAGATCCGTCGATCTCTTACACAAGCGGTTTTTAAGTTGCTCGTGGAGATCATGATAGTCTTTTAGGTCATCTATATCTTTAGGTCCATGAACTATGGGGAATATGAATGGTTCTGGGCATTCCTTCAACGCTAGTGATTTTTCCGTTCGTCGTGATTCTTCTTGGAGGGCCATCTTGAACTCAGTGTAAGCCCACCTCTTCGGATCAAGATCGCCAAAGTTTTCGGTAATTATTGGAATGTAAAGCCGGGATGAGCAAATGCACTCAAAGAGCTTCTCACGAACACGCTCGCCCGGTTGGAGGTATGTCGTGTCGTGAAATACGAAAAATCCTCGTGCGATAAGTGCAGCGTGCAGCTCCTTTGCGAAGTCGAAGCCGTCACGATGCGAGTAGCTAATGAAAATATCTGGTGGTCTTGATCTCATAGGTGTCGCAATTGGGGCTTAACTAGGTTTCGCCGGACAAACTACCCGATAGATCGACGGGTCGGGGCAGTGAATCAAAATTGTCGCGGTCTGTCAATATTTTGCTATAGCCCCTTCGCAACACCTTTAGTGTGTGATGCGGCAATCTTGCCGCATCGCACACTAACGCCGGTGTCCGGAACTTGTCTCGCCTTTACTCGGCGGCCGTACATCCGGACCTTCCGTGATGCCGGCGATGATCCGTTTTCTCTCTTGGCGCCTTGGCGCCTTGGCGTGAGACTCTTCCTTCACTGCCGCGCCAACAATATCAACCGATCCCCCCGCTGTATCTGAAGGCTCAAAAGCCCACGCGACCGGCGCAGCACCTGCGTGAGGTCCCGCACCCCGCCAATCCGCAGCCCATTCACCTCAATGATCAGGTCGCCCTCGCGCAGCCCTGACTGCCAGGCTGGGCTATCCTCGGTGACCGGTCCCACCATGATCGCGCCGGCGCGTCCCTGCTGGTCGCCGAGGAGGGCGCCGGCCAGATTGGCGGAGAACTTGTCGCCGCGCACGAAGTCCCGGTAGGGGTCGCCGATCTCGCCCTTGAGGGTCATCGGCTTGCTGTCGCGCAGGATGGCGAGTTCGACCCGGGTGCCGACCCGCAGCAGACCGAAGCGGTTGCGCACGTCGGCCCCATTGGTCACCGGCCGGCCGTCCAGGCGCAGGATCACGTCGCCTTCGCGCAATCCGGCCGCCGCTGCCGGTGACTGCGGGTCCACCGCGGAGACCAACGCGCCCTGCCGGCTGTCGATCCGCAGGGCCGCCATCAGGTTTGGCGTCAGGTCCTGCACCTCCACCCCGAACTCGCCCCGGCGCACCGCGCCGTGATCCACGATCTGATCCATGATCGCCCGCGCCATATTGATGGGGATGGCGAAGCCGATGCCTATGTTGCCGCCGCCGGGGGCCAGGATGGCGGTGTTGATCCCCACCAGTTCACCGCGCAGGTTCACCAGGGGGCCGCCGGAGTTGCCCGGGTTGATGGAGGCATCGGTCTGGATGAAATTTTCGTAACCCTCGATCCCCAGGCCGGTGCGGCCGAGTCCGCTGACGATGCCGGAGGTGACTGTGCGGTTGAGTCCAAAGGGGTTGCCGATGGCGACGACGAAATCGCCGACCTTGAGCCGTTCGGAGTCCGCGAAGGTCAGTGCGCTCAGTCCCTCGGCCGGTATGCGCAACACCGCCACGTCGGTCGCCTGGTCGGCACCCACCAAGTCGGCCTTCAGGGTCCGGCCGTCGCCCAGGGTGACGCGGATCGCGTCCGCCTTGGCGATGACATGGTGGTTGGTGAGCACCAGCCCGCGGCGTGCGTCGACCAGCACTCCCGAGCCCAGGCTGCTGTTTTCGCGCTCCTGGCGCTCCGGGACGTCGAAGAAGTGGCGAAAGAAGGGGTCGCGCAGCAGCGGGTTATCCGCCGCGTCGATATGGGTGACGGTGGAGACGTTGACCACCGCGGGCATCACCTGTTCCAGCATGGGCGCCAGGCTCGGCAGGGGCTGACCGTCCGCCGTGGCGGGCAGGCCGGCGGTGCGGATCGGCAGTGCCGTGACCGCCAGGGCCGTGGCCAGGACCGCGGCCAGGTAGTGAGATGGGTAGTGGGTTCGACGCGTCATGGGCTCAGGCTCCGCAATCATTAGGGGCGCAATCTGGTGTCTGAGCCTGTCTAAGGCAATGCGGCCTTGATCGTCGTTCCCGCCACCGGCGCTCGCGGCGCAGAGCGCCTGACACAGGCGTAACACCGCGGAGCGGTGTTACGAGAGCGGAGACGCTGGTCTGGCCGGAGTCGTGACCGAAGCCGGTTGCGGCTACTGGCGATCCAGCGAATAGACCGTCTCGAACACGTCTTGCCATAAGAGATTCTCGACGGACGACCGCTTGCCCATTTCCGCCTCCGCATTGCGCTTGGCCATCGCGAACGCCTTGCTCCAGAGGTCCTCGATCACCCGTGCATTCAGGCTCGGCGTCTCTTCGCGGATGTCGCCGATCTCGTCGCGCGCATCTTCGATGCTGGCCACCCAACTGAGTGAGCGGCGCTCCGGCTGGCTCTGCCATTTGATGATGTGCAGCATCAGACGGACCAGTTGGCTCTTCAAGGCGCGCTTTTCTGACTTGGACAAGGCGTCGATCAACTCCTCAAGACCGCTGCCGGCTTCGGCGATGCGGCCTTGCTGCAACGCCTCTTGGATGGCGACGGCCGTCTTGTAGGGCGAGTCGGTGGACAGGGTCTGCCAGTTCATGGTCGGGATGCTCGCAGTCAGCGCAATCAACAAGGTACCGGTGGGGCGGCCTGATGCTTGATCATACCGAGAAACGGCGGACGTCCCAACCACCGGCATCCGGCGGACGCAAAAAAGGCCGGGCGGGTGCCCGGCCTTGTCATTACCTATCCTTAGGTCCGATCAGGCGTTGCGATCAGGCGGCGGCCTTGAGCCCGCCGGTCTCGCTGGTGTCGACCAGCCGCTCCGGCTGTTTGGCACTGCCGATCTCGATCTTGCGGGGCTTCATCGCCTCGGGTATCTCGCGCCGCAGTTGCACATGCAGCAGGCCGTTCTCCAGATGGGCCTCGACCACCCGCACATAGTCCGCGAGCTGGAATTTGCGCTCGAAGCTGCGGTTGGCGATGCCGCGATAGAGGAAGCGGGTGTCCTGCTGCTCCTCGTCTTCGCTACGGTTGCCGGAGACCGTCAGGATGTTCTCCTTGGCCTCGATGGACAGGTCCTTCTCCGCGAAGCCCGCAACCGCCATGGTGATGCGGTAGTCATTCTCACCGCTCACCTCCACGTTGTAGGGCGGATAGCCGCCGGGCTCGGTGCGGTAGGCCGTCTCCAAGGCATTGGAGAGCCGATCAAACCCGATCATGGACCGGAGCAAGGGTGAAAAGTCGATGGTCGTCATGGTCATATCCTCAGTTGAGCAATATGGATAGGCGCGTTCTTACGAACCGCTGACCCCGCAGGCCTCGGTTGAGCGCCTGCGTTATGTAAAGTAGAACCTCGGGCAGCGGTTGTCAAGGGGCGTTGCGAAAAATGTTATGTCAAGTCGATCGGCCCGGCCCGGCAACCCTGACTTGAGGCGTTTGGTGCCTGGGGCGGGGCCTCGTGCTCGCGGCGGGCCTATAATCGGGGCCGGCGATCTTGTACTCAACCGTGGGAGGCAGCGATGGGTGGACCCCAGGTCTCAGAGGTCCAGGGTTTCGTGACCGAGTCACTGGGGCGGCGCGGCCGCGTCCCGGAGCACCTGCTCCAGCACCTGATCGCGGTCCAGCAGCGGTTCGGCTGGGTGCCGCCCGTCGCGGTCGAGTCCCTGGCCGCCGAGCTGGACGTCACCCGCACCCAGGTGCGGGCGGCCATCGCCTTCTATGCCTTTCTGCACGAGCGCCCTCGGGGCGACTTCGACATCCTCTTCAGCGACAACATCACCGACCGGATGCTCGGCAACCGGCACCTGCTGGCCCGGCTGGCCAAACAGTTGGGGATGGGTACCCACGAGACCCGCGCGGACGGGCGTGTCACCCTGGGTCTCACCTCCTGCACCGGCATGTGCGATCAGGGGCCGGCCCTGCTGGTCAACGGCCGGGCGGTAACCGGGCTCACCGCGGAGCGGATCGACCGCATCGCCGCGTTGGTGGGGGAGTGCGTCCCGCTTGAACGCTGGCCGGGCGACTATTTCCGCGTGGAGGACAACGTCCGTCGGCGCGGGCTGCTGTTGAGCAATGCGGACGCCGACGGTGCCGGTCTGCGCAAACTGGTCGACCAGGGCCCGGCGGCGGCGCTGGCTGAGATCGAGCGCTCGGGGCTGCGCGGGCGCGGGGGCGCGGGCTTCACCACGGCGCTCAAGTGGAAGTTCTGCCGGGAGGCCCCGGAAGGCGACCGCTATGTCGTGTGCAACGCGGACGAGGGCGAGCCGGGCACCTTCAAGGATCGTGTCCTGCTGACCAGCTACGCGGATTTGGTGCTGGAGGGCATGACCATCTGCGCCGCGGTGGTCGGCGCGCGGCGTGGGTTCATCTACCTGCGCGGTGAGTATGCCTATCTGCTGCCGCACCTGGAATCGGTGCTGGCGCGCCGTCGTGCCGAGGGGCTCCTGGGCGAGTCCATCCTGGGCCAGGCCGGCTTCGATTTCGAGATTGCCGTCCACCTGGGGGCCGGGGCCTATATCTGTGGGGAGGAGTCGGCCCTGATCGAGTCGCTGGAGGGCAAGCGCGGGGTGACGCGTAAACGCCCGCCCTTCCCGGTCGTCAGCGGCTATAGGGACCGGCCGACCGTCGTCAACAATGTGGAGACCTTCCTCGCCGCCGCCCGCGTGGTGCGGTGGGGCGGTTACTGGTTCCGGGGGGAGGGGACCGACCAATCCGCCGGGAGCAAGATCCTCTCGGTGAGCGGCGACTGTGCCCGTCCCGGCATCTATGAGTACCCCTTCGGGACCCCGGTACGGCGGGTGCTGATCGACTGTGGGGCCGAGCGGACCCAGGCGGTGCAGGTTTCCGGTGCCGCGGGGACCACCCTGGCCCCGGCGGAATTCGATCGCCTCATCGCCTTCGAGGACCTGTCCACCGCGGGTTCATTCATGGTTTTTGACCAGAGTCGCGACCTGTTGGACATGGTGCAGAACTTCGCCGCCTTCTTCGCCCACGAGTCGTGCGGCTTCTGCACCCCCTGTCGGGTGGGCGGGGCCCTGCTGCGCAATCTGGTGGAGAAGGTCGCCGCGGGCCAGGCGTCCGAGCACGACCTGGCCGAGCTGCGCCAGATCGGTGGGGTGATGCGCCAGACCAGCTACTGTGGGCTGGGGACCACCGCGCCCAACCATATCCTCAACACACTGGACAAGTTTCCGGACATCTACCGGCGGCGCCTGCGTAGCGCCGACTACACCCCGTCCTTCGACCTGGACGGGGCGCTGTCAGAGGCGCGGGCGATCGCCGGGCGTGACGATGACGCCGCCCATATTCCAGAGACGCTGCCGACGACCGCGGGGGCAGCGGTATGAGTAACCACTTTACCCTCGACGGCCGGCAGCTCCCCTTTGTCGCCGGTCAGACCATCATGGCCGCGGCCCAGGCCGCCGGGGTCTATATCCCCCACCTGTGTCACAACCCGGACTACGCCCCCCACGGCAGTTGTCGGGTCTGTCTGGTCGCGGTCGGGCGCCGCCAGGTCTCGGCCTGTACTACGCCGGTGACTGAGGGCATGGCGGTGGACAGCCGCTGCGAGTCCATCCAGGCCAACCGCCGGGCCGTGTTGCAGATGCTGTTCGCCGAGGGCAACCACCTCTGTCCGGCCTGTGAGCGCAGCGGCAACTGCCAACTCCAGGCGGTCGCCTATTACACCGGGATGCTGGCGCCACACTATCCGCCATTCTTTCCCCGTCGCCCGGTGGATGCCTCTCACCCGGACTTCATCATCGACTTCGGCCGCTGCATCCTGTGCGAGCTCTGCGTGCGCGCGAGTCGCGACCATGACGGCAAGCGTGTCTTCGCCATTAGTGGGCGGGGGCTTGCCAGTCATCTGGTCATCGACTCACCGAGCGGTCTGCTGGGCGACTCAGACTTTGCCGCCACCGATCGCGCCGCCCATGTCTGCCCGACCGGTGCCATCCTGCCCAAGCACAAGGGCTTCGAGCACCCCATCGGCGAGCGCCTCTATGACCGCGAACCGATCAGCAAGGTGGGCGACCTGCGTGCCCATGAGGACGAGGTGGATGGCAATGAGTGACAAACCCCGGGTCGCGACCGTTTCGCTCTGCGGCTGCTTCGGCTGCCATATGTCACTGCTCGACATCGATGAGCGCATACTGCAACTCGTCCAATTGGTAAGTTTCGACCGCACCCCGCTGACCGATATCAAGACGATTGGCGATTGCGACCTGGGGCTGATCGAGGGCGGGGTCGCCAATGCCGAGAACGTGGAGGTTTTGCGTGAATTTCGCGGTCATTGCAAGGTCCTGGTGGCGGTCGGTGCCTGCGCGGTCAATGGCGGTATTCCCACCATGCGCAACCAGTTCAGCCTGCGGGAGTGTCTAGACGAGTCCTATGTGAATGGGGTCGGCGTTTACCATCCGGGCATCCCCACGGACGCCGAGATCCCGCTCCTTCTCAATCAGGTCCACCCCATCCATGAAGTGGTGAAGGTCGATTATTTCATCCCCGGCTGTCCGCCTTCCGCTGACACCCTTTGGACCTTCCTGACCGAGCTGCTTGCGGGTCAGCCGATTGCGTTTCCCTATACGCAGATTCGCTACGACTAAGCGGGAAAATAATTGTCCGCAAATGAACGCAAATGGGAATGATCGTTGCATCGCCCGTTTCTGGTTCCCACGCTCCTGCGTGGGAATGCCGTGCGGGCGCTCTGCTTCCGCTGCTCTGAGCCACTGGACGCGGAGCGCCTGCTCTTGCTCCCACGCAGGAGCGTGGGAGCCAGGCCTGAATACTATTTTCTTATTCGCGTTCATTGGCGTTCATTTGCGGAAAATAATTCTCTGAGGACCAAGCCATGACTACCTCACTTGAAACCGCCCGCCACCCGGAGCGCCTGCGGCGCGTCTGTATCGAGCCGCTGACTCGGGTGGAAGGTCACGGCAAGGTCACGCTGCTGCTGGATGAAGACAACCATATCCGGCAGGCGCGGCTGCATGTCGTCGAGTTCCGGGGCTTCGAGAAGTTCATCCAGGGCCGACCCTATTGGGAACTGCCGGTGCTGGTGCAGCGCCTGTGCGGCATCTGCCCGGTGAGTCATCACCTGGCGGCGGCCAAGGCCTGCGATCAGCTCGTCGGCGTCGACCAACTCACCCCGACCGCGGAGAAGGTCCGGCGCCTGATGCACCTGGGCCAGACCCTCCAATCGCACGCCTTGCACTTCTTCCACCTGGCCTCCCCGGACCTGCTGTTCGGCTTCGACGGCCCGGTTGCGCACCGCAACATCGTCGGCCTGATCCAGGACCATCCACAGATCGCCATGCAGGGGGTGCTGATGCGCAAATTCGGCCAGGAGGTCATTCGGATCACCGCCGGCAAGCGCATTCATGGCACTGGGGCATTACCGGGCGGGGTCAATAAGCATGTGACTCTGGCCGAGCGGGACAGCCTTCAGAAGGACATCGCTCAGGTCCTGGAATGGGCGGAAGGGGCGGTGCAGTTGATCAAACGGATCATCCTCACCAATCCGGGTTTCCATTATCGCTTCGGGGCGGTCGACGCCAACACCCTGAGCCTGATCGCGCCCGACGGGTCTCACGAGCTCTATCACGGCGGCCTGCGTGTCCGCGACCCGGACGGCAATACCCTGCTGGATCACCAGGACTACCAGGACTATGAACAGTTGATCCACGAGGAGGTCAAGGACTGGAGCTATATGAAGTTCCCCTTTCTCACCCGGCTGGGTCCGGAACTGGGCTGGTATCGGGTGGGGCCGCTGGCGCGGGTCAACAACTGCGACTGCTTCCACACCCCATTGGCCGAGCAGGAACGTCAGGACTTCGCCGCTGCCGGTGAGGGCCGGCCGCTCCAGCCGGTCCTGGCCACCCACTGGGCGCGCCTTATCGAATTGCTACATTGCGCCGAGGCCATCCGCGACCTGCTGCCGGACCCGGACCTGCAGGGCACGGAGCTGCGCCTGACAGGTGAGATGCGGGAAAAGGGCATAGGTGTCATCGAAGCCCCCCGCGGGACCCTCTTTCATCACTATGAGATCAACGGCGATGGATTGGTGACGCGCGCCAATCTCATCGTCTCCACCACCAATAACAATCAGGCGATCAATACAGCCATCCGTCAGGTGGCGCGCGAGTTTCTGGACGGTCGGGAGCTGACGGAGCCGCTTCTGAATCAAATCGAGGTGGCGATCCGCGCCTATGACCCCTGCCTCTCCTGCGCCACCCATGCCATGGGGCGGATGCCGCTGGACCTTGAGCTGTGCGATGCCCAAGGCAAGCGCATCGACCGCCTTTGCCGCCATCCGGATGGAGCCGTGGAGCGGCCGTCTATCGCGGTCGCCAAGCATTGACACAGGCGCCCAGCATCCTGATCCTCGCCTGCGGCAACGCCTCCCGCGGAGATGACGCACTCGGCCCTAAGCTAATCGAACGCCTGAACGCGATGCCTAGTCCTATACTGAGACTGGGCCAGGCGTTCGATAGTTTCGATGACTTCCAGCTCCAGATTGAACATGTCCTGGACATTCAGGGCCGGGAGCGGGTGTTGTTTGTAGACGCCGCCCTCAGCGGTCCTGAACCCTTCTCCTTCGGCCCAGTGATTCCGGAGCCCGCGCTCAGTATCACCACCCATGCCTTGAGCCCCGGTGGCCTCTTGCGGGTCTACCAAGAGGCAATCGGCGGCCAACCGCCGGACTGCCATCTGCTCGCCATCCGTGGCTACGCCTTTGAACTGGGAGCGGTTCTATCGCCGGGGGCCGAGGCCAACCTGGCTGCCGCCTTGGCGTTTCTGGCCGGATGGCTGCGTATAGGTACTGACAACCCGTTGCGCAACTGACGGACCGCCGCAGTCAACCTAGTACCGCAGGATGAAAATCCTAATACCGTTTCTGAAGAGCGCGTTGTAAGATGCAAACTTCGTGATCTACTCTGGTTTTTTCGATGCCCTTGCTTCGTCCTGCGCCTGTCCTCGTAACCGATCGCGAGCGTCAAC
>NZ_CAJAXH010000167.1 GCF_903946935.1 uncultured Thiodictyon sp.
CGCGTCTCGTCAACAGCCGCAGGACTAGGTATTCCTCTGACTTACAAACGCTTCTGACTGTTGGCAAGCACGAGCCCCAAGAGCCCGGCAACAACGGCCACCCCAACCGGCACGCCCGCGGCGGGTAGCGGGATCGGGGCAACCAACAGCATCAAGGTCCCGATCAGTATCCAAAGCAGCGCCCGCACCGACCAGAAATGGATCAGCGGACTGGCATAGGAAAAGCCGTGCTGCCGGATGCGCCGCCGTAACAGGGCATCGTACGCGGCGGCAGCGCACAGGATGAGGCTGAACGGCCACCAGAAGAGCAGGACCGCCAGGCGCTGGCAGGCCTGCCCGAGTGACCACCAGACCACATGCACCCGGCCCGCGAGCCAGGGCCAGACCGGGCTGTCCGCCAATTTCTCCAGCCCCGCCCCCGCCATCCGGTGATCGGGGACCAGGACGTGATAACTCCACGCCTCCAGGCCGGTGCGCACGCAACAGGCCCGATACCAGCGCACCGCGCGGTCGAGGATGAGGTCGGCCTGCGCCGGCCCCACGGCGTCCACCAGGGACGTGAGTTCCCGCGCGCTGACCTGGCGCGCCCAGTCGGTCGGCACCAGGGCGGCGAACAGGATGAACTCCATGACGAAGAGCAGCAGGCCCGCGGCGAGCGTCCAGAGCCAGAGGCCTTTGCCGTCGCTGCCCTCGTGCGAGTCGTCAAGCATCCTGCACCCCAGGCGCGGGCTCCAGGCCAGGCACCGGCAGGACGGCGCGTAGCCGACGGCCCAGGATGCGCCGTTGGTTGACGGTCATGGCCTGTGCCAGGACCGGATGCTCGGGCGCGGCGAGTGCCCCCATGATCGCCTCGAAGAAGGCCGCAAAGCGCTCGCGATCGGGCACCCCGGCCTTCTTCGCGACCTTGTGAGCGTTGATCGCGGCCACGGCGATGGCTTGCAGGCGGGTGTAGCGGGCCTCGTCGGTGGGGTACCGCGCCCAGAGCCCCAGCGCAAGGCGTTCGAGTAACCCGCGGCTGTCGGGCCAGTCGATCTCCACTTGGGTCAGTGCGTCGCGTTGGGAGCGTTTCAGGGCCGCGTTCAGATATCTTTTTCCCATGTTATTTTCCAGTGTGTGCGTTGTCGTCTGTACTTCTTGTGGTTCTGCCTCAGGCGCACGAGGGTCCGTGTCGGACTCACTGGCGGCTGATGGCTCTGGCGATCCGGCGAGCGGCGCGTTGGCTCGCGGGTCGCCGTCTGGCTCAGTGGCCGGCGTGGTGACTGCCGGCTCGGCCGGGCCACGGAGCGCACCCAGGATCGGCAACCGACCCTTGACGATCCGCCCCCCCGAAAGCTTGGCGATGTACTCGAAGTTGGGGAGCTGTCCGAGCCACGCCGGGCTGAACAGCTCGACCTCCTCCTCGACCACGCGCTCACCGGTGTTGCCGGTGTAGAGCACCGGGTTGCTGGAGTCGGTGGTACTGCCATGGGAGCGCATGATGCTGACCACACGGGTCTTGGGCAGGCTTTCGGCCACGTACTCCTGGGTCTCGGCATCGAGCACGCGCAAGGCCACCAGGTTGTTGATGTTGCCGAGCACCTGCCGGGCCTTGGCCTCGCTGCCGGTGCGGGCGGCGAAGTCGGCAAAGGTCTGGGCAGCGATCACCAAGCGCAGACCGGCGCCACGGCCCTTGTTCAGCAGTTGGATGAAGGGATCGTTCACCACTTCGGCCGACTCGTCGATGAACACGTTCACCGGACTCGGGCGCCCCTGGTGGTTGTAGCGATCACC
>NZ_CAJAXH010000168.1 GCF_903946935.1 uncultured Thiodictyon sp.
ATCCCGCGACACCGTCGCCGCCACCATCCAGCGCCTGGCACGCAACGTCCGCCTGGTGTTCGACTACCTGGGCATGACCGAAAATTCCCGCCGTCGGCGGGGACGGCCAGCCACGGCGGGCTAGAACGGATTTGCCGTGTGGGCGGCGCACCGACCTCTGGCAGGGTCAGGTGGCCCGTGGCCGGGTCCCGGCGGGGGTGCCCACCGGGCTCGCCGCCCTGGACCAGGCGCTCAGCGGGGGCGGCTGGCCGCCCGGCAGCCTTACCGAATTGCTCGGGGACTGGCCTGGCGACGGGTTCGGTCTGGTCCTGCCGGCCCTGGCCCGGCTCCAGTCCCGTTGGCTGGTGCTGGTGGACCCGCCACTGACCCCCTTCGCCCCGGCCCTGGCCGCCCGCGGCGTCGCCCTGGAGCGGTTGGTGGTGGTGAACGCCGGGGCGCGGGGCGCCTGGGCCGCCGAGCAGGGCTTGCGCTCCCGTGCCTGTGCGGCGGTGCTGGTTTGGGGCGGGCGCTGGGACGGCACTCAACTTCGCCGGCTCCAGTTGGCCGCCGCCACCGGGGACGCACTGGCCTTCCTGTTCCGCGACCCGGACGCCGCTCGCGCGCCGTCGCCCGCCCCCCTGCGTCTGCGGGTGCAGCCAGCCCCGACCGGCTACCGGGTGACGGTCCTCAAACAGCGCGGCGGCCGCGCCGGGGCGGTCCTGAGCCTGCCGTCATGCTAGAAAGGGCCGTTGTCACGCCAAGGCGCCAAGCTCGCCAAGGCTTTTCACTGCGTTATCGGCGTCGCGCCAGTCGCCCGACGGGTGCTCTGGGCGCCTGGCCGATCATATTGTTTTTCTTGGCGAGCTTGGCGCCTTGGCGTGAGCCATTGCCAGGCTTAGGGTAATGCGCTGGCTGGCGCTCTATCTTCCCCACCTACCCCTGGAGGTCCTGGGGCGGGCCTGTGCCGATGATCTGCCGCTCGCCATCGGCGGCGAGCGCATCCTGAACTGCAACCCGGCCGCCGCCGCCCAGGGCATCCGCCCGGGGCTCAAGGTCGGCGCCGCCCGGGCCCTGTGCGCAGCGTTGCGGATACAGGCCCGGCGCCCGGCGGCGGAGCGCGCGGCACTGGAACGCCTGGCCGCCTGGTCGATGCGCTGTACCTCCCTGGTCAGCCTGGCGCCGCCCCGTTCACTGCTGCTGGACGTGGCCGCCAGCCTGCGCCTCTTCGGCGGGGCGCGCGCCTTGCTGGGGCAGGTGGGGGAGGGGGTTGCCGCGCTCGGCTATCAGGGTCGCCTCGCGTTGGCGCCGACGCCCCTGGGCGCCCTGGTGCTGGCGATCCACCAGGGGGCGGACGGCCCGATCATCCCCGACGGTGCAGCGCTACGCGCGGCGCTCGATCCCTTGCCCCTGGCCGCCCTGGGTCTGCGCCCCCGCGAACTGGACGACCTCACCGCCATGGGCCTGCGCCGGGTCGCCGACCTGCTGCGCCTGCCGCGGGCGGGGTTGCGCGCCCGCCTGGGACCGCGGCGGGTGGACTGGCTGGAGCGCCTGCTCGGCGAGGCCCCGGACCCACGCCTGCCGTTCGCGCCCCCGGCCGAGTATCGCGGTGTTCTGGAGCTGCCGGCGGAGGTGGAGCTGGCGCCGGCCCTGGTCTTTCCCTGCCGCCGCCTGCTCGCCGAGTTGGGCGGCCTCCTGCTCGGGCGCCAGGCCGGGGTGCAGCGGCTCGACTGGCGCCTGGGTCATGCGCGCTGCCCCGACACCCATCTGCACCTGGGGGCCATCGCGCCCCTGGCCGACCCGGAACGCTGGCTGGAGCTGCTGCGCGGGCACCTGGAGCGCCTGGACCTGCCGGCCCCGGTGCGCGCGGTCGGGCTTGTGGCGACCGATCTGCGGTCCCTGAACCCCACCGCCGGTGACCTGTTTCCCGGCGCCACCGCCGACGCCTCAGGCGGCCCCGCGCTGCTCGACCGCCTGCGCGCCCGCCTGGGACCGGACGCCGTGCGTGGCCTCGCCCTGGTGGCCGACCACCGCCCCGACCATGCCTGGCGCTGGGCCGAGCCCGGCGAGTTGAGCCGCGGCATCCCCCGCGCGAACCGGCCACTGTGGCTCCTGCCGCAACCCCAGCCGCTCACGCAGCGCGCCGGCCGCCCCTGGCTCAACGGCGCACTCGACCTGGGCCAGGAGCGCGAGCGCATCGACACCGGCTGGTGGGACGACCGCCCGGTGGCGCGCGACTATTTCGTCGCCACCAGCCGCCGCGGCGAGCGCCTGTGGGTCTACCGCGAGCTGCGGGGCCGCGGCGACTGGTATCTGCATGGGCGCTTCGGGTGAGCGGGAGCGCCGACAGCCTGTCGGCGAGCCGCCGCCAGGCGGCATGTGGTCCGGGAAGCGCCCATGTAGGCGCGTCGGGCGAGCGTGACGTGGTGGCCTTCCGCGGTCGATAATGTCCACCGGACAGCCGATTGCGAGTAACCGATTGCCATGCATGCGCAGACCAGGCCCACCCTTTATGAACAGCTCGCCGCCCTGCCCGTGAATCTGACCGGGGAGAACCTCGACGGTCGGCTCTACACCCAGCCGCGTCCGGCCTGGCCCCATGCCCTGGCCGCGTCATCCCTGGGTGACGAACTCGTCGGCCCCTTCCAAAAAGGGCAGGGCGGCCCCGGCGGTTGGTGGATCATCGACGAACCGGAACTGCACTTCATCCGCGACGCCGAGGTCGATGTCCCGGACCTGGCCGGCTGGCGGCGGGAGCGGATGCCCCGCCCGACGCTGGGTCATCGCATCGAGGTGGTGTCGGATTGGGTCTGCGAGATCCTGTCCCCTTCGGCCGAGCGGAAGGACCGCACCATCAAGATGCCGATCTACGCCCGGTTCGGCGTGGACTATGCCTGGCTGATCGACCCACTTGCCCGGACGCTGGAGGCCTACGCCCTGGCTGGGGGCGGTTGGCAGGACATCGGACGCTATGCCGGCAACGCGGCGGTGACGGTTGCGCCCTTCGACGCGATCAGTATCCGTCTGTAGGACCTGTGGATGCCGGTGCCCTAGGGAAACGCTGATTTATTCATATTATGTTAAATCGTGGCTGCTTTTATCAACGGGTTAGCCGTGCCGCAACAAATTAATCAGCGTCTCCCTAGCAGCGAGCTTGCGACCGCGCGCCACCGCCGGATTGATTCGCTGCTTAGCTTCAATCATATCAAATGCTTAGACAGGCAGAGCGAGGACCGGATTGTTCAATCACGACATCTTTATTTCTTATTCTCATACTGACGGTGATTGGGCGAAACGTCTGAATGACTCGCTGACCGGTGCGGGCAGGGGCTTTTCGACCTTCTTCGATAACCAATCGCTGCGCGCGGGTGATGACTGGGAGGCACAGATTCACGCGAGTCTCATGCGGTCTGGGGCCAAGTAATGGCAGAGATCCTCAAGGGATTAGAGCCTGATGCCCGCCCTCTGTCCATTCCTCTGGTCGTGTTGACCTTGACGTGCGAGCAATTACACGAGATATCACCAGATCGCTTGCAATGGATTGAGACTGATTATGGCGTCTCGTTGTCAGATCTCGCTTTGCAGTACGGTTCAACACGAGATGATTGGCGACCGTTGGCCGGGAAGGAGGCGATCACTGACCTGCTGGCAAACGTCCGCATCGAAATCGAAAACGCGATCCCCCGACGTCACGTCGCATGGCGTGAACCAGATGACGAATTCTGGGCTCGCCCCGCTGTCGTGAGCCGATTCGTAAAAGCTGATTTCCTGTCTGGGGAACTATCGCTATTGATCGTTGATCCGGTCGCAATTTACCATCCCGATATTTTTCATCGCCTGGTATGTTTTCAGGACTGTTTTGCTAATCCGCATATGGTTATTGTGGTTCTGCCTCCTTATTCTGTGCCTCGCCGGATTGCAGCCATCAAACATGCCCTAGGCAATCAGGGCACGCCATGCTTCGATGACTATTTTCGCCCTAGCGTTCCGCCGAAACGGCGTTTGGCAGCGCAATTCGTCTGGAATGCAATCGATGGGGACGATATTCGCCGTCATCTCCTTATGGCGGCCAGCGATCTGGTCATGAAGCCTGCCGCGTCACGTCGGTCCTCTTTCATCCGACAGGGCGCTCCCCGATGATCGTCACCTTCTACTCTTACAAGGGGGGCGTCGGTCGATCAATGGCGTTGGCCAACGTGGCGGAGTGGTTCCGGCGGCAAGGTCTGAAAGTGGTCATGGTCGATTGGGACCTCGAAGCGCCAGGCCTCGAGAGCTTTTTTTCCACCGACGCGGCCGAGCGTGAATCGCTTGGCGGGAAACCGGGCCTAATCGATATCATCGTAGCCTACCGCGACATGTTCTCCGGTCTCGCGGGGCCTAACGCATTAGGGCCACTACCCGGCGACGGGGCGCCGGCGGGAAAATATGATTTCATTAAGTTTCTTGAAGAAACATTGGCTCTCTGGGATCTCAGTAGGTCGCATAGTTTCTCAAAAACAGCAGGATAGAGCGGTTACACAAAAAGAAAACGGCTCTATGGCAACGTCTGAAAATAGCGTAAGCCTCTGATATAAAGGTTCGGCAGAGCAGTAAT
>NZ_CAJAXH010000169.1 GCF_903946935.1 uncultured Thiodictyon sp.
ATCCGACATCCAACTCGGCTTCATGATCCACCTCGGATAATTTGCTTAACTCTTGCATAAATTATAGACAGTCAACGGAAAAAAAATAAAAAAAATTTATTATAATTCAATTTGTCCAGATGCCATATTATTCTGCTATATGGTTGGCGCTGGCTCCGCCCATTACTCCTCGCCCTGCTGTTTTTCTTTTTCGTCTTCAATCTGCTGCCGGCCCTCGGTGGCGGCGGGAGTAGCAGTATGCTCAGGGGTGATGAATTACGCGGCCTTTCTCAGAATTTGCGTATTTTCAGCACACTCGCCCTGTCGCTGCTGGTCTTTTCCTATCTGGAGATTGCGTTCGGCGGCCGGCAACTGATCGCGCAATTGAGCCAGGCCAGTCTGTTATGGCCCGAGGAGGTCCGCCGGTCCTATGCAGTCAATGAGCTGAAGGTTGACGTGTGCTTCGTGGACCGCTGGATCAGTTTGCGGGTGGTCGCGCGCTACGCCGACATGGTGGTGCGCGCCGTGGTCTATCCCCTCGTGGCCCTGCTGCTGGTGGTGGCCGCGCGCCTGCCCTGGTTCGATACGGGCAAGCTGCCGCTCGGTATCATGGTGGCTTATGTCGTGCTGGCCTTCTACTTGCTGTTGTCCGCCTGGATTGTGCAGCGTGCGGCCCGGCGGATGCGCGATGCGATGCTCACTGACTACCGCAGCCAACTGGTGGACCTGGGTCTCGCGGAAGCCCCGAGCTTAGGCCGTCAACGGCAGTTAGAGTATCTGATCGGCCGGCTCACGACGATGCACGACTTCGCCTTTCAGCGTTTCGCCGAAAACCCCTTGATCAGGGCCGCCGTCCTGCCCTTCGGTAGCCTCGGGCTGGGGTTGCTGGAGTTTTTGGGCTAGGCGTAGTGCGCTGCACCGTCGGGCGTTAAGGTCACATGGTTGCCGCCGCCGGTGCCGGGCCCGTCGAGCATGTTGCAAACTGGAGCATGATCGACAAATGTGCGATATTTGCAGTTACATCCAGTTCAGGTTAGGAGTATCCAATTAGAATCACTACGCAAGATCTATGACGACGCACCCGATGAAATTCGGTTGCCGATCCCTAGCAGCCTGTCGGACTTGATGGCGTAACCGATTGATTAAACAGGAAAACGACTTTTTGGCGCAAAAGAGGAAACTCTTTGCATTCAATCGGTTGCATCACTAAGTCCGACAGCCTGCTAGCGAGTGGCGTCATCGCCGAATCGGGGTCGTTCTCTCGGCACTGGACAGACCAGGCGCCACCTGCCCCGCGCACTCGCTACCGCCTTACAGGGTAGTCCAAGTGGATCGACGAATCGTCGCCGACCGAGATTAGCTGCATGAGCGCTGAAGCCTTTGTCGATACTAATATCTGGGTTTACGCCCATACGGTGCAGGCGGACGATATTCGTGGGCCGTTGGCGCGCGTACTGGTTGATGATGGCCGGCGCTTCGTCATCAGCACCCAAATCCTGAGCGAATATTATTCTGCCATGTTGAAGAGTCGGGCGGCGGATGCGCTTATTCAGGACAACATCGAGGCCATGATCCTGCGAGTTCAGGGCTTCCAGCCTGGCCGGTTCCATGGCCTTGGTCATAACCCCGGCCACCGCGCCAACCGCGAGGTCTGTCGGTGGCCGCCGTAGCGCTGCCGGTAGGTGTGGCCTATGCCCAACTGGCCAACTTCAGCCCGGTGGTGGGCCTCTACGTCGGCAGCCTGCCGATGGTGGCCTTCCTCAACGGCATCTCGCTCTACGTTTGGGCTCGACGCGCAGGGGGTAGCGGTGATCGGGGCCGTGCCCGCGGGGCCTGCCCGAGTTTCAGTGGCCGCGGGTGCCGCTGGACATGCGCGCAGGCATCGCCGCGCGGCGGCCGGCCAACGCTATGTGCGCGGGTCGCGCGACAAGTTGCGTCTGCTGTCCGGGAGCAGGTCGGTCCAATGCGGTGATGGCCGCCAGTTGGCCACCCAGCCGGTGACCGCATCGGCCGGCATCGGGTGGGCGATGCCATAGCCCTGCGCCAGCTCGCAGCCGAGTTGCAGCAGCCGCTCGCACTGCTCCAGGGTCTCCACCCCTTCCGCGCTGGCCTGGCGGGAGAAGGCGTTGGCCAGGCCCAGAATGCTCTCGACGACCGCCATGGCATCCGGGTCGTTGAGCATGTCGCCGACGAAGCTTCGGTCGATCTTCAGCGTGGTGACCCACAGGTGTTTCAGATAGGTCAACGCGGAATAGCCGATGCCAAAATCGTCCAGGGTGCAACTCACCCCGAGTTCGCGGCAGTCCGCGACGGCCTGGGAGACCTGCGCCAGGTCTCGCATCGCATTGACTTCGAGGATCTCCAGCGCGAGGCTCGACGGCTTGATCGCGGGATGGGCCGCCAGCAGGGCACGCAGACGCGCGACAAAATCCGCCTGCTGTAACGGGCGAACGCCGACATTGACGCTGACCGGGAGATCGAGTCCGCTCGCCTGCCAGATGTCCATCTGGGTCAGTGCGGTCTCGATGACCCATTCGTTGAGTTCGCTCGCCAGCGGGTCATCCTCGATCACCGGCAAGAACTCCCGTGGGAGCAGTCGTCCGCGCTGCGGATGTTGCCAGCGGATCAAGGCCTCGACGCCGATGACAGCCCCGCTGCGCAGGTTGATCTTGGGCTGGTAATAGAGCACGAATTCGCGTGCGGCCAGGGCGCGGCGGATACGTTCCAGAGTCTCATGCTCACCCTGGGTGCGATGGTCTTCTGCGACGTTGAAAACATGATAACGATTCTTGCCGGTCAGCTTGGCCTGATACATGGACTGATCGGCCTGACGCAGCAGTTGATCCGCGTCCACCTCCTCCAGTTGCGGATAGAAGCTGACGCCGAGACTGGCCGAGACCCGCACGACGAGATCGCCGAGGGGGATCGGTGCGGCGGCGGCGGCCAGCAGGCGGTTGAGCAGCGGCACACTGGCGTCGCTGCCTTCCAGATCGATCAGCACGGCAACGAACTCGTCGCCACCGAGGCGCGCCAGGGTGTCGCCTTCGCGCAGGGTCTGATTAAGGTGGTGGGCTACGGTCACCAATAACTGGTCGCCAACGGCGTGTCCGTGGGTGTCATTGATGGCCTTGAAGCCATCCAGGTCGAGATAGGCCACCGCCAGGCCCTGCCCCCGTCGCCGGGCCTGGGCCATGGCCTGGTGCAGACGGTCGGCCAGCAGCAGGCGGTTGGGCAGCCCGGTCAGCGCGTCAAAATGGGCGAGGTGTTCAAAGCGCGCTTCACTGTCACGCAGGGCCTGCTCGCGCTCGCGCAACTGCAGTTGCAGTCCAACCCGCAGACGCAGTACCGGCGGATTGATCGGTTTGTGGATGAAATCCGTCGCGCCGGCCTCCAAGGCATTGCGCTCAGTGTCTGGATGGTGGCTGGCGGTCACGTAGATCACCGGAATGTCCTTCAGGCGCGGGTCGGCGTGAAGCGTCCGGCACAGGGTGTAACCGTCCATCCCGGGCATCATGACATCGAGCAGGATCAGCGTCGGCAACCGCTCCGCGGCCAGGCGCTCCAGCGCCTGCGATCCGGATAAGGCAAAGTCGCACCGGCCGATGGGCTGGAGCGCCCGCGCCATGATCTCGACGCTGACGGGATCGTCGTCGACGATCAGGATCCAGGCAGCGGGGCGCTCGGGCATGACTTCAAGCTCGAACAGATCCAGGGCCGCCAGATCATGCCCTGATCGGGCGTCGCCGAGCGCGGTGAGCCGGCCCTCGTGCAGCGGCGCATGGGGGTCTGCATCCGGCACCGGTGCTGCACCGTCCAGCCAGGGCGCCAGCGCGGTGAGCAAGGCGCGTAACCGCGCATCGAAGTCCGCCAGCGCCGGCGCCGGGTCCACCTGCGGGTCGGTGAGCGCGGTCTCCAGCACCTGGGCGCTCTGCGCCAGTGCGAGTGCGCCCAGGTTCCCGGCGAGTCCGCGCAGGGTATGCAGCCGTCGGGTGGCCGCCATGACGTCGCCGCGCGCCAGGGCCTGTTGCGTCTGCCGGGTTGCGTCGGCGAAATCGGCGGCAAACCGATGCGCCAGACGCAGGAAGAACGACCAGTCCCGGTCGAGCAGGCGCGCCGCCCGGCGACCATCAATGCCAGGGATGTCCGGAAACCCCGCCGGACCTGGCGACGGCGTCGGGACCGGCCCCGCGGCCCCGGTCGTAACCGCCGGTGGCGGATCGGTCCAGCGGCGCAGCACCGCGACCAGGTCATCCAGGTCCACGGGCTTCGCCAGGAAGTCGCTGACCCCGGCCTCCTGCGCCTGCTGGCGCTGCTCGGCCAGCACGTTGGCGGAGAAGGCGATCACGGGCAGCGCGGTCAGGCCAAGCGCCTGGCGGATCGCGCGGGTCGCGGTGAGTCCATCCATCACCGGCATCTGGATGTCCATCAGCACGGCATCGATATCCTGGGCGTGGGCGCGCAGACAGTCCAGGGCCTGCTGGCCATCGGCGACCAGGGTCGTGCGGGCACCCTCGCGCCTCAATGCACGTTCGATCACCTCCAGATTCAGGGGGCTGTCATCCACCACCAGACAATGCACGCCGCTCAGGCAGGGTCCGGCTGGCTGCTCGGCGGGCGGCGCCTGGTCCGGCGGCTTGTCGTTCGCGCTGGCCCGCTCGCAGGGCAGTTCAAACCAGAAGGTACTACCGACCCCCAGGGTGCTGTCGACCCCGACGCGCCCCCCCATCCGCTGCACCAACTGTTTGCTGATGGCCAGGCCCAGCCCGGTGCCGCCGAAACGGCGGGTAATGCTCCCATCGGCCTGGGTAAAGGGGGTGCCCAGGATGGCCAGGTGCTCAGGGCCGATCCCGATCCCGGTGTCGCGGACCTCCAGGCGCAGACGCACCGTCCGGGTGTCGACCTCCTGTTGGCTGACCCGGATGAGCACCCCGCCGTGCTCAGTGAATTTCACCGCGTTGCCGACCAGGTTGACGAGGATCTGCTCCAACCGCAGCGGGTCCCCGCGCAGCCAGGGGGCGAGCCCAGCCGGGATCTCGAGCCGGAAGTCGAGCCCCTTGGCCCGGGCCTGCTGACCCAGGAGGTTCGTCACCTGGGCCAGCACCGCCGCCGGCGCGTAGGTCCGCACCTCCAGGCGCAACCGACCGGACTCGAGCTTGGAGAGATCGAGGATGTCGTTGACCAGCCCGAGCAGGGACCGCCCGGCCGCGCGCAGCCCTTGGACCAGGTGGCGCTGCTCGGCGGACAGCGCCTCACCCTCCAACAATTGCGCCAGGCCCAGCATGGCATTGAGCGGGGTGCGGATCTCATGGCTCATGTTGGACAGGAATTCGGACTTGACCCGGGTCGCCTGCTCGGCCGCCTCGCGGGCCTGTTTGAGGTCGGTGACGTCGTAGAAACTGACCAGGAAGGGTTCCGCGAAGGCGCAACCAAGTGCCGCTGTCCCGACCAGCACGGTGCGATCCTTGCCATTCTTGCAGCGGATGGTCACCTCCGGCACCGTCACGAATCGTCCGCCGTTGTGCCGGGCCAGCTCGGTGCGTTCCCACCAGCGGTCCTTGATCCATTGGCGATAGTCGGGATCTGGATAGGCCAGCGCATACCACTCCACCAGGGTAGGAATATCCGCCAGCGTATAGCCGAACAGCTCGAAACAGGCCCGGTTCTGATAGGTGATGCGCAGCTGCGCACCGATCACGAAAAAGGGCACCGGTGCGACGTCGATCATGGCGCGGTACCTTTGCTCGCTAGCGCGCAGGGCGCGGTCGGCCACGTGGCGTTCGGTGACGTCCTGAACATATCCAAAGAGGTGCGTCACACGCTTGTCCGTGCCGATTTCCACATTGCCGACGACCATTAAGACCAGCGTCGCGCCATCCGTGCGCATGGCGCGCAGATCCAACTCAAAGGGCGTGCCCTGAGCCGGAGTCCTGTCCGGTATCTCAACATTGCGGGCTGCACGGCTTCCCACCGCCCCCCCGTCCCGCTGTCTGCGGAAAACCATATTGCACCGCAGCAATACATCTTTATGCCTACAGTTGTTCGGACGGGGCAAATACTATTACAATTTCTCGCACCGGAGTATTGAGTACGTCTAACCTCGTCGGGGTATCACGCACCCGGACCGTCAGACCTGTATTTCGATCACCGGCATCCTTGGGCGGCGCGCGTCGGCGTACCGTCTACCGCTTTTCGGTTTCTGGGCGAGGGTAAGACGAATGGCGATTGCTTGCGCGTCGGACGGGTCTGCCGACCTGGCGCCTGCCTCAGGGCAGGGCGCGCCGCGATCTGTCCATGAGGCGTCCCATGACGCGCCCCATGAGGAGATGGTCACCGTCTATATCATGGGACAGGCCTGCCAGGTGCCGGCCACCGCGACCATCATGGGCGGCATCGAATACGCCGGGCATCAGATCATCCGCGGCGCGGGCTGCCGTGAGGGTTACTGCGGCGCCTGCGCGACCATCTACCGGGTCGCCAACGACTATCGCGTACGCACCGGGCTCGCCTGCACCACGCTGGTCGAGGACGGGATGACCCTGACCCAGATTCCTTCGGTCCCGGCGGGTAAGGCAATCTATTCGATTGCAGACCTGAAGCCCGACGTGAGCGCCATTGCCCAGACCTATCCAGTGGTGTTCCGGTGCGTCGCGTGCAATACCTGTACCCGCTCCTGTCCCCAGGATCTTAAGGTCATGGACTATGTCCAGGCGGCCAAGCGGGGCGACATCCCCGCGATCCTGGACCTGTCCTATTACTGTGTCGCCTGTGGGCTCTGCATGCTGCGCTGCCCCGCCGAGATCACCCAGCCCTTAGTGGCCACACTGGCCAAGCGCCTGTATGGGCGCTACCTCAGCAAGAAGAGTCCGGAATTGGGCGAGCGTATCGCGGCGATCGAGGCCGGGGGCTTTGACGAGGAGTATCGCGGCCTGATGGCGATGACGCCCGAGGCCCTGTCGCGGCGCTATTATGCGCCCGCAGACGACGACGCCGAAGACTAGTCAGAGAGCCGCCACATGTATCCCGATTATATGGCCGAGTCACTGCGCAAGGTCGCCCAGACGCGCCCGCGGCGTTTGGACCTCGCGAAGACCCCGGACCCCGTATTCCCGCCCATGAACGCGGACGAGCGTACCGCGGTCCTGAACGGGTTTCACCCCGATTTCGCAACCGATGCCCGCCGACCCGTGCGCGTCGGCCCCAATCGCGGCGAGGTGCTGACCACCGAGGTGGCGGACCTCTTGGAGTCGCACTCATGGCTGCGTTCCGACCGGGTGAATCTGGATCGCCCGGATATCGAGACCGATCTGCTCATCATCGGCGGCGGGGGCGCCGGGTGCAGCGCGGCGCTGGTGGCCATGCAGGAGCACGGCATGCGCTCCGTCATTGCCACCAAGTTGCGCATCGGCGATGCGAATTCGATGATGTCCGAGGGCGGCATGCAGGCCGCGGTGGCGCGCGACGACTCGCCGCCCCGCCACTATCTGGACGCCATCGGGGGCGGGCATTTCGCCAACAAACCCGAACTCGTCCGGGCCCTCACTGAGGATGCGCCCAAGATCGTCCAATGGCTGGAGGACCTGGGGGTGGTCTGGGACAAGGAGCCGGACGGGAGCCTCCAGGTGTTGCATGGCGGGGGGACCTCGCGCAAGCGGATGCTCTCGTGCCGCGACCATATCGGTGCGATGATCATGCGCACGCTGATGGACGAGGTACGCAACCATCCTGACCTCATCACCGTCCAGGAGTTCATGCCCGCGGTCGAATTGCTGCTCGATGATGCCGGGCGGTGCGCCGGTGCGGTGCTGTATAACATCGACAGCGAGGAATTCCTGATCGTCAGGGCCAAGGCCACCGTGATCACGACCGGCGGGTTCGGCCGCTTGCATATCCGCGGCTTCGATACCACCAATCATTATGGCGCCACGGGCGACGGGCTGGTCATGGCCTACCGCGCCGGGGCCAAGCTGATCTACATGGACTCGGTGCAATATCACCCCACGGGTGCGGCCTTCCCGGAGCAGATCGCGGGCTTTCTCGTCACCGAAAAGGTGCGCGGCGCCGGCGGCCAGCCATTGAACAAGGACGGCGAGCTGTTCGTCTTTCCCCGGGAGCCGCGGGATATCGAGGCCTCGGCCTTCATCCGCGAATGCCGCCACCACGCGGGCGGGATCGAGACCCCCTCGGGTCGGCTCGGGGTCTGGCTCGATATCCCGATCATCGATCAGTTGCACGGTGCGGGATTCGTCGCGCACCATTTCGCCGCGCATCACCACAAGTTCCTCCGTTACAAGATCGATATCACCCAGGAGCCGATCCTCGTCTATCCCTCGCTGCACTACCAGAACGGCGGGGTTGAAATCAACGCCCAATGCGAGACCAGCATCCCCGGTCTCTATGTCGCGGGGGAGGCGAGTGGGGGTGTGCATGGGCGCAACCGGCTGATGGGCAACTCGGTGCTGGACTACAACGTATTCGGTCAACGGGCGGGTCGCTTCGCCGCGGCCTATGCCGCCGAGGTCAAGCTAGGCCGCATGACCATGGCCCATGTAGAGGCACATGAGCGTGAGCTGGCGGCAGCGGGCATCGACACCGCGCTGGTGACCCCCGTCCTGTTGCCGTCCTACGCGCCGGAGGATGTCCAGAGTCGTCAATGGGCGAAACGTGGCCGCCTCAACCCAGGTGCCACGGGTTTGCGCAATCGCTTGCACCCGGAGCTGGGGTAACCGGCATGATGAACCCTCGCCCAAGCGATGCCCTGATCGGCCTCATCCGCAGTGCGCTCCGGCTGGAACTGGATGGACGGGCGTTTTACCGCCAGGCCGCCAGTGTCACCGCGCACCCGAGCGGCAAGCGGATGTTTCTGCGTCTGGCCGATCAGGAGCAGAACCATTTTGAAGAGCTAGGTGCCTTGTTTTCCGACCTGGTCGGCGTCTCCGAATGGGAGCAGCTCGCGGCCGAAGAGGCGGCGAACACCCAAAAATCTCCGGTCATTGCCCAACTGGAGGCCGCGGTCGCGGCGCGTGGCCACGGTGCGGTCGCCGACGATACCCAGGCCTTGCGCATCGCGATGGAACTGGAGCGGCGCGCCCTGTCCTTTTTCAACGGGCTCATTGAGCATGCCGCCGATCCAAACCAGCGGGCGCTCTTGCAGGAACTCGCGGAAGAAGAGCGTTTCCATTACGACATTCTCCAAGCCCAACTCGATAGCGTGCTCAATGTCGGCATCTGGCTCGACGCGCCCGAGTTTCGCCTGGATGCCAAGTTCTGACCGGACCGCGGAGCTTCCATGAGTGTTCCAGTACGCATCTATCCCGAACGGTCGCGCCGCGGCTTCGTGGACCAGGTCGAAGCGTTGAGCGGCCAGCGCCTGCTCGCGTGCTATCAGTGCGGAAACTGCTCGGCCGGCTGTCCGATGGCTGACCATATGGAGCTGCTCCCCCATCAGATCATCCGCTTGGCCCAACTGGGACTGGGCGAGACGCTGTGTGGGTCGCGGGCCATTTGGGCCTGCGTGTCGTGCCTGACGTGCAACGGCCGCTGTCCCAAGGGCGTGCGGATCGCCGAGGTGATCGAGGCGGTGCGGGAGGTCGTATTGCGCACCAACCGACGCGACGACCGGCTTGAGGTCTCTGCACTCCCGGCCGAGCGCCTCGCCTCGCTGCCGCCCATTGCCTTGATCAGCGCCATGCGCAAGCTGACCTCGTGATTGCCGCCTGGTGATTGAAAGTGGAACAAAAGCCATGAGGATTAGCTACTTCCCGGGATGTACGCTCAAGAATCACGCAGTCAATTTCGATGATTCCACCATTGCCGCCTGTACCCGTCTGGGGCTTGAGGTCAAGGAATTGGATCGTTGGAACTGCTGCGGGACGGTGCATGGCCTGGCGGCCGACGACCTGATCCATCGGATGGCCCCCATTACCAATCTGATTCGCGCCAAGGAGGCGGGGGCCGACGCCTTCATGACCGGCTGTGCCATGTGTTACAGCACGTTGAAGCGGGCCAATCTGCATCTGCGTCAAAACCCGGAGGCGCTCTCGGTGGTGAACGGATTCCTGTCACTGGAGCAGACGGACTATCGTGGAGACCTCGATGTACTGCACCTGCTCGAATTGCTGCGGGATCGTATCGGCTTCGAGCAGTTGGCCGCACGGGTGGAGCGTCCGCTTTCGGGCCTGCGGGTCGCCTGCTATTACGGGTGTCTCCTGGTGCGCCCGCGCGAGGCGGCCATCGACGACAGCGAGCAGCCCCGGGTGATGGAAGACCTGATGGCGGCCCTGGGGGCCACGCCGGTGGCGTTCCCCTTGAAGACCGAGTGCTGCGGGGCCTATCAGGTGGTCGCCGATCCCGGGATCATCGCCGAACGCACGCGTCGTATCATGGGTTCGGCGGCGAGTCATGGTGCGGACCTGGTGGTGATGAGTTGTCCGCTCTGCGCCTACAATCTCGATGATCGTCAGGCCGACGCCCGCCGCCTCGACCCCGATCTGGCGCCACTGCCGGTCTTTTATTTCACCCAATTGATGGCGTTGGCATTGGGCTGCGGCGAGGAGGTGCTGCGGCTGGAACGCCATCGGACCGACCCGCGGGCGCCGCTGACCGCCCGCGGCCTACTCTGAGACCACCGCTATGCTGTTCGGTAACCTGCAGCCGGTCCAGGGACGGGTCCTGATCAACAAGAACTTGTGCAAGGGCTGCGGCTTTTGTGTCCAGTTCTGTCCCATGAATGTGTTGGACACCTCCAGCGAGTTCAACGCCAAGGGCTATCATCCGCCCTACGTCAAGGCCCCGGAGAAATGCCGGGACTGCATGTTCTGTGAGCTGATTTGTCCCGATTTTGCTATCCGAGTGGAGCGACTGGCGCAGTGAATATCGTACATGCGGATCCGCGAGGGGTCGATTCCGGCGCCCATTTCATGGACGGCGACCATGCGATCGCCGAGGGTGCCCTCGCGGCCGGCTGCCGCTTCTTTGCGGGCTATCCGATCACCCCCTCGACCGAGACCGCCGAGCGGTTCGCCGAGCGGGCGCCGGAGGTCGGTGCCATGTTCATCCAGATGGAGGACGAGATCGCCTCCATCGCCGCGCTCATCGGGGCGGCTTGGGGTGGTCAGAAGGCGATGACGGTCACCTCCGGCCCCGGCTTTTCACTGATGATGGAGAACATTGGCCTCGCGGCCATGACGGAGACCCCCATTGTGCTGGCGAATGTCCAGCGGGGTGGTCCTTCCACCGGGTTGCCGACCCTCACCGCCCAGCAGGACATGTTCCAGGCGCGCTTCGGTTCCCACGGCGACTACAACATCATCGCCCTGTGCCCGGACAGCCCGCAGGAGTGCTTCGACCTCACCGTGGAGGCCTTCAACCTGGCCGAGGCCTATCGCACCCCGGTCTTCATCATGACCGACGAGACCGTGGGTCACATGCATGAGAAGGTCGTGATCCCGCCGGCGGATCAGATCAAGGTCGTCGAGCGCAACCTGTTCACTGGGCCCAAGGAGGACTTCCGCCCGTATCGTTTCGATTGCCAGGGCGGGCATCCGATGACGCGTGCCGGGGATGGGTATCGCTTTCACGTCACCGGCCTGACTCACGATGAGCGTGGCTATCCGTTGATGACACCGGCGCAGAATCAGGTCGTCGTCACCCACCTGATCGAGAAGATCAACGGGAACGCCGAGCACATCATCCGGCTGGAGGAGGACCAGGTCGAAGGGGCCGAGGTGGTGGTCATCTCCTACGGGATCACCTCGCGGATCGCGGTGCGCGCCGTGGCCGAGGCCCGCAAGAAGGAGATCAAGGTCGGGTCCTTGCGGCTCATCACGGTCTGGCCGTTCTGCGAACAGCGCATTCGTGAACTGGCCGGCCAGGTCCGGGCGATCGTGGTCGCCGAGATCAACTACGGACAGATGGTCCGTGAGGTCGAACGGTGTGCCGCCGGGCGCTGCCAGGTGGTGAGCGTCAATCATTGCGGCGGTGCGGTGCATGACCCCGAGGTCATCACCAAGGCGATTGAGGAGGCCTGTCGATGAACGCCCAGTCTGCGGAGTTTTCAAGCGAGGATCGCATCGGCGCCATGCTGCGCACCGAGCGCATGCCTCACATCTGGTGTCCCGGGTGCGGGATCGGGTCGGTGGTGACCTGCTTCGTCGATGCGGTGCTGCGCAGCGGCATCGATCAGGACAAACTGGTCGTGGTATCCGGTATCGGCTGTTCCGGGCGGGTCGCGGGCTATGTGAATTTCGACTCGATTCATGCGACCCACGGTCGGGCCATCCCGGTGGCGACCGGGCTCAAGCTGGCGAACCCGGAACTCACGGTCGTCGTCATCAGTGGCGATGGCGACCTGATGAGTATCGGCGGCAATCACTTCGTTCACGCCGCGCGGCGCAACATGGACCTGGTGGTGATCTGTATCAACAACTTTACCTACGGCATGACCGGCGGCCAGGTGACACCGACCACCCCGGGGTCGGCCACCGCATCGACTACGCCCTACGGTAATTATGAATACCCGCTGACCCTGCCGTTTCTGGCGGACGCCTGCGGGGCCAGCTATATCGCACGCTGGACCTCGCTGCACGCGCGCAACATCACCCAGTCGGTGGAGGAGGCGCTGACCCGGCGCGGGTTCTCATTCATCGAGGTCATCACCCCCTGTACGACGCTCTATCTGCGGCGCAACCGGCTGGGCGACGGGGTGGATGCGCTGCAATACTACCAGAGCAATTCAGAGATACTCCACGGTATCGATACCCGTGAGACGGCCATCGAGTTGCAGGGCAAGATCGCGGTGGGCAAGTTCGTCGATCGCCCAAAGCCCACCTATCTGGATGCGGTGACGCGGTGCAACGCAAAACTGATCGGTGACGATTACCAGCTCTATGGCAAGACGGAGCCGGAAAAAAAGGCCGAGGAGGCGAAAAAGGCCGAGCACCCAGTGACGAGCGGACACCCCTGATGAGTACCACCGAGATCCGTTTCTCCGGTTTCGGCGGGCAGGGCATCATCCGTTGCGCCCTGATCACCGGCAAGGCCTTGGCGCTCTACGACGACAAGTTCGCGACCATGACCCAGAGCTTCGGTCCGGAGGCCCGGGGCAGCGCCTGCTCCGCCCAGTTGGTGGTGTCGGCGCAGCGGGTGCTCTATCCCTATATCACGGCCCCGACGGTGCTGATGGCGCTGTCGCAGGATGCCTATGACAAGTATCACCCGGAGCTGGGTCACGGCGGAACCCTGATCGTCGAGGAGGACCTGGTGAAGCTCGGCGGCCATGACCCGCGGTTGCAGGTGTGGCGCGTCCCGGCGACCCGGGTGGCCGAGTCGCTCGGCAACCGCCTGTTCACTAACTTGGTCGCTCTGGGCTTTTTTACCGCGGTCACCGGGGTGGTCACCGCCGAGGCGATGAAACGGGCACTCCCCGGGTTGGTTCCGGACCGCTTCCTGAAGGTCAACATCAAGTCCTTCGAGCAGGGCTATGAACACGGCGTCCAGTTGCGGGAAGCGCAGGCCCCAGCACCATGAGCGGTAAGCGGATCGGCGTCTTCGTCTGCCATTGCGGCAACAATATTGCCGGCACGGTCGACGTCGCGCAGGTGGCATCGGTGATGGCGGCCGAGGACGGCGTGGTGTGTACCAGCGACCATGCCTATATGTGCTCGGACCCGGGTCAGAACGCGGTCATTGCGGCGATTAAGGAAAACGCGCTCGACGGCGTGGTGGTCTCCTGCTGTTCCCCGAATCTGCACGAACGCACCTTCCGTGAGAATGCCAAGGCGGCTGGGCTCAACGCCTTCGACTGCGAGATTGCCAACATCCGAGAGCAATGCGCCTGGGTACACCGGGACCCGGGTGAGGCGACCGAGAAGGCGATCCGCATCTCGCGCGTCGCGGTGCGTCGGCTCGGACGCAGCCGTCCACTCGAGCCCATCGACACCGGGGTGACCAGGCGGGTCCTGGTGGTAGGCGCGGGTATCGCCGGGATTCAGGCGTCGCTCGACCTGGCCGCGGCGGGTCTAGATGTCCTGCTGGTGGAGCGCCAGGCGACCATCGGGGGGCGCATGATGGGCCTGTCGGAGACCTTCCCGACCCTCGACTGTTCTCAGTGTGTCCTGTCCCCGCGGATGGTCGAGGTGGCGCGGCACCCGCGGATTACCCTGATGGTATCCAGCGAGGTGGAAAAGGTCTCGGGCTACGTGGGTAATTTCCAGGTCAAGATTCGCCGGCAGGCCGCCTTTGTGGACCCCGACCTGTGCAAGCTCTGCGATGACTGTGCCCAGGTCTGTCCGGTGGTAGTCCCCAACGAATACGAATTGGGTTTGAGTGCGCGGCGTGCCATCTTCATGCCCTACCCCCAGGCCATCCCGGCCACGTATACCCTGGATGAGTCGAGTTGTCTCGGGCTCAATCCAGTGGTCTGCGGCAAGTGCCGGGATGTCTGCGAGGCCGGGGCGATCACCTACGACCGCAAGCCCGAGACGGTGGTGGAGCAGGTCGGGGCGGTCGTGGTGGCCACCGGCTTCGATCTCTACGGTCAGGAGCAACTCGGCGAGTATGGCCTGGGCGCGATCGAAGACGTGCTCGATGGTCTACAGTACGAGCGGCTCTGCTCGGCCTCCGGACCGACCAAGGGCAAGATACTGCGCCCATCCGATCACCGGGCGCCTAAGGACGTGGTCTTCATCCAATGTGTCGGCTCGCGCGACCCGGCACGCCACTGCGCCTGGTGCTCCAAGATCTGCTGCATGTATACCGCCAAGCATGCCAAGCTCTTCAAGCATCAGGTCCCGGACGGTCGCGCCTACGTCTTTTATATCGATATCCGATCCGGTGGCAAGGGCTACGAGGAGTTCGTGCAGGGGGTCATGGAGGAGGATGAGGTCATGTATCTGCGCGGGCGCGTCTCGCGGGTCTACCAGGACGGGGATAAGGTCCGGGTCTTCGGCACCGATACGCTGTCGGGGCAGAATGTGGAGATCGAAGCCGATCTGGTTGTATTGGCCCTGGCCATGCAGCCGTCCGCCGGCACCGCGGCCATTGCGAAGACGCTCAAGATCAGCCGCGACAAGGACGGTTTTCTGGCCGAGGCCCATCCCAAGCTCAGGCCAGTGGAAAGCGTGACTGCCGGGGTCTTTCTGGCCGGCACCGCGCAGGGACCCAAGGACATCCCCGAGACGGTCGCCCAGGCCAGCGCCGCGGCCGCCAAGGCGATTGGCTTGCTGTCCCAGCCGCGACTCAGTCATGCGCCCACCGTGGCCCAGGTGCGGTCCCGGCTCTGCACCGGCTGTCGGATGTGTGTCGATACTTGTCCCTACGATGCGATCCGTCTGGTCCAGGGCAAGGCGGTGGTGACGGATGTGCTGTGCGAGGGTTGCGGTAGCTGTGTGGCCTCCTGTCTGCGTGCCGCCATCCAGGTCAAGAACTCGTCGCCCTTGCAGATGAAAGAGATGATTGAGGCGGTGCTGCGGGTGTAGGGCGTTGCCTATCCCATTGCGTTCATTCGCGGGCACCAGGTCCGCTGCAACTCTATTGACCGGTATACCATGGCAGAAGACCCCAAGACACCCTACGAGCCCAGGATCGTCGCATTTCTGTGCAAATGGTGCTCGTCCGCGGGCAGCGACCTCGCGGGGGTATCGCGTATCCAATACCCGGCCAATGCGACGCCGATTACGGTGCCGTGTTCCGGCAGCGTCTCGCCGCAATACATCCTGACCGCCTTTCGCAAAGGGGCCGACGGGGTCTTGGTCTCCGGTTGCCATCTCGGGGATTGTCACTATCTCGAAGGCAATTATCTGGCCCGCCGCAAGCTGTTTCTGGTGAAAGAGCTATTGGAATTCATCGGGCTGGAGCCGGAGCGCTTTCGGATGTCCTGGGTATCCGCCGCCGAGGGGGCCAAGTTTGCCCAGGTCATTACCGATTTCGTCGCCGACCTGAGGCCACTGGGGCCCCAGGATAAGTTACAGGGGCAACGCCCGTGATCGATCCGGAGGAACTTCGCACCCGCGCGCGCGACCTGCTGGAGGGCGGTCAGGTGCGCGCGGTGATCGGGTATCGGCGCGGCTCGCGCGGCTGGGCCGCCGAGCCGGTCGTCATCACGCGGCCCGAGGAGGCGCAGGACCTGGTGTGGGACCCCTCCTGCGTCCACAACCTGGCCCTGTACCTGGTCCAGGACCGCCGGCGCCGGGGCGCGCTACGCGAGTCGACGGATCGGCCGATCGGTATCCTGGCCAAGGGCTGCGACGCCCGCGCCATCGTGGTACTGATGCAGGAGAACTATGTCCAGCGCGATGAGGTGTACATCATCGGCCTCTCCTGCGAATCCAGCGGCATGCTCGATGAGCGCAAGCTGGCCGGCGCCGCCGAGGGGATCGACCCGCAAGCGCTGGAGGCGGTGGACTTTGAGGGTGACGCGTTCGTGCTGTCCTCCCAGCACCAGCAGTGGCGGCTACCGGCCGCCGGGGTGATGGCCGAGCGTTGCCTGGAGTGCCGCAATCCCTGTCCCAAGGTCCATGACACCTTGCTCGGGAAGGAACCGCGCGAGCAGGAGCGGCGCGGCACGGCATCGGCCCCGACCATGTCCGACCCCTTCGCCGAACTGCAACGATTCGAACAGACGGCGGACTCGGCCGCGGCCCGCTGGGACTTCTGGTCCCGGCAGTTCGATCGCTGTATCCGCTGTTTCGCCTGCCGCAGCGTCTGTCCGATGTGCTACTGCGAGGAATGCATGGTGGACAGCATTTCCTTCACGGTGACGCCCGACACCACCGCGCAGGAGAAGGCCAACCGCCTGCGCTGGATCGAGCGTTCGGCCAGCCGCTCGGATAACATCGGTTATCACCTGACCCGGGCGCTGCACCTGGCGGGCCGTTGTATCGATTGCGGCGAATGCGAGCGTGTCTGTCCCGTGCGCATACCGCTGCGCCTGCTCAATACCAAGATGGAGCGGGAATCGCGCGAGCGCTTCGGCTATGAACCCGGTGCCAGCGTCGAGGTGGCGGCGCTCCTGGCTTCCTTCCGCGACGACGACCCCAATGACTTCATCAGGTAGCCCCATGGAGCGAATACTCGATAAGGGCCGGCTCGGCGCATGGGTCGCCGCGCTCGCCGACTGGACCGTCCTCGCCCCGGCGATGCAGGATGGTCTCTGGGCCTATCGCCCGGTCGCGGGCGGTGAGGCAAGCCTGACCCTGGGGCACCCCAACACGGTGCAGCCGCCCAAGGGCCAGTCCTTTCCCCAGCGGGAGGTCTTCTTCACCTTCGACGAGACCCCGGACGGCCAGCCCCGGCTGACCCCGCTGGTCCCACGACCCGGGCCCCGGTTGGTGTTTGGTGTGCGCCCCTGCGACGGCCAGGGTCTCACGCACCTGGACCAGGTCTTCGGCGAGGAGGCCCCGGACGCCTATTACCAGGCGCGCCGCGGCACCTTGGCCTATGTGGGGCTCGCCTGTAACAGCCCGCCCAGCCGCCACTGTTTCTGCACATCCGTTGGCGGCTCGCCCTTCGGCGAGGCGGGGCTGGACGTGTTGATGATCGATTTGAGTGACCGCTACCTGGTGCGGGCGCTGACCCCGGTTGGCGAGACCCTGATGACGGCAGGGCAGGGGGTGCTGACCGAGGCGGGCGCGGATGACCGCGCCGAGGCGCAGCAGCGGCGGCTCGCGGCGCTGGCGCATCCCCAACGCGCGGTCGCCGCGCCGCAGGCAGTGCCCGAGCGCCTGAAGGCCGGTTTCGGATCGGCCCTGTGGGAGCGCCTGGCCCAGCCGTGCATCGGCTGCGGCATCTGCACCTTCCTCTGCCCCACCTGTCACTGTTTCGATATCAACGACGAGGTGGCCAGCCAGTCCCCGGTGTGCGGCAGCCGGGTGCGGACCTGGGACAGTTGCCAGTTTCCCGACTTCACCATGCACACCTCGGGGCACAACCCCAGGGCCGACCTCGGTGCCCGGCTGCGCCAGCGGGTCAGTCACAAGTTCCTGTATTATTTTGAAAATCACGGCGTTTTTCAGTGTACCGGGTGCGGCCGGTGTATCATCGCCTGCCCGGTCGGGATCGATATCATTGCCGTGGTCAATCAGGTGGCCGCCGAGGCCGCCGCCATGCCACCGGCCGACAGCTAAAGCAGCGGGGAGAGACAGGATGGAGGGCAATATCTATCTGCCGCAACTGGCGCGCGTGGTCGCTATCCATGAGGAGGTGCCGGGCGAGCGCGCCATCAAGACCTTCCGGCTCGAATTCATCGACGGGGACGGTTTCACTCACAAGTGCGGTCAGTGTGCGATGCTCTCGATCTTCGGTCGGGGCGAGTCGATGATCTCCATCGCCTCCTCGCCGCTGGTCCATGACTACAAGCAGTTCAGCATCATGCGCGCCGGGCGGGTCACCTCCGCCTTTCATGAACTGGCCGTTGGCGCCCAGGTCGGGATTCGTGGCCCCTTCGGCAACAGCTTTCCGGTGAATGACTGGCACGGCAAGCATCTGGTCTTCATCGGCGGCGGCTGCGGGCTGGCGCCGATCTGGCCGGTGATCCAGACCGCGGTCACCAAGCGCGAGGACTTCGGCAGCATCACGGTCTTTTACGGCGGACGCAGTCCCCGCGACATCATGTATCGCGCCGAGCTCGAAAAGCTCCGCGGCACGGCCGAGGTCTACCTGTCGGTGGATAGTCCGGATGACGGTTGGGAGGAATACTGCGGATTCGTACCCGCCAACCTGATGGAAAAGGAGCCATCGCCCGAGGACGCCATCGCCATCACCTGCGGTCCCCCGGCGATGATCAAGTTTGTGATCAAGAACCTCCATGCCCTGGGCTTCCAGGACGAGCAGATCTACACCACCGTCGAGAATAAGATGAAGTGCGGTATCGGCAAATGCGGCCGGTGCAACGTCGGCAAGGACTATGTCTGTACCAAAGGCCCGGTCTATTCCTGGGCCGATCTGAAAGAGTTGCCGCAGGAGTATTGACCGGGAGTGACCCTGGGGTGGGGCGGCCTCAGCGGACGCGCAGCGCGTGGTCATCGGTCCGCGCAGCGGACCCTACGGGCTGCAAGAAACAGTTCCTCGCTGTTGGGCGCGGGCACCGGGATTTCAATCCAGTCACTGCGCTCGGTGGGCAAAGAGGGTGACAACACGTACAGGCGATCGATGACGCCCAGCGCCGAGTGATCGCGCAAAGGCTCCGATTGCGGACGAACCAGTGTCGCACCACTGACGCCTGGATCAATACCCACATGCCCGCAAATCCGCGCGTCAGACAGGCCCGAGTCAGGCGTAAACCCAATTTTATTAGAGAGTTAGTAACATTGTTGGCGGGGCGAATGCCCCGTCAGGCGCTTAGAAAGCGAGCCTGGCCGCTTTTCCGTGGCCCCTTCCCGGTGAGGGTCTGGTCTTCACGTTGCTCTGTCTGCCGTTGGGCTGGATTTCGCAGGCCACGCGGCGCTTGGATGCCCCGGCCCCTTGGCGTAAACTTAAAAAAGACACTTCAGCACAAGCAGAAAAGACCCGACATGGTTACTGCAAACCCGATCCGCGAGCAGTTGAAGCAGGAGCTTCACCAGATTCCAGACGGTAAGCTTGCCGAGATTCTGGACCTCGTTCACTACTTTCGCGTAGGCGTCCAGATGGAACAGCGTGGCGGCGTCAACATCGAGCTATTTCCCGCGCATACCGACGAGCAGATCCTCGACGAGCTTCGCGCCTTCATTCGCCGGCCCAACTCCGCACCGCTGGGCGAGTTCCGGCTAAACCTGGAAGGTTATCGCTTCAACCGCGAGGAAGCGAATGAGCGTTGAGTACTTCCTCGATACGAATATTCTTTTATACCGCTACTCCGATCAGGATATCGAAAAACGCCGAATTGCCGCCAACCTGCTTGAGAGTGGACGGGCCATTGCGAGCGCTCAGGTGTTGAACGAATTTTGCAACGTGGCTCGCCGGAAGTTCCCGGCCTCGTATACTAAGATCGAGTCCACGCTCACTGAAATTCAAGGGCTGCTGCCGATTATGCCGTTGGACTTTATCGACACCATGAGCGCCGTCCGCATCTCGTCCCGCTACCAATATAGCTTCTATGACTCGCTCATCCTGGCATCCGCTGAGCGGCATGGTTGCCGCGTGGTACTCTCCGAAGATATGCAGAGCGGTCAGACATTGGATAGTGGCGTTCGGATTTGGCTCGACTTTGGCCATTTCAGGGAGTCGAGGCCAGTTGATCCAGCACGCATTGCCAGTCCTGGCGGGAAATGACGAGGGATTCCGGGTCTGGGGTTGATGTGACGAAATTCGACGCGGCCCAGCTGGTGCGGCGCACCAAG
>NZ_CAJAXH010000170.1 GCF_903946935.1 uncultured Thiodictyon sp.
CAGTGTTGGTACGATGTTGGGGGGGCAGGATAAAGGACATTTGTTGCATTTCTGGCAAGGATGCTGCCTCAGCAGCCACTGTGCGTCTGATCATCATCGCCAAACTGTGTATAGTGCAATATGTTGAGTTCAGGATTGATCGTGTCCTTCCGGCAAGGCTGCATGAAATCGCGTCCCTGGCCCGGTAGCGTAGGAGCCCCGTTTTTGTGATTTGGAGGCTCCACGATGTCACTGTCACTCCCCGCCGCGGCCGATCTGGCGCAGACGGCGGCGGCCTTTGCCCACTGGCGTAGCACCACGTCGGCGGGCGCGCGCATTCCCGAGGAACTGTGGTCGCGGGCGGTTGAACTGGCCGCCCGCCATGGGGTGAGCAAGGTCGCCACGACGCTGCGGCTGGACTACGCCGGTTTGAAGCGGCGGCTGACGGCGCGGACAGCGCCCCCGCCGGTGCCCTGCGCGGCGCCGCCGGCCTTTGTGGAGATGATGCTGGGCTTACCACCGTCGGGGCCGGGCTGCGTGCTGACCCTGTCCGACGCCCGTGGCCGTTCGTTGCGCATTGAGTGGACCGGGACGGCGACCAGCGAGGTTGCGACGGTGGCGCGCAGTCTGTGGGAGGCGGCGCCGTGCTCGCCCTGACCCCGCAGCTGCGCGTGTTGGTCGCGACGGCCCCGGCGGACTTTCGCCAAGGCATTGATGGTATTGCCCGGCGGGTGCGTCAGGTGCTCGCCGATGATCCCATGAGCGGAGCGCTCTTCGTCTTCCGCAACCGCCGCGGCACCGCCATCAAGCTCCTGGTCTACGACGGCCAGGGCTTCTGGCTGTGTCAGAAGCGCTTGTCCGCAGGCCGCTTTGGGCACTGGCCGAGCGGGCCGCCGGGGCAGGTGCTGGCCCCCCAGGAACTGGCGGTGTTGCTGGCCGGTGGGGATTGGCGCGCGGCGGCGGGGGCGCCGGTATGGCGGGCGCTGACGCCGCCGGGCGGTGACACGGTGGCACACAGTACGCTATAACAGCATCCATGAGCACGCTGATCCAGCCCCGCCGGCACGTCACGGCATGAGTCGACGCAAGAACCAACGCACCCCGCGGGTGTCGGTCCCGATCGCGCGACTCGATGCCATTGTCGAGCGCACCCGCACCGAACCGTTACCCGCGCACGACCACGCCACCCTCAAGGCGGCGGTGGATACCTTGGCGCGCCTGACCGAGGAGCTGGAGACCACGACCACCACCCTGGAGCGGGTGCGCCGGCTGATCTTCGGACCCCGCACCGAGCGCACGGACACGGTCCTGGGCAAGGACCAGCCAGCGCCGAGCGACGCCGCGGCGCCGCCCGCCGACGCCGCAGCACCTGGCGCCACCGACGGCGATGCCACGCTGCCGCCCCACAAAAAGACGCGCCGCGGCCATGGCCGCAACGGCGCGGACCAGTATCCCCGCGCCCCGCGCATCTCGGTCACCCACGCCAGCTTGAAGCAGGGCGACCCCTGTCCCGAACCCGATTGCACCGGCCGGGTCTATGTCCAGCGCCAGGATCCGGCGGTCCTGGTGCGCGTCACCGGGGTGGCGCCCCTGCAGGCGCAGATCTACACCCTGGAGCGGCTGCGCTGTGGGCTGTGCGGCACGGTGTTCACGGCCGCACCCCCAGCGGGCATTGGCACGGCGAAATACGACGCGACGGCCGCCGCCATGATCGGGCTGCTGAAATACGGCTGTGGCCTGCCGTTTCAGCGCATCCAGCGCCTGGAGCAGGCGCTGGCCATCCCGCTGCCGACCACCACCCAATGGGATGTGGTCGCGGCCGCCGCGCCCTGCCTTGCCCCCGCGGTGGAGGAACTGGCCCAGCAGGCGGCCCAGGGCACGGTGCTCTACAACGATGACACCACCATGCGCATCCTCAAATTCACCGCCGAGGCGCGCGCCGAGGCGCTGCCCCCGGGGGCCGACGCTGAGCGCACCGGGGTGTTCACCGGCGCGGTGGTGGCCGAGACCATCAACGGCCCGATCGCCCTGTTCAAAACCGGACCCTGCCATGCCGGGGAGCATCTGGCGGAGATCCTCGCACAGCGCCACGACCCCGCGCCCCCGATCCAGATGTCCGATGCCCTGGCGCGCAATACCCCGGGGGCGCATCCCACCCAGGCCGCGTCCTGTATTCCCCATGGGCGGCGCAAGTTCGTCGAGGTGCATGACGCCTTTCCAGACGAGGTCGCCTTCGTGCTGGAGATCCTGCGCCCCGTGTTCCACACCGACCAGCAAGCCCAGCAACAGGGGCTCGACCCACACGCGCGCCTACGACTTCACCAACAGGAGAGCGGCCCACGGATGAAGGCGCTCCACGACTGGATGCTCAAGCAGTTCGAGACGCACGCCGTGGAGCCCAACTCTGGGCTCGGGCAGGCGATCCGCTACTTGCAGAATCATTGGGAGAAGCTGACGCTGTTCCTGCGCGTGCCCGGCGCACCGCTGAGCAATAACATCTGCGAGCGGGCGCTCAAGAAGGCCATCCTGCATCGGAATTATGCACACCTCAGGATTAGGCACAGTCAGGCCCATGCGCCTTCGTCGCGACCGGATGAGGAGGCTTTCCAAACAATGACATCCGGTCGCTGGACCAGCGAGCGGTGCGGTTATCAACTGCGCATAATCACAGAGACTCCAAGAAGGCGAGCACATCGGCACTGGGCTGGTGTCGCCCCGGTGTTGTTCCTGGCGGTTGCAGTTTCGCCAAGGTCGCTTCCTTCATCGTCAGGTCGGCCTCCAAGTATTGATGCGTCGTGTTCACCTGTTCATGCCCTAACCAGAGGGCGATGACCGCCAGGTCCACACCGGCTTGGAGCAACTGCATGGCAGTGGTATGCCGAATTACATGCGGCGATATCTGACGCGCGCGCAGGGAAGGACAGGACTCGGCAGCGGTCATGACTGCGAGTTGTAGGCGTTGTTCGACGCCGGAGCGGCTCATCGCCGCACCGAACCGGTTGGGTAAGAGCGGCTGTTCCGGAGTGACACTGATGCGAGGTAACCAGGCGCGCAACAGCTGCGTGGTGCGTTGCCACAAGGGAAGGATACGTTGCTTACGGCCTTTGCCATGCAGTTGGACAGCGCGATAGGCGGGTGAATCGACGTCACTGCGGTGGATACCGATGAGTTCGGAGACCCGCGCGCCGGTGTTATAGAGCATCAGCAACAACAGTTGATCGCGTTGTCCACTCCAGGTTCCAGGGTCCGGTGCCCGAATGATTGCTTCCATCTCCTCACCGGAAAGAAACCCGACCAGTGGTCGGTCAAAGCGTTTCATGGGGATCGCCATCACCCGCTGGATCTGCACCAGGGCCGTCGGCTCCTGCAGCGCGGCATAGTGCAGAAAGGCCCGAATCGCCGCGAAGCGGGCATTGCGGCTGCGGACACTGTTGCCCCGCGTGCCCTCCAAGTGATCGAGGAACGCGAGCACCAGCTCGACATCCATGTCGCGCAGACAGAGCGTGCTGACTGAACGGCCCAGGTGCTGCTCTGCAAACCGCAATAGCAGGCGAAAGGTGTCGCGATAACTGCTGATTGTTTGGGGACTGGCACGTTGTTGCTGAAGCAGTCGCTGACAGAAAAACTGCTGCAGTAGCCGCGCCAGATCGGTCACCTGTCCGGCGGTGGTCATGGCTGTGCCTCCGCGTAAGATTGCGCCCGCTGTTCGAAGCGCTCACCTGCTACCCCCAGCAACTGCGGAGTCGCAGTCAGGTACCAGTAGGTATCGGACACCTTGCCGTGCCCCAGATAGGTTGCCAGGTGAGGCAGCGCCCACTGGACCTCAATGCCGGCGGTATACCAACCTAAGAGACGGCGACAGGTGAAGGTATGGCGAAGATCGTAGAGGCGTGGTCGGGTGCCTGGGGGGCGCTGGTCCCAACCGAGCCGGGCGCTGATGCGTGCGAAGGCCCAGCGGGCGCGTTGGCTACTGACGGCCTTTGCATCGTCGAGTAGAAAGAAGGTGGTAGCGTGTGTCTGCGGAAGGTGTTCCTGGCGTGCCGCGCGATACTCGGCCAGCGCCGCGCACGCGCTGGGATGCAAGGGGACCAGGCGCGACTTGCGGAATTTTGTCGCCCGCACGGTCAGTTGGCCTTGTTGCAGATCAACATCTTCATCGCTCAGGTGCAGGGCCTCGCCGACCCGTAGCCCCGTCGCTGCCAGCAACCCGAGGAGACACCGCACGGTGAGGGGGCGCAGACCGCCCGCTGGTGACAGTTGTGGCTCTCTGGGAACTCAGTAGGTTATGATATACTTAAATTACATGATCTTACGAAGAACTGGAGGGCGCCATCGAGTCTAACACCACGTCACTTAAGCAAGCGATGGAGATATTAATTGATCTGCCAAATATTCAAATC
>NZ_CAJAXH010000171.1 GCF_903946935.1 uncultured Thiodictyon sp.
GCAATAACAACTGGGCCTTGTAACGGGCAACTGTGAAGGTCCGCGCGAATGTGAGTACAACCGAGGAACCGGATGCGGGAAAACTGCACGTCCGGGATTGCGCCGGGGGCGCCGGGTAACCGGCGTCCCTACGGCTGAGGAACACCTCGCCCATTCCTGAAGATAACGGCTCGCCGGATGGCGTCAGCCGTTGCCAGAGCGGACCGAGAGCTGTAGTCTCGCCGTTTGGAGTCCAGGGCCTAGCCGCCTCGGCTAACGGCTTGCGGGGATCCTTCAGGCTACGGTGAGCCAGTTGATTGCGGTAGTGGCGAATCTTGCGTTTACGCGTATAGTGTTCGAGGTTCTGGAGCGCGGTGGCAAGGACGCCCGCCGCCGCATCGCCGGTGAGGCTAGCCAGCCAGAGACGCCATGCCGCAGCGGCGCCTGCCATGGTGTTCACTCTCTGCTGTTCCAGGAATAAGTCGGGAAACCAGGCGGGGGCCTTCTCCCACTTCGGATCGGTCTCCACGATCGACTGGACGGCCAACTGGATGGCCTGGCTCTGGTCGGCAGGCACGCTCATCGTTTTGGCGTCGGCGGCGCATCCCTGCGCGGCCAGCGTCCGGATGACGGCCATTTCCAGCGCCAGGTCGACCAGGGCAGTGGTCGCGATCAGTGCATCCGGGACACGCCAGTCCGGTTCGCTGTCGCCCTGCAGTGCGGCCTCTACCTGGAAGGCGCGCAGTAGCAGCATTATCGCACCGTCCGTTGTGCCATGGCCGTTAACGCCGATTGCGCTGCAAATCTCCTCACTCGGCGCCGCGCCGCGGAAGAAGGCGGCCAGGTCTTTGACCCGGTCGAGCCAGGCGCGGTCGGTCTTAATGGCGTCCAAATGGGCAACCGAGCCCCAAGCGCCCAGGATATCGCCCTCGCTGAGCCGGCTGAGGGCATGGGCACGAGCACCCAGACGATCTGCGGCGGTCACCACATCGCGCTGGATTTGCTCTCGGTTGAGTGGCGGGACCGCGGTGATCGGGTGCTTGCCCTCGGCCTCGGTCTCCCAATAGTCGAAGGTGCGGCGGGGGAAGTGCAGTTCTGCCGAGGCCAGCACCATGGGTTTGATCTGAGTCATGCCGCCGAGGGCCGAGACGATGGCCCTGCCTTGGAAGCCGTCCGCGAGGTTACGGATGGCCTCGTCGATGATCCGCACGGCGGGGCGCAGCACCGGAAAGTCCTCGCTATAGGGCGCGGCTTCCAGTTGTTCCAGACCCGACAGGTAGTTGGTCGCGCGGATTCCGCATTCCTGCCGCGTGAACGCGGTTTCGCCACGCCAGGGTATACCGAAGGTCTCAGGCCCCGCCAGCCAGTGTCCAATGATCTCGCCGGTGCGAATGGGCTCGCATCGGTAAAAGAAGGCGTCGTTCGTCGGCTGGCGGCGGTCGCTGTAGAAAATCAACACCCGCTGGACCGCCAGGTCATCGGACGTCAGCAAGGCGGTGATGAGGCGTTCCACCTTCGCGGGGCGCAGTAAGAGTCTGCCGTCAGTATCGACATAGACGATCTTGTCGCCGTCGCTTTCCCGGCAACCCCCAGGCGCGTTACCCGGTCGAGTGTCCTTGGGCTGGCTTGGTGGGGAGGCCTGGTCACCGCCGCGCACGGGATCCCACTTCACCGTAGGCAGTGCCTCGCGCAGTGTCGTCGTGGATAGCTGGCCCACATCGCATTCCCCCAATCCGATCCGAAGGCGACAGCGGTCTGTGGTCAGTGCCTCATGCACGGCGCGGTACCGTTGCTTGTCGATTTCCAGTCCATAGGGCCTTCCATCGCGCTGTCCCGGCGCCCAGAATTTGATGTCCTGCCTGCCAGTGGAGATAATCAGGGCGACGGGGGTCTTGATCGGGCTCATTCGGGACGCTCCTGCGGTGCTGCCGGTCTGGTTGTGGGTTAAGGGGTGTCTGTGATGGCCTTTTTCAACTGCCACGGCTCGCCGGGATTGGCGGCGGGCCAAACAGTCGTAGCCGCAGGGTGGACAAGTGATCGCGCAATCCACCCAACTCCGTGGCGCCGTTAAACGCCGGGCTTTAACCCGAGCCAAATCCGGCGGTCTGGCCGCAGCGGGCCGTTTTGAGGTTGAGCACCCGGCGGCGGCGCACTACGACGCTGCTTGGCATGGGAGACGCGAATCTTGGTGTGATAGCTATAGATCTTGTCGTCGTCCTTGTCCCGCGGATAATCGGTCTGCGGTTGACCGGCATACCGGCTGACCTTGAGCCAGTTGACCAGTCCGGTCTCCTTGCCGGCAATAATCTGCAGAAAGGCGAGAACCATGCGCCGCTGCCATTCGGGTAGCTTCGCCTCCCGGTTCAAGTGGGGCTTCTCGCCAAGTATGAGCGCCTCCTTGACTGTCATGGTTACACTGCCAAAGCCCAAGGGGCGGCCATAGCCCAGTTTGAGCGCAAACAGGGGCGCTTGGCCTGGCGGTCCGGATTTTTGATGTGGTTGAGGAAAGAGATTGCTGATTGTGGCGGGCAAGTCCTTGGCCAAGTCTTTGAGCAGGTGAGGCTGCAGGGAAACGAGTAGGGCGCCGATCTCCCATTCCCGCAGGTCGCGGAAGCGCAAGGTATAGCGGAAACGGGTGTCGGGGCGGCTCACCCAGCGCGCCAGGGTCGCTTGGTCCGAGCGGCAGGTCTTTTCGTCCTCGGCGAGGAATCGCTCGCTACCGGTGAGCGCACCATTTCCCAATGACATAGGCTGATGGCGATAGAATTTACGGCCGTTCAGTGCGCCGCCGGGGTCGCCTTGGAGGTCACCGTAGGTGATGGTCGCCGCGGGGCGGGACTCGACACCCTGTTGGCTGACGTAATGCTCCACGGCGCTCGGTTTTGGCGCCCCCAGGATGCGCAGGGGCAGCAGGAAGCGGGCATCTGCCGCGACACCATTGAACCAGAGGAAACGGTGATTGGGGTCCAAACGGTCTTGCGGGGGCTCTTCCACGGCATGGTTGATGGCGATGCGCCCGGCAAGGCGGGCAAAGCTCTTATCGCCAAGACCTTGCGTGCCGGTGTCCTGATCCGCTACATAGCCGAACAGCAGGCGGGCGCCGCTGAGTTTGCCGGAGGCGAAGGCATCGTTGGGCGATACGATACTCTCGTCCGCCGCTGGCTTCAGCTCGGTGCGTAGGGTCCCAATGCCGGTTTCGGGATCGATGTTGATCTCACGTACGGAACTGGTATAGCGCCAGCGGTAGCGGAAGTGTGTGCCGAATGAGACGATCTTGGTTGGGTTATCGGATTGATCGACCTCGGCTTCGAGATAAATCACCTGATAGGGTTTTAGCCCATTAGCCGCGATGCGTTTGCCCATGCCGGTTCTGGCCGCGTCGATATCTGGTAACCGTTCAGACCCCCCGCCGGTTTTCGGCTGCCGCTCGCCGTAACCCACTGATTCTTCGTTTGCGGACGCAGGCTCAGGGGAGGGGGTCTGAACGGTTACGATATCTGCACCGACCAACGTTTTGTCCCAAAAGCTTCGCGGCAGTCGTGATAGGTGACCGGACTTGCCATCGACCAATTCCCGCAGCATCGCGGTATGCTGCTTCACCAGTTCGGTGCCGATGGTCTTGGTGCCGGGGAAGTACTTGTCTGGCGCCTTGGGGACCAAGGCCCGGAAATAATGGCGCGCGGTCATCTCGCCTCCATCGTCCTCGCCATCCTTCTGCTTGCGCTTATGCAGGGCGCGGGTGAGGGCCGCCATCCTGAAATTGCCGTCGATACCGCAGGCATAGTGGCAGACCAGCCATTGATGGTCGACGGGCCAGGAGCTACCCGGTTGGTATTCCAGTCGGTTGAGTGGGAAATTGTTCCCGTTGTTGCTCCCCCACGGACGATAATAATTGTCGAGCGTCTTAATTTCATCAACGCCCCCCAGACCAAGCTGGATGAGAATTTGTTCCGGCCGTTCCTCGGACATCCAGGGGCCGCGAGGCCGTGGAACGCTTTGGCTGCGGCTGACGCGGATCTGGGTGAGGACTTGCTGGAGTGCCCTCCTGTCGCTCGCCTCAGTGGAACCAGCCCTTTTAAGGTGTCATTTCGTGTTCAGCCCGAACCGGCGAGCAACCGAGCGGTCGAGACATGAGGTTTACCCTTGAACTTGGTGCGTGGTGTAGGCGGTTTCTTCGGCCCACGCGTGGTCTTGCGTAGTTTATGC
>NZ_CAJAXH010000172.1 GCF_903946935.1 uncultured Thiodictyon sp.
CCGTGAAAGTCGCCGCAAGCCAATGTCTTTGAAGTCTTTTTTACCTGAAAACGACGGAGGAACCCAGGAGTGCCCCGTTAGCCTGACAGACTTTCATGCTCCGGGGTGGTAGGTCCCCCTTCCATGGCCGTTAGCCGGTGGAGGCTCCCGACATATCCAATAAAAATCAGCGGCGTCGGTACAATGAAAGCCCCCCCGTGGGAGCGGCTTTAGCCGCGACGAGGCCAGAGTCTTTGCAAGTTCTCGTCGCGGCTAACGGCCATGGCGCCCGCACCACCCCGCAAGATGAAAGTGGCGGGCGCCGGCCGTTCCCCCACCCCGCCCTCCCCCACGAGGGGGGAGGGAGAAGTGGACCGCGCTCCCGGCGCGACTTTCACGGTAAAGCCGTTCCCACCGGGGCCCGGCCTGACTTTAACGGTAAACGCCGGCCCATTCGCCTGAAGTCCTGGGTCCAACGGTCGTCTTCCGGCTCTTCTCCATTCATATAGACGTGGCAAACCGTCTAGGAACGCGGCCCATGTGACTCGCCTTGAACAGTGGGGTAAAGTGCTCAGGGTGGGGCGGGCCGTCCGCGCAGCGGACCCCGGCCGGCTGGATCTGGTGCGCGGTCCGCCTGGATCGATACGGGCCTTGGGTGACGGATGGCCGTGGTCGAAGACCAATGGTTGCGGCGCTTCCGGGATCGACGGCCCACGCAGCGGAATATTCAACGGGGGGAGACTGCGATGACGACTGAATCGGGTTACGCCCAGCCGAAGGGCCACCGGCTACGCCTGCTGCTGCCGTTCTTCTTCCAACGCGCGGCGGTGGCCGCCGCGGCGCAGCGGTTGGGGGGATTGACCCACGAGACGATCAAGCGCGTTAACGAGAAAGAGGAGAAGAAGACCTGGCCCTGCTGGATGGCGGGCGAAGCCATCCCGCAATTCTATCGGGACGAGACCCTGCGCAATGTCCGCGACTTCCTGTTCGGCGTCGGCGACGGCCCGGGCGGCTGCGGCTATCTGCGGGTACCGGACGCGACCGCCAACACCTGGTTCAAGCGCGGCGGGAGCTTTGAACCCGCCGCGGGCTCGGCCGGACCCAAGGCAGGGGACAGACCCGCGGCCTTCAAGGTCCACCTGGCCGCACCCGGCATCGAGTTGTTTCTCTCCCCGCACGGCGCCGGGGTGTTATCCGTGGCCTTCGAGCCCCCGGACGGCCTCGATCTCACTGTGCTCCAAGACCTGAACTATCGCCTGTCGCAGGGCCGCCGCTTCACCGCCTGGCGCTTCCGCACGCCGCATGGCGACCCGAACCGCACCCCGCCGGCCGACGATGTGCCGCTGGTGCAACGTCTGGGCTACAGTGGCGGGGCCTTCCATTTGATCGAGTGGGCCGGATTTCTGCTGGAACCATTGGCCGACCTGGGCTACCAATCCATGCAGGACCAATTTTCGGTCTATTGCGTGACCCGCTTCGGCCCGGCCGCCGACTTCACTGACCCGACGGTGAGCGCATCCCTGCGCCCCTTCCTCAACGCCCTGGCCCATGTGGAGGAGCCCGGGCACGCGGGCAGCCTGACGGTGGCGCAACAGGTGCTCAATCCCCGGCATTGGGCCGCGGTGGGGAGCCTCGGGGCCGCGCACCTGGTCGCCGATCAGGACCCGCCGCGATCCTACGATGAGCAGCGCCTGCCCTCGGTGCTGCACAAGTATTTCATCCCCTATCTGGTCAGCCTGCTGCAACGCGCCGCCCTGCAACGCCTGCTCGGTGAGGCTCGCGCGGCGCTCGCCGCCGCGGGTGACGAGGCACCGCGCGCGGGCCAACCCGTGCCGGTGGCCGATTTGCCGCAGCGGCTGCGCGGCCTCAATGGGCAGGCACTGGCCTTTACGGTCAACGGCTGTTTCACCGAGGTCAGTTCCCGCGAGGTGATCAATCAGTATTACGACCTGGTGCAGACCGGCCTGCGGGTGGCGGACGGCTTAGGCACCCTTCAGCGGGCACTGCGCGATGCGGAGGCGATGGACAATGATCGTTACCAGGGCACGGCCCTGGACGAATTGGGCACCCTGGCCCGCGACCTCAAGAAACTGCTCGACGAGGCCGCCAACAGCGCGCGCCTGGTGGCCCATGTGCAATCCAAGGTGGAATGGCTGGAGGTCTTCTTTGTCTCCTATTACTTCACGGCCCTGATGTACTACGTCAATCACGGCGATTCATTGTTCAGCCCCGACTACAGCTTCTGGAGCCTGGTTCTGGCCCCCGCGGTCTCGGGTGCCATCGCCTTCTTCGGGCTCAAGCCGCACAAGCTGCGCGGGCAGACGGAGCATCCCACGGGGACGCCACCGGGCGGGGACAGCCCCGCACCGGACAAGGGACACACCGGCCACGCCTGGGGCTTTCTCGTCTGGCTCATCGCCGTCTTCATTCTTTGGTTGGTCGTGGGATTCAATCGTTTCCCAGCCGAGCCGGGAAGCGGGCACCAGGCAGCGCACGCGCCGACTGCTGTGGTGTCCGGGAAGGGTGCGGCGCCCGGCGGGGCGGGCATCGGGGTTGGTGAAAAGCACTGAGCGAGCGAGGGGAGTTCCGCCCTTGCATTGACGCTTGTCTACCCGGTGCGCCCGCCGTACCCTGAGCACCGTAGGCCACTGTTCAAAGCGCGTCACTCAGGTGGAGGTTCCGGCGATGGGGCATCATGAAAGTCTGGCTGACATCCATGCGCTGGAAGAGGATCTGCTTGAGTTCGAGCGCACGTATGGGCTGCGTTCCGAGACGTTTTTCCCCGCCTATATGAACGGCGAGGAGCCGGAAGACGACCGTTGGACGTTGGATTTCGGCGAATGGGCCAGCGTTTATCGAACCTGGTTGTCGCGTCAGGCCGAATACCGCAATGAGATTCAACGCATTCAGCGCAATGCTCCCAGCGGCCTTGATCAGAATTTCGTCCGTCAGGCGTAATCCCTGTAGGTCGCCCTTCAGGGCGACCCGCGGAAGCGCTGGCGCCTGGTCGCCCTGAAGGGCGACCTACACCTGACCGTGGTCGGAATTATGATCGAGGCCGCTCCCAGCCTCGCGGGATTGATCCGGATCGCTGCATCAGCGGTCGCCTCCTGAGACCCTATCCATGACCATGCCAACCCGTCTCGCGGGCAAGATCGAGCAACTGAAGACCCTGCTCGTCAATGCCGACGATTTTTCACTCATCATGAATTATTTCCTCGACGACCTGGTGCCGGACCCGGCCTTCCGGGCGAAAGGCAAGCCGCTGAAGGATAAAACCATCGAGCAGCGGTTTCGAGGGGTACTCGGAATCCTGCAAGAGCGGTTGGCGATCCAGTCCGCGGGTCCGGCACAGATGATGGCCGCCCTATGGCTCAAGGATTTTGCGCTTGCCCATGGCGCCTTCGCGTTGGGCAACCGGTTGGGCATGGTCTTTTATTTCCGCGATTTGGACATGGGGCTCTGCGCGCTCGGCGCACTGGACGGCTCCATGGATGTGATGTTCTCGCGCTTCTCGGTCTACGATGGCATCGATCCCTCGAAAAGCCTCCATATCGATCGATCCAAGCGCCGCCATTGAGACTCGTTGTGGTCTGGCGATCAGCCCGCTGCGGCAGTCTCGGCCGGCGCCGCCGGCCAGGTGATGCAGAGCCCCGCCATGGCCGCAACCGCGGTCTCACCCACGAGCGCCTGCACCTCGGGGCGGCCGTAGGCCCCGTCCGCCAGCCGGTAGATCATCAGGGTCCGGTCGGTGGGGTGGACCAGCCAATATTCCCGTACCCCCGCCCGCTCATAGGCGTCGCGCTTCTGGCGCTGGTCCTTGGCGGCGGTGCGTGGCGACAGCACCTCCACGATCCAGTTCGGAGCGCCCCGGCAGCCGGCGTCGTCGAGCTTGCCGGGGTCGCAGATCACGGCGATGTCGGGTTGGACCACGGTGTCCACCCGCTCGTCCGCCTCGTCGGCCTTGGGCAGGCGCACGTCGAAGGGGGCCACATAGACCTCGCAGGGGCTGTCGCGCAGGAAGGCGTGGATTTGGGTGGCGATCTCCAGCACCAGTTTCTGATGGATGCGTGTCGGGGCGGGGCACATGTTGTAGGCCTCGCCGTCGATCAGTTCCCACCGCTCGTCGTCCGGCCAGCGGGTGTAATCGCCGTAGGTGAAGTGGTCGCGTTTGAGGGCGAGTGGGGACATGGGCGTTGCTCCGCTGTGTCAACGGCCGGCGACTTGCCGGCCCGAGGGAGTGGGCTCAAGTATAACCGCGAGCGGCGTCGCGGCTGTCCCGTGAAGTCGGCCTGCGCGTGACACTCGATCGGAAGAAATCAACAGGGCACATCACCATGACGAGCGAATCAGACGCCGCCCAGCCGAAGGCGCCCGCACTGCGTCCCTTCCTCAACGCCTAATCGAACAGGTTCTGCACCGGCACCCGGGTTCCGGTGAAACATAAGGCGCCGCCCATCACCTCGGGGTCGCGGCTGAGGGTTGGCAAAGGCATGAAAACCTCCCGGTTGTGCTCGGGCTCGGTGGTGCGGGATCAGGCGGCGCCGACGCTCGCCATGGCTCGCCCCTGATCGGCTCGCCGATCCTGGACTCCAAAATGGAAGCCTATGCGTTCCGGCGATTGGCTGCAAGCCGGGCTCGCGGCGGCGGCGTAGGCGATTCGCCGGGAGCGGTGCCCCGCTCTCGTGCCGCCTGGAATCGAGCGAGACCTGAGCCTCATGCCGAGGCCACCTGCGTGGGGTCGTAGTGGAGGACCAGCAGCCGGGCGGCATGGATGGGCGCCAGGGCATAGGTCCGGCCGGTATCGTCGATAAACTCGACCTCGTAGGCCTCGTCGCCGAGCGCCCCGCCTAAGGGTTCCACCACGGTGCCGACCTGACCGGCAATCAGGCCGATCTCCGGCAGGTCGGTCGTCAGGGCCACGACGTCGAACGGCTTGATGGCTTCGTTCATTGCAACCTCCTGGCTGGTTACAGCACATAGCAACTGGTGAGCCGCGGGAAGTCCTCGCCGGTGCGCACGATCCACGTGGTGCGCACCAGGGCGGTCCCCTTGGCTCCGACGATAGACGTGTCTAAATACTATCGCTGACCGTGAACATCCGCCGCCCCGGGGGTTGCGTCGCCCGCTCGGGCGGCCTGCAGGAAAGCGGTCCGCAGCCATGCGGCCTCCCGTGCGGCGATGCCCAGCACCGAGGCGAAGACCCGCGCCTTGTGCCGGCCGCGGGGATGCGCCGGGTTCAGGCAATAATCCCGGAGCTTGTCGAGGTCCACCAGGACGCCCACGGCGTTCGGTAGGCGCATGGGTTGGTGGGTGGGATCAGGTGGTGTCCGAGGTGGCGTCCGGCGGTGGAGCCTCCGCTGCTTCGCCGGGGACGGTGCCGCTGCCTTCGTAGTCGGCGATCGTGATGCGCTGGTTGCCGCGGTAGAGTTGCAGGCAGAAGACGTGGTTGCTGGCGAGCGAGACGACCAGGATGCCGTCGGGCAAGAGTGCGCGGGTCTCGACATTGGCCTGTCCTTCCCAGCAGGTCGGATCGGTTGGAATGGCACAGGTGGCAACCCCCGCGCTCCTGCCCTGGGACCAGCCGGCCGTTTGGTTGGAGACGGCGGCCGGTAGCTCGGCTTGCTGCCGGGAAAACAAGAGCGCCGGGTGCTCCCAGGGGAGATCGATTGTCGCAATGGGCTCGCCGATGGGCTGGCCGTCTTGGCCATCCCACAGGCGCAGGGTGCGGTCCAGAGACCACGAGTGGATACGCCCGTCGGGGAGCGGCAGGGCGCCAACAACCCAGTCGGTATGCCCGGCGAGGGTGGCGAGCGGGGCGCCGCTCCGGCCATCCCACAGGCGTAGGGTATGGTCTTTGGACCACGAGAGGATGCGCCCGTCGGGGAGCGGCAGGGCGCCCCGAACCCATTCGGTATGCCCGGTGAGGGTGGCGAGCGGGGCGCCGCTCCGGCCATCCCACAGGCGTAGGGTGTGGTCTTTGGACCACGAAAGGATGCGCCCGTCGGGGAGCGGCAGGGCGCCCCAAACCCCGTCGGTATGCCCGTCGAGGGTCGCGAGGAGGGCGCCGCCGTGGCCATCCCACAGGCGTAGGGTATGGTCTTTGGACCACGAAAGGATACGCCCATCGGGGAGCGGCAGGGTGCCCCATACCCACTCAGTGTGCCCGGCGAGGGTGGCGAGCGGGGCGCCGCTGTGGCCATCCCACAGGCGCAGGGTGCCGTCCCCAGACCACGAGAG
>NZ_CAJAXH010000173.1 GCF_903946935.1 uncultured Thiodictyon sp.
GCATAAACTACGCAAGACCACGCGTGGGCCGAAGAAACCGCCTACACCACGCACCAAGTTCAAGGGTAAACCTCATGTCTCGACCGCTCGGTTGCTCGCCGGTTCGGGCTGAACACGAAATGACACCTTAAAAGGGCTGGTCCCAGAGCCTCCAGACCATCAGTGGGCGCGGGACCAGCAGATACGCACAACCCCTAGCAGGCTGTCGGACTTAGTGATGCAACCGATTGAATGCAAAGAGTTTCCTCTTTTGCGCCAAAAAGTCGTTTTCCTGTTTAATCAATCGGTTACGCCATCAAGTCCGACAGGCTGCTAGAGAGCCGCTCTCATGGTAGACCACGCCGCGCCGCAGCCGCCAGCAACAGCCCCCGGGAAACCGGATGGGGCCGTTGTGAGCCGACTGCGCGGCCAAGGTCGCGCCAGCCCAATGCCCTGTCTCACTGCCCAGCCAAGCCCCGCGCCGCCGGCGATACCCGTTTTCGTGCAGAGGAGAAACCGTAGATGACCACCACCCTTCGTTCACTCCTGTTCACGATCAGTCTCGCGCTGGGCGCGATGCAGCTCGCCGTCGGGGCCGTACCGCGGACCCTGACCTACCAGGGCACGCTCACCGATGGGGCCGGGCAGGCCGTCACCGGCTCCAAGACCATTCAGTTCAGCCTGTATACGACTGAAACTGGGGGCACTGCATTCTGGACTGAGACCCAGACCCTGACCCTGGTGGCAGGGCGCCTGTCCGTCTTACTCGGTGGGGGCGCAACCAATCCGCTGGATACCAGCAAGTTTACCGGGGAAACCTACATCGGGATCAAGGTGGGGACAGACACCGAGATGCCGCGGCAGAAGTTCTCAAGTGTCGCTTATGCCTTTCAGGCGGGGGATGGGGGAGTGCCGCGCGGGGGAATCATTATGTGGAGTGGGGCCGTGGATGCGGTGCCGGATGGATGGGCGTTGTGCAATGGGATAACCCGTACGCTACCAGATGGGTCAGTGGTAACTCCACCTGATCTACAAGACAAATTCATCGTTGGTGCTGGAGCCAGTTATGCTTGGAAAGCTACCGGGGGAGTGATAGGAAATAATATTAGTCACACGCATAGCATCAATGGAGAACCTCTAACAACGAGCACGGCTCCCGATCATACTCATCATTTGGATCTTAATAGCGGGTTAACAAACGGCGGTTCTGATGGCGTTGACAAAGACGGAAACGCCCCTTGGGTGGTCGAAGACCATTACCACAACGTCAACGGCGATACATGGGGCGCTGGCAACCACAATCATACAATTGGTGGACATTCGCACGGAGGTGCTACTGGCTCGTGGGGCAGTACGCAATTGGAAAACCGCCCACCCTACTACGCCCTCGCTTTCATCATGAAACTCTAGGGAATTCGTAGGTTGGGGTGAGGAACGAACCCCAACATGCCACGGCCGGCGCAATGGTGTTGGGGTTCCTTCGTCACCCCAACCTACACTCCGTAACTGGTCAAAGACCGCAACGGATAGTTCTAACGAGGCAGGTCGTCATGATGAAAATTACGCGGCGCTTCGGGTTCATTTCACTCTCGCTGCTTGCCTGGGCTATCGGCGGCACCGCTCATGCCGCCTGCGCCGGTGCCACAGCGTCCGGTGTGAACCAGTGCATCTATTGCGGGGACTTCAGCACGGTCGCCGGGGCCGCAGTCGGCTCAACCACGACGCTGATCGCGAGCAATATGTTCCCGTACCAGGCGATTTCAACGACAGCCGAACAAGAGAGACATTACGCGGATGCAATAGCGGCCCTTACCGCCGGTCAGTCACTGCGCGACACCCTGCTCCCGCTGTCTCCCAACTGGAGCGAGCCGAGCAGTTGCCCCGGCGCCAGCATCCAACAACGACTGTTTTGCGACTGGTGGCGGAATTACGAGACCGAGGGCAAGGTCAGCTTCACTGACGACAACGGCGACGGTGAGCCCGACGCCTGTGTCATCAATGGTAGCGAGATCGGCGCGCTGGCGTCCGCCCGGGACACCTTCGCCTATCAGGTCGCACTCAATTGGGCACCACCAAACTCCACCGTAGCGGACACACGCATCAAACTCTTACAGAGCATCCGGGCCATCGCCGACACTTATCTGATTGTCGCCGATGAGTTCTTCGTGGATGCCGCCGAGTTTCGCGTCTCGACGCTCGATTCCTGGAGCCTCGACCAAATCCTGAGCGCCCAACGACGCCTCACAACCAAGGCGCGCCTCTGTTACCAAGGGGCGGTCAATGCCTTTCTCTACGGATTCAGCCCGGCAGTGGGAACCAACATCTATGTGGCCGATTTTTTCGGCCAAGCCGACACCGAAGATGGCAATCTGTTTAGCCTGTTCAATCTGGCGGTGGCGCGCTGGTCCGACGCCTGGCGTGAGGAGGCCGCCAAGCGCCGCGCCATCGGCATCTCGCCCTCGCCGCAGGATCAGACCCGGGCGAGCGCCGACTTCACCGTGGCACTGTCCGCGAGCGCGACCCAGACCTATCTGCTCACTGCCGCCCTGGCCGGACGACAGGGCCAGGCCTTCATCGACAATGGCGGCCCGCGCCTGGAGCGTGCGCTCGCCTGGATGCGCTCCCTAGCCCTGGCGGGTAGCGCCGGTCTGAATCCGTTGGGCTATGACGACCGCTTCGTGCCGATGCGCAGCAGCCAGGACCTGCTGGGGGTCGCCCGCACCATGCAGACCAATGCGCAGCAGTCATTCGACACATTTCAAGCCTATCGCCGCGACATCGATGTCGATATCGAACGGCTCCAGGCGATCCTCGCCGAGGATGCGAACAGCGTTCTGAAAGCGCAACTGGCGACCCTGACGGGGGTTCCACTCAGTGCCGCCGACTTCGATGCGCAGGTACGGGTGGCCGGGGACAACTTTTCCGATTGCGGCCTGGACCTCGATAACACCGCGTTCGTCGCCTGCATGAACGGCAGCGATAAGGCCAAGGGGACGCTCGCGAACAAGTATTTCGATATGCATCGAGGCCGGCAGCAATGGACCTTAGCGGTTCAACACAAGACCACCCTGTTGGGACAAATTGAAACCGAGAATCGGCTCCATGGCGAGACCCTGGACATCGAACACCGTTACCTCCAAGGCCAGAAGGCCCGCCTCACGCAATTCATCAGCGACATGGCCGGGGCCCGGACCATCGAAAAGAGCGACAGCAAATACAAGGACAACGGCAACGACAAAGACACCCACGGCACCAAGACGACGACCACCACCACCTATAAACTGAGAGACGACGACCTAAAACTGAACGTCGAGAAGGAAATCGACCTGCAAGCCCTGTTGGCTGATTACCGCATCGCTCAAGCAGGCGTGCAATATCAGGGCAACATCGAGGCGCTGTTGCGCCAGATCGTCGAGCAGGAGATGACGATCGGCCTCGAGGTCCAGAATGAGAACGCGGCGGCACTCGACTTCGCCAATCTGCTCGGCCAGCGCGATGACCTGATCTTTCAGCGCGACAAGGCCACCGAGCACACCAACTGGACGGCCGAGCGGATCATGCGCCGGGCGGCCGAGGTACGCATCCTGCGTTCACGGGCGGCGCTGCGCTTCGAATCGGACTTCAATCAGGCGGTGCGCTTCAGTTATCTGGCGGCCAAAGCGCTCGAATACAAATATCTCACGCCCCTGGTCAATGTGGGAGAGGCCGATGACCCACTGAATCTCAGAGCCTGTCTAGAAACTAAATTATTGATTTTATAGCAAAAAAATTGTAGAATCTCCGGAATCCATACGAAAATGCGATCTTATTCCGGGTTTCAATATGAATGAAGACAGCATCGAGTCGCCTGCCAGGTATCCTA
>NZ_CAJAXH010000174.1 GCF_903946935.1 uncultured Thiodictyon sp.
GCACACCGCCGACACCCAAGCTGCCTCCCGCAGAGGTTTGGATCAACCCGCCGGCCGCAGGCTTAACCGAGATCCAAGAGCCTCCCGAGCAACACTAAATTCGACACCCCGGTGTCTCATTTTCATTGACACATTCCGAACTCTTCACGGGCTGCATTAGCGAGCAAGCGAAGCCGCTCGACTTCGGCGGCTTGATTCTCGGGCTTCGGGAGCTTGAGCCACATGCGTTTGATGGCCCCGATCTTTCCGACTTGATCTAGTAGTTGCTCGGCTCGCAGCAGTTCGTCATTTGTGCTGACGATGCGCCGAGCCGCGCCCGCGCAATCCTTTTCCGCGGTTTGGGCCATTCCTTGTAGAACCTCGGGCGACGGCAGTTTCCTCGCGCGTTCCCGTATTGGCTCCAAGGAGCGGCTGAGACGCAACCGACCCATCTCCTCGTTCAATCGCTTTTCGGCAACCAGCTTCTCGTTGCAATGCCGGTCGCGAGCGCCGCAAGCCGCGTTTAACGACCGGCGAAGGTCGCTTAAGGCGCGCCCCGGGACCAGAAGCCCAGCGGCTTCGGCTGCCAACTGCCGCATCTGCGATTCTTGGGCGACAAGCGCAGACAGTCGAGCAGATACGGTTCGTTCGTCCTCTACAAGCGCCGAAACGCGCTTGGCCTTGTCCTCAAGCTTGGCAATATCGTCGGGTGCATCGGACAACCATTCCGCGATCTCCAACAAACGCTGCATCTCGCCCGATTCTTTCTTCGTCGCGTCGAGTTCTTGTTGCGCTTCGTTGCGCCTCTCCTTCAAAAGTCTCTCGCGCTTCTCCACAATGCTGCGCATGATGATCTTGGTGTCGCTCGCGCGGTCCATTTCGCGAAGATCCGATTTCACGGGATCGCCGACACGCACGATGTCGCCCTCCTCGAATCGCCCTTTGCAAGCTTCTGCAATCTTTAGCACCGCGCCGTCGACCGCGGTGTTGGTGTGGGAGGCGATCAAGAGGGTCTTGCCGAGGTGAAGCAGTTGCGCACCAATCTCTCCGATGGTGTAGGTCTTGCCCGTTCCAGGCGGACCCCATACGAATGTGGTATCTCGCCCGAGAGCGCTCGCGACTGCTTGCTTTTGCTCCTTGTTGAGCACCGGGATGATGGCCGTGAACGTAACGGGTTTTCCGGACGGCGGGCGTTTGCCCAACACCCGGTCCGCCGCTGAGTGACCCTCCTGCGCCTTCTCTTCGATGCGAGCGATTAGCCGCTTCAAGAGCATGGTCAGATCGGTTTGCAGTCTTGCACTGGGGACGGCGCGGCCGATATGCGTGGCGACCGCGAGCGTAACCTTGAGTTCGGCGATCTCAACCAATCTCACGTCGATGGGATTGTCTGGGCGGTCCGGCAGGATGAGCTGACCCTCTGTATCCGGGGGCACTCCGACGCGCGCGAGTGTGTCGAAGGTGTAATGGAAAGCACCGCCGACCGGCGCGACGAGCTTGCCGTCGGTCAGGGCAACGGCTGTAGCCGAGAGATTTGCCTGGGCGGCAGTGATCTCCCGATCAAGCGCCGTCCTAAATTCGTCGAGCGGCGCTCGGAGGGGCTGCCGGTCGGAGGCGGTTTGTTCCATGTCATGCGGTCCGGTGATCGCGTAATGCAGGGTTACTAAAGTACGCCGTCGTTTCCATGTCTATTCCTGGCAACGGCGGATGCCGCCGACACACAGCACGCCGTAAACACAGAGCAGACCCTGCCCGGCCTGTCGGCACAGCACGTCGAAGAGGCTCGGATCCGTGAACCAGGCGACCGCAACGACGATTTCTTGCGTCGCCGCGCTCAACCGCTTGGCGATCTCTTGGGGGATGTTCTCGAAATGGGCGGTCGTTTCCATGTGCTGTCCGTTGACTGCCTGACGAGTGGGGAGGTAAACCCCGCGTGGCCTTGCATGCCGTGGATGGTCGATGGCTGCCCGCGCCGATGGGCATCGTACCGAAGCCCAAGGTTTAAGCCAAATGTCAGGTCCAGGTCCAGACCGGCACCACTCGGCCGACTGCGGATCGCTGGTCCGAGGAAGCGCACAGCGAGCGCGGATCGCGCTCTACATGTCAGCCGACCGAAAGCGGGATTTCCTGCTATCTCGCTCCCGTGGCGCCCGTCCCCACTTCTGTTGACTTTCAAGTCAATGCCTTATTGCTCCATCGAAGGCACTGCATGCGCACCGATGGGGCACGCTACAGGGCGAGTCCAAATTTGGACCGGCTCCGCCTGGCCAGCGACCCCTTGCATTTATCGTTACAGCAACGATAATTGACGGACTATTCTCGTTTTTGAAACGCAAAATGAAAGAAGCCACCACCACGAAGCGCGGACGGCCCGCCACGGGACGCGCCCGGACTCCGGCCCAACGCAGTGCAGACCTGCGAGCACGGGCCAGAACCCAGGTATTCGAAGGCTGTCCGACGCCCCTTGGTGAGGTTGCCGCATCGGTCCTGCTGGAGGGGATCGCCACGGCCTACCGGGCAGGGCTGCCGTTCGAGGTTGAGCGAATCGCGGATGAACTGCTGCGCCGTTTGGGACACTCTAAAGCCGTTACAGAAACGACAATAGAGCCCGCAGCGGTGACCGCCGGGTGACGAGCTCCGGCACCACCTGGCCAGCACGCCCCAGCGACGGGCCCTAAATCGTGGTCGGGCTCAAGGTCCGCGCGCCCCTGCCGACGGGCTTCCACCTGACCACGAGGCCGACCGCTGGCGATAGTTCCCTTGGGGCCGGCGGACGGCTGCACCTGATTCTGTGGGCATCGCCGGTTGCCGCCGGTTGCCAACTCGTGCGCAGCCCCGCGGCTGGGCCACATCTGCTAACATCCCATAACAACTGCCCGGACCGCAGGCAGTGTGCCCTGCATCCGCGGGCATGAACCTGGACGAGGGTGGTGATATGCGTCAGTCACAGTGGAAGCTTCGCTGCTATGCGGAACATGAGCCGCCAGGCGTGTGGGTCGCCTTGTGCCTGGATTTCGACCTGGCCGCGCAGGGTGAGACATTCGAGGAGGCGCGCGACCATCTGGACGCCATGATCAACGATTACGTGGAGGACGCCCTTACCGGGGAGGATCGCGACCACGCCGCCGCCCTGCTGAACCGCCGGGCGCCCTGGCCTTACTGGCTGCGATTCTACTGGTTCAAGCTGGCCGTGCCGTTGCGCGGCCGTCTGGCAGGCGCCCACCGACCGTTTATCGAGTCGCTGCCGCTCGCGCTGGCGCGGTGAGCGGTCACTATCCCCCGCTGACCTGTGCCGACGTAAAGCGCATCTTGCGCGCCTTGGGCTTTGCGCCCCGACCCGGGCGGGGAACTTCACACGAGCAGTGGGTCAAAGACACCCCGGAAGGTCGGCTTAAGGTGACGGTCGATTGCCCCAAGGCGCCGTTCTCACCCGTCTTGATTCACTCAATGTCTCGCCAAGCCGGAGTCACCAAGGCCGCCTTTTATGCGGCGCTCAACCCCTGATTCCTGCCTGACCGACCGCCGGGGCAGCCTGAAGCGTGCCTGCCGGGGGCGACCCGACGAACGGCACCGGGTGCGGACTTTGCCCCGCGTGGTGACTCTATGGTGACTCAAACGAAAACGGCCTAGACCCGCTGAGGTCTAAGCCGTTGTCTTTATTGGCGCGCCCGGAGAGATTCGAACTCCCGACCACCTGGTTCGTAGCCTGAGAGTCGCACACACTACCGCCTACCTCCTGTTACGTTACCCCACGTTTTAACAACAGCTTACCCGCTCAAGACGTGCTATCCTTTACGGCATAGTACGCCCCGATTCGCTCTTTTGTGGTTGCGCAGTGGTTGCGCGCGCAACCAACCAAAGGGGCACTGGGGACCCATCGAACCGAGCGGGGAGACGATGAACACCGAGACCAAAACCGAGGGCGGCCGGGCGCTGGTCAAGCTGACGAAGCGCAGCGTTGAGGGCATGACCTACGAAGGCACCGGGAGAAACCCGGATTACCGATGGGACCCCGAGGTTAAGGGCTTTGGCGTGCGGGTCTACCCGACCGGGCTCAAGACGTTCTTGGTGGCCTACCGATCAGGCGCCCGCAAGCGGTTCCTGAAACTGGGGACACTCGGTAAGGACATGACCGCGGAGCAGGCCCGCGCGGCGGCAAAGGCGAAGCTCGGGGCAGTGGTACAGGGGGCCGACCCCGCCGAAGCCCGGGACCAAGACCGCCAAGGCGAAACCGTGCGCGAACTGTGCACCGCCTATCTGGAGCGTTACGCCAAGGTCCACAAGAAAAGTTGGTCAGAGGACGAGCGGCGCATCAACAACCGCATCCTTCCGGCATGGGCCAGCCTCAAGGCGAAGGCCATCAAGCGCGCCGACGTGGCGGCCCTACATTCCAAGATCGGCACCAAGGAGGGGCACCCCTACGAAGCAAACCGGGTGCGTGAGCTGGTGGCCAAGATGTTCGAGCTCGCCCACCGCTGGGGCTTTGTTCCAGAGGACCACCGCAACCCGGCCCAAGGGATTGACGACTACAAGGAGACGAAGCGCGACCGCTGGGTTACCCCTGACGAACTGCCACGGCTGGCACAGGCGATCAACGAGGAACCGAACGAATCAGCCCGCGCGGCCCTGTGGCTCTACCTGCTGACCGGCTGCCGGAAGTCCGAACTACTCAAGGCCCAATGGGCTGATGTGGATTGGACCCGCGAAGAATTGCGCCTGGCCGACACCAAGAACGGCAAGACCCATTACATCCCCTTGAGCCCGCCCGCTGTGGCCTTGCTGCGCGACCTGCCCCGGGCCGATGACAACCCCCACATCCTGCCCGGCAAGCTCCCAGGCGCCCACCTGGTGAACGTGAGCAAGCCTTGGGGCCGGGTGCGCGCGGCTGCCGGTGTCGAGGATGTGCGGCTACATGACCTGCGGCGCACCGTCGGCAGTTGGCTTGCGCAGTCAGGTAACTCGCTGCATCTGATCGGCCGGGTTCTGAATCACTCCAACCAATCGACCACCGCGGTCTATGCCCGGTTCGGTGAGGACTCGGTGAGGGCGGCCCTGGACCAGCACGGCGCCCGGCTGATGGGGGCGGCCGGACTGACACCCACGGCAGAGGTTACCGCGCTTCCGACCCGCGCGCGGACCGCCGCGAAGTGACCGACTGACCAGTTACGGCCGGGTCTAGGCTGATCCCCGAAAAGGCGGCACCTTCACCGCCCTGACCTGGCCCCCTTTATTGAAGGCTTGCGCTTGAAGGTGCGCGACTATGGCAGAAACTGAGCTTCTATGGCATCAAGCCTGTGACATCCTGCATTTGCACGGTACTACACGGGAAAACGGTTGGCCCGACTCGCTCAATATCGAGCAGATAGCACAGCTTCATTTCGATGGAGATAAGGTCAGGGAGCGCGCCTTGTTATCTATGCTAAGGACGGAAATTAAGAAAGGCAGGTTACGGGTGAGCGGGGCCGACCATATACGGGGCATCGACCATTCAGAGGCATGGCTTATCCAGCAGCTTGGGGGGTGCAGTAAGAGCCGGTCGCCGCGCGATATTCCGAAAGTCTCACGAGAAGCTTATGCGCAATGGCAGGACCGCCACCAACTCACTGAAAGCCCACTGTTGCGAGGATGGATCGCGCTGCCCGATGCCCAGCGTCCTACGGCTGCCGTACCGGACACCGCCAACATGGTTGCTTGGCGTGCTGTGATGCTTGAGTCATGGTGGGCGATCATGGCCGAGCACGGTCCCAATCCAGCGGCACGCGCCGTGCTGCGCTGGCTCAAGAAGAACGGCCCGCGCGACAAGATCCCTGAGCACCAGCCAGACCGGGACGTTTTGCACTGGATAGACTCTTACTACAGCCCGCAGACGGTGACGCTCAAGACCCTGAGCAACTGCCTTTACGAGTTGCGGACGGCCGGGAAGATTCCCGCCTAAGTAGAAAGTTTCCCGACCTGATTCCCGACCTGATTCCCGTTTCCCGCGGGCTTCCCGTCCGCGCCCCTTTCGCGGTTTGCCTGATTTATCGTGGTCCTACGCATTCAACAGTAGGCCCCGCGAACATGGCGACCGCAACAGCAACCCCCCTTAAGACCCTGCGTGACGAGGTACAGGAAGCCGAGAGACTGAGTATCTCCCGCCGAACCCTTCAGACCTGGCGCCTTCGTGGTGGCGGCCCGCCGTTCGTCAAGATCGGTTCAGCAGTGCGCTATGACCCCGCACAGGTTGACGCCTGGCTGGACGAGCATACCCGCACCAACACCGGCCCATCGGCCGGACCTGCCCCGGCAAGTCGTGCACGGGGTTGCTGATATGGACGCCACAAACGAGAACGCCCGAACCGGGGAGGGACCGGAACGGGCGCGAGAACAGAACAGAAACGGGCCGTGCAATTATACCTCTGGCGGTCTTGCCGCGCCCCTACTCGCTCGCCTTGAAGGTGTCATTCCCGCCGGCCCTGGCCGCTGGTATGCGCGATGCTGTGCCCATGACGACAAGAGCCCATCACTCAGCGTGATGGACAAGGGCGATAGAGTCTTGATCCACTGCTTCGCCGGCTGCGACCCATCCGACGTGCTGACCGCGATAGGATTGGACTGGAAAGACATCTATCCCGACCGCTGGGACTGCGCCGCCAAGCGACCCAACGAGGCCGCGCGCAAGTGGGCGCAGCGTACCCTAGCCGCCCTAGACCCCCTGGACATCGAGCGAGGGATATTGAAGCTCGCCGCCGCTGCCCGCCGGGCGGGTCGCCCTGAGTCGATCGAGGATCGCGCCCGGGTCGAGGTCGCGGTTCTGCGGCTGCGCGCCGCAAAGGGGGGCAACTGATGGACGGCACCTACTCAGCGGATGACATGAGCCCCGAGGACCTGGAGGCCCTTGCGGGTGGCAGTTATCACCCCGGCCCGGACCATGGCCCCGAACCGGGCGCCAGCCCTAATTCTGCGCATTGTGCGGATTCTGCGCCGAAGGAACCCGCCCCATGGCAGGACCTGGTACCGCTCGCAACGCCCAAGCTGCCGCGACTGGAGCCGGGCAGTCTCCCAGTATGGGCAGGGACCTACGCCGCCGCATTGGCGAGTGCCACCGAGACCCCCGCAGAACTGCCGATCGGTATGATCCTGGCCGCCGCCGCCGTGCCATGTGCCCGGCGCCTGCGCGTCTTGGTCGCCCCCGGTCATTTCGAGCCCTGCAATCTGTGGCTGGCGGTCGCATTGCCCCCGGGTAACCGGAAATCTGCGGTACAGAGCGCCGCCTGTGCCCCCTTGGTCGAGTGGGAGCGCGAAGCCGCCGCCGCCAGCGCGGAAGATATAGCCCGCGCAGAGAGTGAGGCCAAGACCTTGCAGGCACGCGCCAACAAGGCCCGGACAGATGCAGCCAAGGCCAAGGATCAAAGAGAGGTTGAGGCCGCAACGCAGGACGCCGCCGACCTGGAGGCGCGCATTCAAGATGCTCCGAAGCCTCCCCAGCTATGGACCAGCGACGCCACCCCGGAAAAGCTCGGTGTCATGCTTGCCGAGCAGAACGAGTGCATGGCGTGGCTATCATCTGAGGCGGGTCTATTCGATTTGCTGGCGGGTCGCTATTCAAGCGGCATTCCAAATATGGATCTTGTCTTGAAGTCTTGGAGCGGGGACCCTGAGCGCGTAGACCGCGGAGGGCGCCCGCCTGTCTATTTGGCGTCGCCCCGTCTGACCATTGGTCTATCGCCACAACCTGACGTGCTGCGCGGACTGTCGAATAATCCGGGTTTCCGCGGTCGGGGTCTGTTGGGACGGTTCTTCTACTTGCTGCCCCCGTCGCCGCTCGGGTATCGAGACCTGAGCTCTGATCGCCCCGGCGCCCGGGTGCCCGAACCGGTCGCAACCGCCTATCGTGAGGGAATCCGAGCAATGCTCGACTGGCCCCTTGCCGCGGACCCGGACGGGGTAGAGGTCCCGCATCTGATCCGCTTGGAGCCCGCCGCCTATGCCGAGTGGTTGGAGTTCGCCCGCATGGTCGAGGCCCGTATGCGGCCCGGCGCCGACCTGGAAGGTCTCACGGACCTGGCCGGCAAGGTCCCAGGGGGAGCGGCCCGGATTGCTGGCGTGTTGCATGGGATCGAGCACGCCCACGGCAAGCCATGGGAGGCGCCTGTGTCGCTCGCCACCATGGGCCGCGCTCTGACCCTGGCCGCCGGCATGCTGGCCCATAGCGCCGCCGCTCTAGACCTGATGGGGGCAGACGAGAGCATAGCCGGCGCCCGCAAGGTCTGGGAGTGGCTTGAACGAGGCCGCCGCGCAAACTCCACCGTCCGCGAAGCCTTCAACGCACTGCGCGGCCCGTTCCCGCGGGTAGCCGGGCTTACCTTCGCACTGGAGGCCCTTGAGGAGCGCGGTTACATCCGCGTCATGGAGCCCGTCAAGTCTGGCCCGGGACGCCCGCCGTCACCACGGATCGAGGTCCGGGCGGAGTTCGCGGAGGCGTGGCGATGAACTGGCGCGACTTGATGACCGCCCCGGTTGCCCCCTGGAGCCCGCCCCCGACGAGCGGCCCCCGGGGTGGTTCTGCGTATTGTGCGGATTCTGCGTTAAGCGAAAGCGCCCCCGTAGATGGGTCCGGGCAGGGGGGCAGCGGGGGGGTACTGGAAGACTATTTTGGCTTATTACCTTACTTAATAGATCATAAAGGAGCACAAGCACCCCACAATGCCTTAACGCAGAATCCGCACAATACGCAGAACCCTGCCACCGACCGCCAGTCAGAGGGGCTTTCGCCTAACGCAGAATCCGCAATATCCGCAGACCCCCCCGCCCCCCGCCGTCTGTGGCTGGTCACGCCGCCGGACGGCCCGCGGTTCTCCCTATCCTGCACCCTGCCAGCCACCCGGGCAGAGGTCGCGGCCCTGCATCCCGGCGCCCTGGTGGAGCTCGAACAGGACCCGGCGCCCGTCCTCGAGCCTGACGCGCCGCACCACCTGGAACAGCCCCCGACGCCCGGCCCGGCCCCGGTGTCGTGCGCGTCCTGCGGTCACTACGTCCCCAACCCGCGGGGCTTTGGCGGGCTTGGCCGATGCCTGACCAGTGCGCCCGCCAGCAAGCGCCCCGGGTCACTGTGGCCGCGGGGTGAGATCGTCTGTCGTGAGCATTTGGAGGCCGCGCATGATCCCGAATGACCCATGGGCGCTAATTGATGAACTTGGCGCCGAAGGTATCGAGCTACGCCTAAAGTCACGCGAGAAAGCACAGGTATTTGTGAGGTCTGGCCAAGAGCAACGCTATTGGGAGCATTGGAAGCCCATCATATTCGAGCACGCCGGCCCCTTGTTCGCGGTACTCACCGGCCAAGCGGTGCGCATTGACACGCCGCGCCCCCGGCCGCTCTGCGGGGCATGGAAGAAGAAGCGCCGCACCAAGCCGAAGAAGTCGCCCGGCCCGCATGGGGCAGGCCCAGCACCGCGGAGCGCAGCATGATCGACACCTACGCCGACACCCGCGCCATGCTGCGCGACACCATCGGCCGGGGCATCTGGCCACGATTCGACCGCACCGGCCGGCTGCGCGAAGTCACCGGCACCCGCACCGCGGCCC
>NZ_CAJAXH010000175.1 GCF_903946935.1 uncultured Thiodictyon sp.
CTGGTGTTTTAGTCGGCTTCAGACGATACCGCCTGCGTCCCGCTGCCGCCAACTCTACGTTGACCTTACGCACCCGCGCCGGACACCTAACCAGGCCATTCATGCGGGTTTCCATCAGGCCAAAAATGGCCAAAGTCGAGTTAATCGCAGCGGCGGTTCGCCGCCCGGTAGGGGCGGCGATTGCGTCGAACAGCCGGGGCGGGTCGACCGCCCCGGCGCGTGAGCCTAGCGGCAGCGGCTCATGGGCGTATCGACGATGGAGGCGTAATGCCCGTTCGTGGTGCGCACCGTGACGCAATGCGAGCCCTTTTTCCAATTCGTATAGGAGCTGTCTCCCCCTTTGCTGCCCGACGCGTAGGTGTAGCCGCGGCGTTTTAGATCGGACTCGCCGCCGGCCGCCCTCGCTCCGACCAAGTCCTGAAGCCCCTTGGCACCGCCCGCCCCCGAGCCGGCCTGGCTCGTGCCGCCCTGCTTGCTCATCTCATTGATAGCGACTGCGCCGGCAACCACGGCGGCGCCGATGGCCACCTTTCCGGCCGTGCTCATTCCCTTGGGCTTGGGACCGCTGTACTCGGCGGCGGTCACGTGGCGGTTATTGACCTCACAGGTCCAGGGGTGCTTATCCCCGTCCACCTTGGCCATACCCTGCACCTTGAAATGCAGCGCCCCGTCGTTGAGGCGCTGCACAGTGGCATCGCGCAGGTCGCTGATCTTATATTCGCTGCGGATGCGGCTCTCGCAATCGCGGATCGCGTCATTGCCGTCGTAGGAGGCGAATGCCGCGCCGGGCAGCGCCAAGGTCAGGGTCAGGGTCAGCAACCCGATGATCGGGGCCGCATTGGGCTTGGTCTGATGCATCGTCGGTGTACTCCAGTTTGGAAACAATGGTGTCTTTCATCCCGGGGCGGGTCGGGTCGGGAAATCGTGTGCGCTCAGGGCTGATACGACGACTCGCGCAGGGTGCGCCCAGCCACCCACCGTTGGAGAGGGAAAGGCCGTACCGGATCGATAGGACAAGGCCCGCCGTCTCCATTACGATGCTCCGATTCGCCTATTTTCGAGCGAGATTTTAGACATCGCCCGCACACCCTGACAATAGGATTTTCCACCCGCTCGTCGCGACGGACGCGCCGCGGAACTGGCAGAGCTGGACGGGGCATTCGCCCCGTCAGGAACCGTTTGAAGCGGCCAGCGAATCCGCAATGCCCGCCGGTCCCAAAACGTTCGGGACGGGGTTGCAAAGACGGTCACACAGGGGGCATCTATAACGATTTCAGGTTGTTATAGATGCTGGCCCCTTGGTGTGTTACACATGCTTGTTAGTCACGCAAAAAGTGTAAGCGACCCGACGAACGGTAGCGAACAAAGGCGCTAGACCAGTCAGTTTTGCCATCCTGATACAAGGCCATTTTCAATATAGATATAAAAATCAGAATCGTAAATTAACTGCTTGTGCGCACCCCAACTGCCGACGCTAGTATGGGTGTCGTTCGGACGGCCGAATTTTTCGTATACGTCACTTTCAGGCGAACCAATACGAATAGTTATTTGGTTTGCTCGCGCTGCTTGTTCTGCATTTTTCTTCTCTTCTTTCTCTTCCCACTCCTGAATAATACGATCACATAGCGCCCGTGCTTCTTTGATGAAGTGGCTTTTTGGGTCAAAGGTAAGAAATCGATCCGACCAAGCACCACCTAGATCATCAAACCCTCTCCCCATTGGGCAGCCTTCTTCCAAAACCTCTATACTCTTGGCATCTAGTTTAGCAGGGGCAGGCTCATAACCACATTCGTCTACAGACGCGATAAGCTCTCCACGCCCCCCCGCGCCAAAACACCCGTATTTGATACCCTCGCGGTCACACTTTTTTTGGTCTTTAGCTATTGCTTTTTTGGCGCAACTCTTCCACTCCGCTTGCTTCTCAGAATAAGTCTTGGTTGACTTCTGGCTTGGTGTCGGCGCAGTTTTGTCTGAAGCCGGCAGCGCGGTTACATAACTGGCAATAGCTAATGCAGTCGCTAGCGATAGGCATTCTTTCTTCACCGGTCAGTCTCCATACATGCTGTTGCACTTGGGGCGAGTTACGCGGGAGTCTGCGAAGATCATATACCTGGCACGCAACCGGGGGAAGGGTTTGAGCAACCCGGGGCACTCCTCCCGGATCGCCCGTGACTCAGTTCAGCCCCACACGTCGTGCCCCGGGCGATTGATCGCCGCAACCAAGGCGGCTTGAGCCCGGCGGGCCGGTTCACCCTGCACCCACTGCGCCGCTTGGGCCTCACGCTGCGCCGCTTCCCGGTCCCGGTAAGCCTGCACCCGGGCGGCAATCTCTGCGGCTTCAGCAGCGGCGGCAAGGGGGAACTCTGCACGCCAGCGGGCCTTAGCGGCGGCTTCGGTGGCCTTGGTTGCGGCTTCGGCCTCCCGTTCTTCACGCCACTTTCGGGACTGCCAGGCGTCCCTCTGGAACGGCTTGAACTCGGGAGACAGCAAGGCCCCGTGCAAGGCCCGTTCAGGGGACTGCCCCGGGTCACGGCACGCCACCTCAGCAGAATACCGCAGGGACCAGCAGAAATCGCGTATCCAGCCTTCACGTTCCAAGCTTGCGCGTTCAGGACCTTCAGCGGCTTCTAGTACCGCAGGATGAAAATCCTAATACCGTTTCTGAAGAGCGCGTTGTAAGATGCAAACTTCGTGATCTACTCTGGTTTTTTCGATGCCCTTGCTTCGTCCTGCGCCTGTCCTCGTAACCGATCGCGAGCGTCAACA
>NZ_CAJAXH010000176.1 GCF_903946935.1 uncultured Thiodictyon sp.
CGTGTCGGTCGAGTTTCATGTGCGCGTCAGGCTGAACGGTGGGGTCCCCGCGACGCCACCAACTGTTGGGGTGCTATCCTCCAACACAATGCCCCCACGCCACCGCGTTCCGGAAGGGGGGGGTCTGAACGATTACCTTGGATCGAATGTTCGACAGGAGTATCGAACTCCGGAATTGAGAAGACAATGTAGAGATGATTTCGTGGAGTTTGTAGACGGGTCTCAGTATTATTCAGACGTGTTTCAAAGGATGGTAGACAAGATTCAAGCAGTAATTGACGATAGTAGTCCTACAATCGATAAAGTCTTGGAGCAAGGTCATTTTTAGCCGTTCACCCGTGATATTTGGCGGGTGCCGGTCGCCAAACATCGGCTTCCTCCGTGATCAGCGGCGGGCTTTGCGGAGGAAATAGGGAACGTACCACGATATCCTCCGCCGAAAATACCCTACGCTGACCTCACCTCGTTCAACAGCGCGGGGACACCTCAGGGACAGACCACGGTTTCGGGAAACCAGACGCCTGGTCGCCCTGAAGGGCGACCTACACCCGCCCGTGGCCGGAATGGTGATCAAGGCCCGCACCGGGACCTGCCATTCTATCCGTCATAATGAAAGCGGCAGGCGATGACAACCAGCTCTTCATCGGTCGCGCGATAGACCAGCCGATGGGTGTCGTCAATGCGCCTGGACCAATAGCCGGAGAGGTTACCGCGCAGCGGCTCCGGCTTGCCAAGGCCGGCGAACGGCTCGCGCGCCGCGTCCTCGATCAGTGCGTTGATCCGCCTCAGTGTCTTCTTGTCCTGGCGCTGCCAATAGAGATACGCCTCCCAAGCATCCGGTACGAGACGGATGGCGCGCACGGTCAGGCGTTGTCCGGATCGATCAAGGTTCGCGCTTGCGCCTCGCCGGCCCGATCCTGACGGATGGCCCGCGCCATCGCCTCGGCGTTCGCGGGCGTGGAAGCCAAATGCAAGGTTTCCATGAGACTATTGTAGTGTGCCAGCGACATGACCACGGCGTCGCCGTCGGTGTCGTGACGGCTGATGATAGTGACGTCGGCATCGCGCAGGACATCGTCGAGCACGGACCTTGGCCGGACGCGGCATTCGACCCGTCCGGAACATTTTCCCCGGCTCCCTCTATTCGCGCTGGGACTTTGACTCTCGTTTCGGCCACCGAGGCGGGGCGGTCGGCCGTCAGGCCGACCGACTGGGAGCGCCGCACCCCAGTGCGGCCCGGCCCATCCGCAAAACGCGACGCCGCAGCCGCTGTTGCAACGCTGGGAGCGTGTCGGTGACCTTCTCGCCTTCCACATCCGATCCAGACTGTGGTCCTCTCGCGGCTCTTCGGCCCTTCGCTCCTCCCGGCTTTCAACGGGCGTCAACGCAACTCAGGCCTCTGCTGACACCTGGCCCGCTCTCACGCGCCAGGTCTCCCCGAGTAAGAACATGTACTTTCGACCCGTGCCGTCAGGCTCTACCTGGTGCGTCTTTCGGGGACTGTTGGATTTCGCGTTCCCTAGCTTAACTCTAGCCCGCACCCGACCTCGCTGCCTGTTCGTGTTCCTACCGGTCGGGTCGTCGCGTAGCCCTTCTTTCAGCTTGGCCTCGCGGCTTCCACCTTGGGTTTCGCTAGCAGCCTGTCGGACTTGATGGCGTAACCGATTGATTAAACAGGAAAACGACTTTTTGGCGCAAAAGAGGAAACTCTTTGCATTCAATCGGTTGCATCACTAAGTCCGACAGCCTGCTAGGCTTCTTGCTACTCTCTGCGGTTACCTCCTTTCAGGTAACAAGTGCATGCCCATGTCGGGCACACTAGCCCGTCTTCGACTATTCGCGCCCATTGTTCACGTAACCCGTTGTTTGGCTGCCACCGCAGGGGTGAAGGTCGGCACTACACAGCGATTAGTGTATGGGGGCTTGGAGTGCGGCGGTAATCCTCGGTGGCGGTTGCTCGGGCAGACGCAAATGCAGCCGGTCGAGCTGTACGGCGTGCTTCGTCGCGTCGCCACCGTGGCTTGAAAAATGGGTGTAAATGGGTGTAAAAATGGCGGATGATCCAAACCGCCTCGCTCGCCATCACCCCCGAGATGCTCCTGCTCGTCGCCGAGATCGACGAGTTCAAGGGGGCCTGGCGCGCCCTGGGCACCCTGGCGCCCGAGCGGCTGTCGGCCCTGCGCCGGGTCGCGACCATTGAGAGCATCGGTTCCTCGACCCGGATCGAGGGTAGCCGGCTGTCGGACCGTGAGGTTGAGCGCCTGCTGTCGAACCTGGAGATCCAGTCCTTCGGCTCGCGCGACGAGCAGGAGGTGGCCGGTTACGCGCAGGTGATGGAGACGGTCTTCGCGTCCTGGTCCGAGATCGCCGTGACCGAAAACCACATTAAGCAGTTCCACCGCGACCTGCTGCGCTACAGCGACAAGGACGAGCGCCACCGGGGCGCCTACAAGACGGCATCCAACAGCGTCGCGGCCTTCGATGCCGACGGTAACCAACTCGGCATTGTCTTCGAGACGGCGAGCCCGTTCGACACGCCCGGGCGGATGTCCGAGTTGGTCGCCTGGTTCGACGCGGTGTCGCGGGACGGGGAACTACACCCGCTGCTCGCCATCGGCATCTTCGTCGTCGTGTTCCTGGAGATCCATCCATTCCAGGACGGCAACGGCCGCCTGAGCCGGGTCCTGACCACGCTCCTCTTGCTGCGTGCCGGTTATGCCTATGTGCCCTTTAGCTCGCTGGAGAGTGTGATCGAGCAGAGCAAGGAGGGTTACTACCTCGCACTTCGCCGCACCCAGGGGAGCATTCGGACCCAGGCCCCCGATTGGACGCCGTGGCTGACCTTCTTTCTGAGGGCGCTGCAACGCCAGATGCGGCGGCTGCGTGAGAAGGTGGAGCGCGAGCGGCTATTGCTCGCGCGGTTGCCTGAGCTCGCGACCCGGATACTGGACCAGGCCCGTGACCATGGCCGTATCTCGATCAGCGATGCGGTGACCCTGACGGGGGCCAGCCGCAATACCTTAAAGTTGCACTTCAAGGCCTTGCGTGAGCGCGGCCTCCTGGTGCTCCACGGTGAGGGCCGCGGTGCCTGGTACAGCCTGCCTTAGGGGCCGAACCGCCGGTGCGACGGCGTACCCCCCGGCCGGCGCTCAAGTGCTATGGTTAGCGCGTCGTCCCCGGAGCTCCCCGGGGGCCGCCGCGCCGCCCTGGGCGCTAAACCCACGCGATTCGGAGGACTCCATGTTGTTTACTGCCTTTCTGTTCGGCCTGGCCATCTATTCGATCTATCGGGTCGTGATCCGCGCCGTCTTCACCGTCAAGCCCAACGAGCGGGCGGTGCTCACCTCGTTCGGGCGCGCCCAGCGCTTCGGCGAGCTGCCGGTGGATGACCCGCGGATGACCGAGGAGGAGCGGGCGCGTTACCGCTTCCCGCGGCTACAGATGATCCGCCCCGGCGGACCCTATTTCAAATGGCCCTGGCAGCAGGTCCACAAGGTCGATGTCGCCACCCAGGCGCTCGACCTCACCTGGGACCCCACCAAGCGCCAGGACACCATCGAGGCCGTGACCAAGGACAACCTGACCACCGGGGTCAACGGCCAGGTCCGCTTCCGGGTCTCGGAGGACAACCTCTATCCCTTTGTGTTCGGGGTGGCGGACCCGCTCCAGCACGTCATGGGCTATTTCGTCTCGGTGCTGCGCGAGCGCATCGCGAACTTCGCGGACCCCAAGGGGCAGCGGTTGCTCTCCATGGTGCCGGCGACCTCCGAGGCGCAGGGCGACGGGGCCGGGCCGGACCTCTCGGAGGGGGTGTCGATCAACGACCTGCGCAAGAACCTGCCGCTGCTCAACGAGTACATGGAGCAGCAGTGCGCCACCACCGGCACCCGGTACGGGATCGAGCTGGAGGCCGCGCTGATCACCCAGATCGACCCCCCGCTGGAGGTGGACCGGGCGCTCTCCGCCATCAACAGCACCCGCAACCAGGTGGCCGCGGACATCAGCACGGCCCGCGCCGATGCCGAGCAGCAGATCACCATGAGCAAGCGGGCGGTGGATATCGCCACCAACAACGCCCAGGCGGAGGTGGCGCCGCTCAAGGAGCTGGCCGACACCCTGGTACGCATCAAGGCCGAGGGGGGCAGTGCGGCACTCGCCGCCTATGTGCGCAACATGCGCATCCCGCTGCTGCGCAATGCCCGGCGCATCGTCCAGACCACCGGTCATTCGACCCCCGCCTGAAGGAGACCCGCCATCATGAGCACTGACTCCATTGCCTTCCTGATCGCCTTCGTCATGGGGCTGGTCTTCATCCCGCTGCTCCTGTCGGTTACCGGCGGGCTCGGGCTCTACACCATCGTGCGCGAGCGCGAGGCCCAGGTCTACACCCTGTTCGGCCGCGTGCTCGGCGTGCTCGACGAGGCCGGGCTGCGCTTCCCCATCCTGCACTTCGGGCTGCCTGCGCTCCTGGTGCCCTTCTTCGGCAAGCGCTATCTGGTGGACACGGCGTTGCGCCAATATTATCTGCGCGATCAGATGGTCAACTCGGAGGAGGGCACGCCCATGGGGGTGGGCATCTGGTATGAGATGCAGGTGAGCGACCCGGAGGCCTACCTGTTCCGCAACGCCAACCCGGAGGGCTCGCTCCAGGCCAACGTGGCCAGTTCCACCATCTCGACCCTGAGCAACCTGGAGATGGACAAGATGCTGGAGGACCGCCACCAGTTGAGCCGTCAGGTGCGGGCCACGGTCTCGCCGCTGTCGGAGAAATGGGGCTATCAGCTCGGGTCGGTCTATATCCGCAAGGTCGCCTTCACCGACCGGCAGATGGTGGATAACATCACCGAGAAGGTGGTCAAGCGTCTGGTCCAGGTGACCAGCGCGATGAAGCAGGACGGCGAGAACCGGGTGGGGCTGATCCGCAGCCAGACCGCCTTCAAGGTCTCGCAGAAGATGGCCGAGGCCGGTGCCACCCGTCCCGCGGTGGTCGGCGATGCATTGAACGCCATCGCCCGGCAGGACCCGGAGGTCTTGAATGCGGTGCTGGCCGTTCTGGAGAACGAGCAGCTCATCGCCTCCGGGGCCGAGGTGGACGTGCTGCCACATGACGTGCCGGTGTTGCTCCAGCTCGGCGGCGGTCACGGGGCGGGCGCACCGGTCCGCGCCGGCCAGGCCGCCGAGAGGCCGGCGGCCGATCTGTCGCGGCTCGGCCCCTTTGCCGGCTAATGGGGTGTTCTCCTTGGCTCGCTGCGCGGGTGCGCAAGGGCCGCTCCCCGATCCATGGTTGGGGGTGCTTCGCCCGGATTCCGTTCGCGACCGGGCAGCGCATCGGCACCTTCGAGGGGCCCGAGGTGGCGGAGGACGGGCCCCATGTCCTGTGGGTCTACGACCCCGAGGGCGGGGCGCCGAGCGCCCGCCGGGGGACCAATCTGCTGCGCTGGCTCAACCACAGCGACGAGCCCAACGCCGAGTTCGAGGTCTTCCACCTCTACGCCCGGCGCCCCATCGCCGTCGGGGAGGAGATCACCATCGACTACGGCGGGGCGCCTTGAGTGCGGCCACCGCGTGGGTCGTGGGTGGTTTCGTCGCGGCCGGGGGCCGCTCCTACGGCGTTGGAGCGGCCCCCGGCCGCGACGGTTTTGATGCCAGCCCCCGGCAGCGTCCTGTTCTGGTATTTGACGGACGGCGAGTCCGCGGCTACTATCTCGCTCCTGCCCTTATGGGGCGCGTAGCTCACCGGTAGAGCATCGCCTTCACACGGCGAGGGTAGGAGGTTCGATCCCTCCCGCGCCCACCAAATGATCAAGCAGTTAGAGAGAAGCCGGCCGAGTGCCGGCTTTTTTGTGCGCACGCATTCTTGAGGCCGGATTTTGCGCCCGCGCAGGGCCGGCCGTCGACGGTCTCTCGCCATCAATGATTATTCTGGGGTGCGGGTCGCGGCGAGTGGCCGGCGTTTCATGATCGAGAATGCCTGTGTGTGGAATCTGGCCGATGCGGGGGGCGGCTATCGCGGGCAGGCGGCGACCTTTGCGCACTGGCGCTATCTGGCGTCGAGTGGCGACCGATGTAGACCGCCGGGTGCGGTCGCATTCTGATAGTATTGCCTTTCTAAGCACTAAATCCGGACAAAGTGCGAATCCCGGGCAATCGACCCGTCTCCCGGGGTCGCACAATCAACGTACACGCATCCAGACTCAGGCCATGCACGCTCAACCCTGTCCACGCATTGCCGCACCAGCCCCTCGCGCTAGGGGCCGCGCGTCGCTCTCGGCCCCAGCCGCGCCCGCGCCGTCCCGTGGCGGGCACACTGGACGTCGGGTCCACGTGGTATGTCGTTGAGTCTGGACGCGACGGCCGTGGCCGTCCTGATCGTCCTGGGGCTCGCCCTTGGTTGGCGCCTCGCCTGCCGTCGCCGCGCTGACATATTGTCATACGCGCCGCCGCTCGCCCCCCCCGATCAAGCGATCCGCAGCGCCCTGGAGGCCCAGCGCGGTAACCTGCGCGTCATCGCCGACTCCGCGGTGGAAGGGGTTTTCCTCACCGACGCGAGCGGGCGGATCGTCTATGCGAACCCCGCCGGTGAACAGCTCCTGGGCTACCCGGCGGGCGCCCTGATCGGCCGCGATGCACACGCCACCCTGGCGCCGGCGGAATTTCAGGAGCAGTGTCGGCAGGGCCTGGAGGGCTTCGCCCGGGACGGCCGCGGGGACTTCCTCGGCAAGGCCGTTCGCTTGTCGGCCATGCGCCGCGACGGTCGTCGGGTCGAGGTCGAACTGTCGGTGATCCCACTCTGGCTCGATGAGCGCTGGCACGCCATCGCGATCATGCGCGACCTCTCCGAGCGCCACGCGCTGGAGCGCGACCTGGACGAGACCAGGGCGAATTTTCATACCTTGGTCCAGGATAACCGCACCGGTATCCTGATTCTGGATGCCAATGGCACCGTGCAATTCACCAACCCGGCGGCCGAGACCCTGCTGGATGTCGGGGCCAACGGCCTGATCGGGCAGCCGTTCGGCATCCCGGTTACCGGCGATCACCCCGCGGCCCTACAGACCGAGATCCGCACCGTCCGCCACGACGGCAGTGCCGGGGTGGCCGCCATGGGGGTAACCGAGACCCGCTGGCAGGGCCGCCCGGCCTATCTGGTGATGCTCCACGACATCACCGAGCGCAAGGCCGAGGAGACCCGCATCCAGCGGCTCGCCTTCCAAGATCGACTCACCGGCCTGCCCAACCGGGACCTGTTCTTCGATCGTTTGCGCAATGCGCTCGAGTTCGCCGAGCGAGAGGGTAAGGGGGTGGCCGTGGTGTTCATGGACCTGGATCGTTTCAAGGCCATCAACGACACGCTGGGCCATGCGATGGGCGACGCCCTGCTGTGCGCGGTGGCCGACCGCCTGGGCGCCCTGCCGCGCACCTCCGATACCCTGGCGCGCTGGGGCGGGGACGAGTTCACCGCGGTCTTCTATAACGTACACGACCAGGCCGGGGCGCAGCGGGTCGGGGAGCGGCTCCTCGCCGCCTTCCTGCTGCCATTCAACCCCGAGGGGCACGAGATGTATGTGACCCCGAGTATCGGCATCAGCCTCTTTCCCGCGCTGGCCACCGACCCCGACGTGCTGGTGCGCCAGGCCGACTCGGCGATGTACGAGGCCAAGCACCACGGCGGCAATGCCTTCCGGCTGTACGACCCGGGCACGGCACTGACTGCCGAGTCCCGGCTGGAGATCGAGCGCGACCTGCAAAAGGCCTTGTACCATGGCGAGCTGCTCCTACACTATCAACCCCAGGTGGCGCTCGCCTCCGGTGAGTGCGTCGGCTTCGAGGCCCTGTTACGCTGGCAGCGCCCCGGGTGCGGGCTCGTCGGTCCGGCTACCTTCCTGCCCCTGTTGGAAAGCTCCGGGCTCATCCTCGAGGTCGGCGGTTGGGTGTTGGAGATGGCCTGCGGCCAACTGGAGGAGTGGGCGGCCGCCGGGCTCGCGCACCTCTCCCTGGCGATCAACGTCTCGCCCATCCAGTCGGAGCGCGGCGACCTGTTCGCCCAGGTCGCCGAGACCCTGGACCGGCATCGGTTCGACCCCCGGCGGTTGGTGCTGGAGTTCGCCGAGAGCACGCTCTTCACCCACACCAACCGCTCGCGGGACCTGCTGCAACGCCTGGCAGCGCTTGGTGTGACCCTGCATGTCGACGACTTCGGGGCCGGCTATTCGTCCTTAGCCGGACTGCGGCGCCTACCGGTGACCGCCATCAAGATCGACGAACGCTTCGTGCATGAGGTGGTGTCGGACGCCGGCAATGCCGCCCTGGTCAGCGCGACCCTGACCCTGGCCCACGGCAATGGCAAGCAGGTGGTGGCCGAGGGGGTGGAGACCCGGGAACAGGCCGCGGCCCTGTACCGCCTGGGCTGTGACCTGGCGCAGGGCTATTATTTTGGCCGTCCGCTGGCGGCGGCCGCGCTGCCGCAGTGGCTGCGGGATTGGGGGCAGGGCCGTGGTGCGTGGCGCCAGTTGCATGAGCGGGAACCTTGAACAGCGATGAGATTTATTTGAGATGCGTGCTTCCAGATGCGTTAAGTTGCGCACTCCTGCCGTTACGACCCCCTACGCCCCACGAGCCATCCGCCCTATGACCGAGTCAAAGACCGCGTCTACACCGGTGCCGCTGGATCGGCCGCGACCGGACGAGGCCGCGCCCGACCAGGGCCTCGCGGTACTCGTCATCGCGGATGAACCCGCCCGCACCCCGGTGCTGGCGTCGGCCCTGGACGACCGCGCCGCCGGGCCGCTGCGGGTGACGCCCTGCGCGCTGCCGACGGCGGTATCCACACGCCTTGCCGACGGGCCTTTCGACTGCATCTTATTGACTCTCGAGCGGCCTGCCGATCGATGGATCGAGACCTTGGCGCAGGTGCGGGCCGCGGCGTCGGACCTGCCGGTCGTGGTCTATACGGAGCGCGACGACGCGGCGCTCGGTCGGGCCCTGATTGCGGCCGGCGCGGAGGATTGGCTGTGTGCGGCGGACCAGGACGCCCGGCTGCTGACGCGGACACTGCGTCACGCGGTGGAGCGCCAGCGGCTGCGCCGCCAGCAGCTGCGCCGGGCGGAGGCGGCGGACCTGGTCGACCAGCGCGAGAGCGAGCAACGCGAGGTCGGGCGCCTCCTTGGGGGGTCCCGGCACGCCGGGCAGGCCGCGCGCATCTATGGCGCGGCCACGCTGCGCGACAGCAATCCCGGGCTGTTCGAGGAGTTACTGGAGGACTACCTGGGGCTGATCGAGCACACCGCCGCCAGTCAGGTCTTTCGGCTGCGGCCGGAGCAGGAGCGCAGCGCCCGCCCCCTGGCCGAACGGCTCGGGTTCATGGGGGCCGGACCACGCGACGTGATCGAGCTGCACACCGAGGCGCTGCGCCGGCTGGCCCAGCGGGTGGGCCCGGCGCAGGAGCACCAGGTCGCCGTGGAGGGCCGTATCGTGGTCCTGGAACTCATGGGCTATCTGGCGAGTTACTATCGCCGGTATTATTTGAGCCGACAATCGCTCGCCGTCGACCCGGCGGACGCGCCCGACCATCAACCGGGCTGATCCCCTCGCAATCATGGGCGCCATCATGGGAAAGTATTTATTAAGGCTGTATATCACCGGTCGCACGCCGCAGGGCAATCGCGCCATCGCGAACCTGCAACGCATCTGCCAGACCGAGTTGGCTGGGCGCTATGAGATGGAGGTCATCGACGTGATCGAGGACCCGCAGGCGGCCGAGGATGCCCGCATCATCGCCACGCCCACCCTGATCAAGGCCCTGCCGCCGCCGCTGCGGCGCATCATCGGGGACCTCTCGAATAAAGAGAAGGTCTTGATCGGATTAGACTTGAGTGGTCCAGAAGACCCCAATGGAGACCAGCATGGTTGAGCCCGTAAAGCTCCCCTCCGTCACCAAGCTGCCCACCGGCATCGACGGTTTCGATCATATCGGCCTAGGCGGCATTCCCGCCGGTCGCACCACCCTGGTGGCGGGCACCGCCGGCAGCGCCAAGACGATCTTCGCCGCCCAATTCCTGGCCGAGGGCATCCGCCAATATGACCAGGCCGGGGTCTTTGTCACCTTCGAGGAGTCCGGCGAGGACATCCGCGCCAATGTCGGCTCGCTCGGCTGGGATGTGGCCGCCTGGGAGGCCGCCGGTAAGTGGGCCTTTGTCGATGCCGCCCCCCAGCCGGGGGACGAGGTGGTGGTGAGCGGCGCATTCGACCTGGGCGCATTGGTGGTCCGGGTGGAGGCGGCGGTGCGGCGCGTCGGTGCGACGCGGGTGGCGATCGACTCGTTGGGGGCGGTGTTCTCCCGCTTCGAGAACGAGGTGATCGTACGCGCCGAACTGTTCCGGCTGGCCTCCGCCTTGAAGGGGATGGGCGTCACCTCGGTAATGACCGCCGAGCGTACCCACGAATACGGTGAGATCAGCCGCCACGGGGTCGAGGAGTTCGTCACCGACAATGTGTTGATCCTGCGTAATGTGCTGGAGGGCGAAAAGCGCCGCCGCACCATGGAGGTGCTCAAATTCCGCGGCACCGTCCATCAGAAGGGCGAGTACCCATTCACCATCATGCCGGATCAGGGCATCGTGGTGATCCCGCTCTCGGCCATCGAACTGGACCAGCGCTCCTCTTATACACGCATCACCTCCGGCAATGCGGAGCTCGATGCCATGTGCGGCGGCGGTTTCTTCCGCGACTCGGTGATCCTGGTCTCCGGGGCCACCGGCTGCGGCAAGACCTTGACCTCCACCGAGTTCATCGCCGGGGGCGTGGCCCAGGGCGAGCGCTCGTTGCTGATGGCCTTCGAGGAGAGCCGCGACCAATTGAGCCGCAACGCCTCCGGCTGGGGGCGGGATTTCGACCGCTACGAGCGCGAGGGTCTGCTGCGGGTGGTCGCCGTTTATCCCGAGGCCGCGGGGCTGGAGGACCACCTGATCCGCATCAAGCGCGAGATCGATTCATTCAAGCCCAACCGGGTGGCGGTCGACAGCCTCTCCGCGCTGGAGCGGGTGAGTTCGATCAAGGGCTTTCGCGAATTCGTGATCAGCCTGACGAGCTTCATCAAGCACAAAGAGATCGCCGGGCTCTTCACTGCCACCACCAGCAGCCTGATGGGTGGCGAATCGGTGACCGAGACCCATATCTCGACCATCACCGATGCCATCATCCTGTTGCGCTATGTCGAGATGTTCGGCGAGATGAAGCGTGGGCTGACGGTGCTCAAGATGCGCGGCTCGGCCCACGACAAGGACATCCGCGCCTTCACCATCGATGGGCGCGGCATGCACATCGGCGCCCCCTTCCGCAATGTCACCGGCATCCTCGCCGGGCACCCGCGCCATGTCCCGCCGGCCGAGATCGAGCGCCTGGGTCAACTCTTCAGCAATGAGGGGGCCTTGGGGGATTGAGTGGGAGCGCCGACATTCTGTCGGCTCCCCGCGCTCGTGACGCGCCGTTGCGGAGACTGGGCAAGTATTCGCAGACACCAAACCTTGTGGCACCTGGGAGCGCCGACATTCTGTCGGCGACGGCGCGAAGCGCCGTTGGGTTCTCGTGAAAACAACGCACTTTGCGATTGACCGCGAAACCGCGAACCGCCTGCGGCGGTTGGCCGACAGAATGTCGGCGCTCCCAGGCGCGCTGGAGGCAGGAGTTATGATTAAGGCAGGAGAAATCTTCATGAGCCAAGCCCCTTTGCATCCGTCGCCCGTCGCGTTGCCCGGCATCCTGACCCTGGCGCCCTTCCTGGCGGCACTGGCATTGGCGGGCTGCGCCACTTCGGCGAACCAGCCGACCGGCGTCATCGCCATCACCGTCAAACCAGGCGACACCGGGAACTGTGAGACCAGCCCTTGCCAGGTGAAGCTCGTGATGCCCCCGGGCAAGGGGACCTACGAGGTCACCGGCAACGAGGTGCGGGTGGGCACCTTCCCGGCCGGTCAGACGGTCGACCTCGGCGGTTACTGGCAGTCGCAGAAATTCGCCATCGTCGGTGCCAAGGTGCCGCCGGCCTATGTCTATATCCCGGCCGACCTGTGAGCTGGCCTTGGCCATCAGGTCGCGCGCTCGCGATACCGCTCCAGAGACTGTGAAAGTATTCGCCGCCGCACCATCCACGGACCCACTCACCCCGCGCTCGTGACACCGCTGCGGCGGTGTCACGCCTGTGTCAGGCGCTCTGCGCCCGGCGGCGCCGGAATGACCATCCATGCCTCGCCGACGACGCCGACATTCGGCGCTCATTGCCACTCATTGTGAGCATCCTTCCCGCCCTGACCGGAGTTTAAGCATTGCACGTCCTGATTAACTTCGCCGCCTACCAGATCGCCTGGTTCGCCTGCGTACTCGGCGGCGCCCATGGCCTGCCATGGGTTGGTGTGGCCGTGACCGCGGTGGCTATCGCGATCCACCTGGCCCTGGTCCCCACACCCGTTCGGGATGCGCTCCTGATCCTCGCGGTTGCCGTCATCGGCGCACTCTGGGATGGGCTATTGGTCTGGTTTGGCCTGCTGCAATACCCCTCTGGAATGCTCCTTCCCTGGCTCGCCCCGGTGTGGATCATTGCCATGTGGGCGGGCTTCGCCACCCTGCTGCATGTCGCATTGCGCTGGCTGATCGGACGCCCGTGGTTGGCGGCGCTGTTCGGCGCGGTCGGCGGTCCGCTCGCCTTTTACGCCGGGATGCGGCTCGGCGCCGTGAACTTCCCCGATCCGGTCGCAGCGCTTATCGTACTCGCGCTCGGCTGGTCGATCCTGACGCCGCTCGTCTGCTGGCTCGCCGTCAAGCTGGATGCCGATCCGCCGGGATCGGAGCGGGTGACGACCGGGCCTTAGTCATCATCCCCGCCACCGTGCTCGCCGCGAGGTCGTTGGTCCGCGCAGCGGACCCTGCCGGCGCGGTGCAAGCGTAGGGTCCGCTGTGCGGACCGTTCGCCTGGACTATGCTTAGACTCGCCTGACTGGGTCGCGGCGTCGCTCGCCCCCCGGCCGGGCCTTGGCGCCAAGCCAAGCCGTTCCACGACCCAACGAGGAGTCATGCCATGTCCGCCGTATCCCGCCATCGCTCTACGTGGCTTACCGCCGTCCTGATGTTGCTGGCCCTCCTGGCCCTGCCGGTGCTGGCGCAGGAGCACGCGCCGATTACCAAGCAGTTGCAGGCGCTGATCGAGTCCCAGCCGCAGGTCGGCGACCTGCTGACCCAATCCATCGCCGCCGCAGCCAAGGTCAATCCGGACCGGGCGACCAACCCGGTGCAGACGCTGCCCGAGTACTTCGACTTCATCGACGAGGCGACCAAGCTGATCCCGCAGCAGATCGTCGCCAATCCGCCGCGCATGATCCGCGATCAGATCCTGCAGACCATCTGCTACTTCTACTTCCTGGTGGACCAGCCACTGGATGCGTTGAAGGACAAGGGCCTGTTCGACAACACCATCCAATACTCCGCGCCCTTCTCCACCTGGCTGCGGGACTTCACCATCAGTTGGGGCGGATTCCTCGACACCGAGCCGTCCTGGACCCAGGCGACCTATCAGCAGTTCCTGGCGGACCCTAGCTTCGGCCTGATGAACAACTGGTACGAGTCGCCGGCCCGCTGGACCACCTTCAATCAGTTCTTCGCCCGCTATCTGCGCAACCCCTCGGTGCGGCCCATCGCCGCGCCCGACGACCCGGCCGTGGTCACCTCGCCGGCCGACTCGGTGCCCCAGGGCGTCTGGCCCATCGATGCGCAGTCCCGCATCCAGGTGGAGGGCGGCCTGCAGGTCAAACTCTCGCGCTTCTACAGCATCCCCACGCTACTCGGTCCGGACAGCGCCTACGCCGACGCCTTCGCCGGCGGCGTGCTGACGCATACCTTCCTGAACGTCAACGACTATCACCGCTATCACTTCGCCGTCGGCGGCACCGTCAAGGAACTGAACCAGGTCCGGCAGAACGTCGCCCTGGAGGTCACCTGGAATCCCGCGACCCGGCGCTACGACCCCGTCGACTCCACCGGCTGGCAGTTCAGCCAGACCCGCGGCGTGGTCATCGTCGACACCGGCGACCACGGTCTGGTGGCGCTGATCCCCATGGGCATGGCCGTGGTCTCATCGGTCAAATTCGAGCCCGGGGTTACGGTCGGCAGCACCCACAAGAAGGGCGAGATGCTCGGCAACTTCCTGTTCGGCGGCTCCGACTTCGTCATGGTCTTCCAGCGCCAGGCGGGCTTTGAGCTGACTGCGCCCAAGGACCCGATCAACCCGAACGCCTATGCGCATCTGCTGATGGGCGAGGCCTACGGGAAGTTGGCTGGTGCCAGGGCGCAGCGGTCTACACGCTAGATCGGCTGATCGGGGCGAATCGCGTCCACTGGCCAAGGCGGGGACCACGGTCTCCGCCGCGGGGCTCACCCCCGGCTAGGACGACCGGGGTGCGCCCGCGTGCCATCGGCAGCAGTCCGGGCCTTGAACCGATCCGGTGAGTACAATGCGGTGTGAGGGCGTTTTGGGTCCCCGGCATGCCCAGCATGGGTTTCCCCTCGGCTCCTCGTGGCCAAAGCCCCGCTTGGGCATACGGTCCTGGAAGCTCTGCTTCCTGCGGTGGCGGGATATATTTGACCCTGGCCCCATAATTTCGTGCAATAGATGCGGGCGCCGGCCTAGTACCACTGTCACCGAATAAGCGAAAGCTGTAAAAATTATGCATATCACAGATCTTATTGAGCAGTTACCGGAAGATACAAAAGCAAGAGTCGAAAACGCCAAGAACAGCTACAACCGCCTAATCCGCGAAGCAATAAGGTTTGAATCTCGGCTCTCGTTAAACTCAGGGAAGGGCGATGACATTAACGAAGATAATAGCACAAGAGTCCCAATTAGAATAGATACAGGTTACCCAGAAGACATAAGAGGATTTTCGATTCCTAAGCAATACGATTTCGCAGCGATAATCTCACAAATACGTCCCGCACTTCTTAAATTGAAGGAGTCATCTGAAATTGTTGCAGGTTTTATTTCTGAGCATCAGTATGTTGGCGAAATGGATGAATTTGTCGGGGGAGGTATCTGCCACGCGGAGAAGGAAGCGGACAAATTACTTCGGTTAATCGATGATTATGATCTTGTAAGGGAAGTGTTAAATGTAAATAATAATATTCTTGGTTGTTATAGGTACTCAAATAATCAGCAGGTAATCGTTCAGACCCCCGCCACCGGCAGCGGGGGCAGGGGCAGTCCGGCGCGCCGCTCGGTGATCGCGGCGACCAGGTAGTCCCACGGCGAGTGGCCACGTTGCCGGCAGGTGTCGATGACACTGGCCAGCAGGGTGAA
>NZ_CAJAXH010000177.1 GCF_903946935.1 uncultured Thiodictyon sp.
AACGAGGTGCTGCGCCTGATCGCCCGCCTGGGCGGCTTTCTCGGGCGCAAGGGCGACGGCGAGCCCGGCCTGAAGACGATTTGGCTCGGCCTTCAGCGCGTCATGGACTTCGCCGCTGGGATCAAATTTGCCAGAGAGGCTCATGAGTTATGAGATGTGTGTAATGGGATGAGGTTAACGATATTGTCGTTGCGATTGGCGGGTATGTTGGAAACGCAAGCGTCTTGACGGAACCTGCGCGTGCAGTCATTGGTCAGCACAGCGCTATTCTGCCCTCTTTTCACGGCGGGCCAGCAGACTCAAGATTCTTATTGGCGTATCTGAACTCAAAGTTTGCCGAAGAGATTTTTCAGCGATTTGTTTCCGGGACAGTGCAACCAGGCGTCAATCTCGAAGACCTACGAGATATTCCGGCACCTGTACCCGATAAGGTATCTCAGTTATACATCGGCGATAAAGTCCGGCAGGGCGAGCGGCTAAGGTCTTGGGGCAACGCTCTTGGAAAAACGCTTTCCGAGTTGATTGCTAGATTTCAGGCACCGCCGATTTCTCGCCATGACCTTCAAAGTAAGGTAGAACCTGAACTACTGACCCATATGCTCACCGCGTCGACCTACCGGGATGAGTATGTCGCAAATCAGCGGTTCCTTAAGGGAGACTGCTCAGCTACCAGCCTTAGCTCCTATTTTCTTACCATCACCAACGGCTACGACGAGCGAACTGAGCTAGACGAAGGATTGCCGTATGTTAAGGTTGCTGATGTTAGGCCAGACTACATAGATGTCGCTCGATCGGGAAGGATCTGTCTTTCCAGTTTAGTCGAGGCTTCGCTCAATCAGAAGCCTGCCAGGGGCGACTTGCTCATCACCCGAAAAGGGAGCTTCGGATATGCCTCAGTGGTCATGGAGTCTACCGCGTTCCTCACTTCAAGCGAAGTCTTCGTTTGCAAGCCGAAGAAGCCGGAATTGATGCCCCTGCTGTCGCTGTTCTTGAACTCGCCAAGCGGCCAGATGCAGTTTCGGCAGTTTTCGACCGGAACCACGATGCCCGGTATCAACCAGGGCAACTTGGCAAACATCCTAATACCCAATTTTGATGCCGTCGACTTGGCTGCCGTCGCCGCCGCCTACAAGAGCCGCTATTGGGCAATGCGCTTTGCACAGATCCTCACCGAAGCAGCCAAACGCCTCGTCGAAGCCCTCATCGAAGGCCAAATCACCGAAGCCCAGCTCATCGACGCCCAACAGGCCCTTGAAGCAACCGACGACAGCCTGGACCGGGCGATCCTGGCGCGGCTCAAGACCGACGGTCTCGACGGCGGGGGTGAGCCCCTGTTCCCGGACCTGGACCAGCTTTATGACTTGCTGGAGAGGGCACCCGAGGTTGAGGCATAGTGCCATGAACCAGAATACTCACCACAAAGCCCCATCATCTTTGTGCTCTTCGTGCCTTTGTGGTAAATCCCGTTGGCTGACGGTGCAGGACTTCAACAGCCCATCCCTGATCGCCCAGATCGGCCGAGACCAGATGCCGCTTAACGGCATGCTCCGCGAGGGGCAAGAAAGTGTCGAGATCCAGCCGAAAGTCCTGCGCTGTCTTCGGGGCCGCCGGAAAAATACGCGCGATGACAGGACCTTGTCAGCGCTACTCAGGCGCGATCATTTGCGTGACATCACGAAAATGATCGCTGGCGGCGCCTTGTCGCGTTAAGTATTTCCGGTAGATAAAATCTTTAGGAAACAAAAATATGAAAACATCCATCGTGGCCAAACTTCACGCCGACTTCGAGGCGTTGGTGCATGTGGAGACTGACAGCGGCGTGGAGTTCTGGACTGCCCGCGACCTTCAAGGAATCCTGGGTTACGCCCGGTGGGAGAATTTCAGCAAGGTTGTCGAGAAGGCAAGGCTCGGATGCGAAACAGCAGGTTATCAAGGCACCGACCATTTTGTCGAAGTCACGAAGACCATCGAGCTGGGTAAGGGCGGCACACGAGTTGTGCCGGATGTGCTCCTGACTCGGTACGCCTGCTACCTGATCGCGCAGAACGGCGATCCGTCGAAAGATGCGATCGCTTTTGCTCAAACCTATTTCGCCGTCCAAACGCGCAAACAGGAGATCATCGAGCAGCGGCTCGCCGAGGTCGAGCGGCTCCGAGCACGTAAGAAGCTGACCGATTCGGAGAAGTCTCTGTCCGGCGTTATCTTCGAGCGGCTTCAAAACAATCAGAGTTTTGGCCGCATTCGCAGCAAAGGGGATAGGGCGCTATTTGGTGGCCACTCGACTCAGGACATGAAGGAGCGGCTTGGGATGCCCGAGACGCGCCCGCTTGCCGATTTTCTGCCGACCATCACCATTAAGGCGAAGGATTTTGCTAACGAAATAACCGTTTTCAATATTAGCAAGGACGACCTTCGGACCGAGACGGGAGTGACTAATGAGCATGTCAAGAACAATGCAGATGTTCGTCAGCTACTGATGGATCGAGGTATTGTTCCGGAAAACCTGCCAGCGGCAGAGGATGCGAAGAAGGTCGAACGCCGAGTGCTGGCGGAGCAAAAGAAGTTGGCAAAGCAATCTGATCCGCTCGCCGGCTTAGACCATGGCGATGAAATCTGAGCAAATTTCCGTTTCTCGTTCCCGCGCTCCAGTATGGGAATGCCTTACGGCCGCTCCAGCGCCCCGCTGCGACGCTGGAAGCCCGATCATCTTTGTCTTTGGGTCCTTTGTGCCTTCGTGGTGAATCCATGCTAGCCAACGGAGCAGAACGTGGATAGTGCGACAGAACGAACCGCTCGGATATTTCTGGAACGAGTGCGCCAACACTACGACTTGGCGGGCGCGCTGCTGTATGGCAGCCGAGCGAGACACGATGCGGATCGCGACAGCGACGCGGACATCGCCGTGCTCCTGCGAGGCGCTTCGGGCGCGCACGTGGATGCTGCGTTGGAGATGGCCGGCATCGCCTTCGATATGATGCTCGAAACCGGCGTGCTGGTGGATGCGATCCCGTTCTGGGCGGACGAGTGGACGCACCCGGAGCGATTCGCCAACCCGGCGCTGATCGCCAACATCCGCCGCGATGGGGTTGCGTTGTGAGGCCCGACGCGTATCTCACGAAGGCCATTATAAATGGTCAGAGTTGAGCGATAGCCATCCTTGTGCCTACGAAAACTGATGAGTGGAGAGGCCGTGAACACCCAAGTCGTGATTGATGACCAATTGATGAAAGAGGCATTGCGTCTGACCGGACTGAAGAGCACAGAAGATGTCATCGAAGTTGCTTTGCAGGAACTGATTGAGCATCGACGCACCGATGCGCTTGCTAAAGCCTTTGGTCAGATGCCATGGGAAGGCGATCTCGATGCCATGAGGACAGACCGATGATGGTGGTGGATTCATCAGTCTGGATCGACTACTTCAACGGTCGACAAACGCAGCAAACCTTGTATCTGCGCGATAAGGCGGATCGTAGCCTGATTGTCGTGGGTGATCTGATCCTGTGCGAGGTTCTTCAAGGGTTTCGACACGACAAGGATTTCCAGGCTGCGCGGCGACTGCTACTCAGTTTCCGGTACCTCGATATGGTAGGGCAAGGGGTCGCATTGGAAGCGGCTAGGCATTATCGCGCCTTACGGGCACGAGGGGTTACCGTGCGCAAGACGATCGATGTATTGATTGGCACTTTTTGTCTCGAGAATGACTTCGAGCTGCTGCACGATGACCGCGATTTTGACCCGATGGAAACGCATCTCGGTCTGCGCGTCGCCTGCCTGGAGCCTTGAGGCAATGACCGGCCGCCAAGCCCAGTCCCGACGCCCCCAACAGAGGCAGGAATCGCCCCGATGAAGAGACCCGCCTCGCTGCTCGATATCGGCCAGATGCCGAAACTCGACGAAACCATGAAGACCCTCTTCGACTGGCTTGTGTCGAAGGAGTTGGTGGGCGAGGGCAGTACCATGGACCTTCAATCCGAGGATCTCAAGGACGCGGCGTTGCTCGATGGCGCATCCATGGCCATCGCCCAGGCGACGGGGCGCCGCGAGCCGAGCCGACGCAAGACCCAGAAGGAGATGAAGGACCTCAAGGAACGCTTCAAAGATAGGTCACCGGTTGGTGTGACCCAGGAGGCGGTCTGGGGTGCGGTGCGCGATCCAGCGACCAGTGTCCGTGCCCTCAACTGGCAGAAGCTGCCCGCCGATGCCATGGCCTTCTATCGACCGTTCCACTTCCGGCCTTTCGATCAGTGGGGCATCTATCTACTTGTCGGCCCCCTGCTCGACTACCACGGGCGGCTCCAAGCGTTCAGCAGCGACCTGAAGCTCTATTCGCCCGAGGTGCTGATGCACCTGGTGCTGTTCGAGATCTTCAATCACGAGTTTTTTCACCATCTGGCGGAGTCGACGGCGACCTCGTTGGAGATCCTGTCTGCGGCCCAGGGGAACGTTCAGCCAGTCTATCTGACCTATCGTCAGGCTCAGCGTAGCACCGGGTTCGACTACCCCCATGCCCCGTTGGAAGAGGCCCTGGCCAATGCCTATGCCCACAATGCGCTGAGTTTCATCAGCCGAATCAAGGCGGGCTATAAGACGGCCACCATCAAGAGCTATCAGGAGGCGATCAAGCAGCATTGGCACTTGGAGCCGGCTGGCTACCGGGATGCCGCCTTCTACATCGATTCAGCCTACGTGGCGGGCGGCGCGCACCTGTTGGCACAGATGCTCGGTGACCCGGGGGCAGTGAATGTCGCGCCCCTGAGCTGTCTCGCCAAACACCTGATGCCCAACGGCTTCACAGCCCTATTGCAGAAGCCGGATATCCCAACCTATCTGGTTGGCAGCGATCAGGCGCTGGCGGCATTCGCAGCCCTGGTCCCGGCGCCCAACGAGGCTTATACGCAATTGTTCTGGCCGTTCAACTCCCAGGCCATTGACGCGTTCGTGGCCCAGAAACAGGAGGAAGAGAAGGCCAAGAGGAAGGCCGCGCCGAAGGGAAGCAAGAACGCCCGCCAAGGTGAGCTTGATCTTTCTCAATAGCGATCATTGCGTATGAATATCAACGAGCTGAAAGCCTTCAACGGACTGGACCCGGATATTCGCGCGGCGCTGCTGGCCCAGATCCGGGACCTCTGGACTCATGGTTCCACGGCGATCGAGGGCAACACCCTGACGCTGGGCGAGACCAAGTTCGTCATCGAGGAGGGGCTCACGGTTTCGGGCAAGCCGCTGAAGGACCATCAGGAGGTGATGGGGCACGCGCGCGCCATCGAGCTGATCTACCGCTGGCTGGATCTTGGATTCACACAGGACCAGTTGTTCGATCTGCATCGGGCCGTTCAGACCGAGGTAATCCTGGACATCTTCAAGCCGTTCGGCGCTTGGAAAGTGGAGCCCAACGGGACCTATGCAGTGACCGCGGACGGGCGCCAGACCTTTATCGAGTACGCGGCCCCGCGGGATGTACCGGCACTGATGACCCAATGGCTTGCAGAGCTGAATCGCTTGTCCGAGGAGAACCTGAGCGAGGTGGATGCCATCGCGGCCTATGCGCGGCTGCACCTGGGTTTTGTGCATATTCACCCGTTCTGGGACGGTAATGGGCGCATGGCGCGGTTGCTCTCGAATGTGCCGGTGCTGCGCTCGGGCCACCTGCCGGTGGTGATCGATGTGCAGGACCGCAAGCGCTATATCGACACCCTGGCGGAGTATCAACTGAGTGCCGGTCAGTTGAGCCCCCAGGGCGGAGTCTGGCCAAGCCCGGACCTGGAAGGCCCCTTTTTGGCCTTTTGCGAGGCGTCGTACGCGGCGACACGGGCACTGGTCCGTCAGGCCCAGGCGCAGCAGGCCAAGCGTGTGCGCTAATACCAATCGTTTCCTTTCTTCGCGGTGAACCAACTGGACTGAGAGAATGATGGACAGCGACCGAATCTCTGTGCTGAAGCGGCGTCTGGACGCCTTGCGCCCCTTATCCAGGGGGGCGTTGGAGTCGCTGGAGGCGTGGTACGAGGTGGAGCTGACCTACACCTCGAACGCGATTGAGGGCAATACGCTGACGCGCCAGGAGACGGCGCTGGTGTTGGGGCAGGGGATCACGGTCCGGGGCAAACCGCTCAAGGACCACCTTGAGGCGATCGATCACCAGGACGCCTGGCGCTTTGTGCGGGAGCTGGCGCAGCGCGGGGTGCCGATCGTGGAGTACGACATCCGCCAGATCCACGCCTTGGTACTGGGGCGCAGCGATCGGGAGGAGGCGGGCCGCTACAGTCAGCGACAGCGCATGATCTTAGGCTCCCTGGCGGTGCTCCCGTCACCGGCCGAGGTGCCGGCGCTGATGGGCGATTTCACCCGCTGGCTGGCGGCGGCGCCTCCTGATCCGGCAACGGCCGGCGAGGCCCACTATCGACTGGTCGCCATCCATCCCTTCACCGACGGCAATGGACGTACCGCACGCCTATTGATGAACCTGATCCTGTTGCAGGCCGGATTCCCCCCCGTGGTGATCACGCCGGAACAGCGGCCGGACTATGTGGACGCGCTTGAAACCCGCCATGTCAGCGGCGACGCGGGTCCCTGGCAGGCGTTCATGACGGAGCGTCTGATCGAGGGCCTGGAGCGTTATCTGGAGATCCTGGAGAAGGAGCAAGGTCCAGCGGAGACGGGGGCATGACGGCGGTGCTTAAGGTCCTCCAACGGCTGTTTAGCACCGGCACCTGTGCGGCGGACGATGAGTCTCTGGCGCCCTTGCTGACCGGCCTGGCGCACCTGAGCGCGGACGGTGGCCGCTGGGTGATCAGTCGCCAACTGCTTGGGCTGCGGCAGACCCTGAGCGGCGATCAGGAGGCCATCGCGGCGGTCTTGGCCACCCAGCTTGAGCTGCGCACACCTTGGGCGCGGCTACTCGCGGGGCGCTGCCGGGAGGCGGGGCAGCTTGCGGACGCTAATGTCTTGGTGCAGTTGGTGAGCCGCCTCGGCGGGGCGGCGGCCTGGGTCGAGGCCGCGATGCCGCAGGCGACCCTGGACTCGACGACGGCGAAGGCACTGGAGCGCGAACTCTTCGGCTTCACCGCGGATCAGGCCCAGGCGACGCCGGTGCTGACGCGCGTCATGGCCGCGGCAAGCCAGCTCGCCCACTGGCAACAGGGGCCGCTGCCCGTGCTCAACCCGATCGATCGGACTGGCGAGCGGGTGGATGCCAACTGGTGTCCCGGGCGCCTGCTGGCCCAGCCGGATAGCGTCGGGTCGGACGAGGACTTCATCCTTTGCGGCCGCTGGCCGGGCGAGGAGGGGGCCGATCCATTCGCTTGGGTGCAGTGCGGCCCGTGGCCATTGCTGCTCGCGGCCATCGGCTATGTACAGGACTCCTGGGCCGCGGAGGCGCGCGGCGGGCTGCTGCTGGAACTGCCGCCAGGCCAGTATCCGCACTATCCAACCGAGATTGCGGTGCTGGTGGCGGGGGACGACGGTGCCGAGGTGCTGTGTGGGTCGCTGGGCGGCTTTGTGCTCGGCCTACTCAGTCGCTTGAATATGGGGCTGTTTCCGGCGCCCCTGACGGAGGCCGCGCTGAACGCCCGGTTGTCGCCACTGATCGGTGAGCTGCAACGGCGCCAGGTCTGGCGCTTTCAGGAGGGGCTTTCGGGTCAGCAAGGCTTCTATCGGATTCACCCGAAATTCTCTGACGCTTGCTACCAGATCAGCGGCGTGCGCACCCTTGGGCTCAATGGCAGGGGCCTGCGCCGGGCCATTCGTGAGCAGGCGGAACAGTGGCGGATCGAGCGACAGGGTCGGATAGCGACATGGGGGAGCGGGGTATGAGCGAGGCTAGAGAGATGGATTTGACGCCGGAGTATGTCGTGGGGCTGGCGCAGCGGCACCGCTGGGCGGCCACTGGTGTCTCGGACTACCCACCACGGGACCCGCTGGTGGGTCAGACCCGATTCTTCAAGCGCTATAAGACCTTTATCCAGACGGTCGATCAGGAGCAGGACAACTTTGCCCATGTGTTCGCGGTGGAGGGTGAGTGGGGACGCGGTAAGTCCAGACTCGGCCACGAGCTGATCGCCCAGATCAATGACTGCTCCAAGGGGTGGTATGTTCGTGGGGAGACGGGCGCGCTGGCGTCCGCCCCCTTGTTCGACGACGCCCACCGCCGTGATGAATACCTTGGGCTCTATATCCGTTACTCACAGTTGGCCTCGGACTATCAGAATTCGGACAACTGGTTCGCGTTCGGGCTGTACAAGGCGCTGCTGCCGTTGGCGACCCGGGCCTTCGATGGGTCGATTCAGAGCGAGATCGCACGCCAAGCACTGCGGCGCCTGGAGCCCGAGGGCTTCGACCCCGCACGGCTGCGTGAGCTGCTGCAACTGGATGCGGCCCACACGGAGGAACAACTGTATTTCGAGCCGAGGCTGGTCATCGACCTCGTCCAGGCGGCCTATGGGTATCTGTGTAACTTCGGTATTCGCTATGTCCTGGTGGTACTGGACGAGTTGGAGACGGTGGCCGAGGCGGCGACCTTCGGCCTGGAGCAGGACGAGGCCAAACGCATGGATGGCCAGGCGATCCGCCTGATCGGCAAGGCCATCAAGGAGGAGGACCCCCGCCGCGCGCTGCCCTGGCTGCGCTACGTGGCCCTGTGCTCGCCGCTCTTGGGGCAGCAGTTGCGGGAGATCCAGTCCACGGCCAGGCGCTTCGAGCTGGTGGAGTTGGAACACAACGCCTTTGCCGACGTCTCCGACTACCTGGGGCAACTGCGCCTGGCGCGTAAGCTGGCCTTCGACTATCCGACGGGGCTGGTCGAGGCGGCCTATGCCATGAGCGGGGCCAACTTTGGCTGGTTCAACGTTGTCATGGCGAACGTGGATGCCGTGCTGGAGCAGTTCATCGCCGCCGGAAAGCCGATTCCCGACACCGGTCTGGTGTTCGAGGCGGTGCTGGCGAGCTCCGGACGGGTGGCCGCCCATGTGCTGGACGACAATGCTATTGAGGGTATCGACACCGCAGACCAGGCGCTGTTGGCGCTTGCCCGGCGGTTGCTGTTTGGCCAGTTGCCGATGGCGCTGCCCGAGTGCCCGCCGCGCATGACCGAGCTGCTGGAGCATCAGAACGAATACAGCGAGCCGGTCGCCAGTCGCTACCGCCGCGTGCGCTGGGACCGGCTTGACTGTCGGCGGGCACTGGAGGAGGCGAAGTTCCAGCGGGACAAGGGCGAGTGGTTTTATCCCGGCGTGGAGCAGGGGCTGAATCTCCTGGCCCTGCTGCAAAACCTGCGGACGTTCGCCATCAAGGAACCGGAACCGGATGCCTTGCTGATCCCGTTGTCCCACGGCGAGTTCAAGCACTTGGTTGGTCTGCTCTACGGTCATCCGGCCGCCGAGTTTGCGGCCGACGCGCTCTGGCAGAAGTTCGTGGGTACGGACAAGGAACTGGGAGCGGAGGAGGCAACCCACATCGGCCCGAGTGTCGCGATGTTGCTGCGGTTGGACCTGCGCTATCGCACGCAACAGAATAACTCGATGATCTTTCGGGACCCCGGTTACGCGGATGCCCACAGTGCGGGTATGCGTGCCTTCGAACAGGACTGTCGGGTGGATGCGAGCCTGCGCCCACGGACCCGCCTGACGGGCCTGTTTCGGTTGCTGGACCGCAACTGGCAGTATGACGAGCCAGCCTATCCCAACAAGGACAACCTGGTGGTACAGGCCGCACCCCATCGGCGCCAGGGCGGCAAGGGTGGGCTCCTGTTCTGCGACGCCTTGATGTTGCATCCAGACAATCAGGCCTGGTTTGCCTGGGTGAGCAGTACGGAGGAACTGAACCGCTTGCACGCGCTGGCATGCCGTGTGCGCGGCGAGACTGGGCGCTTCCCGGTGATGGCCTTTACCGGGTCCTTGGGTGTCCTCGACTACTACGATAAGGGCGGATTCGACGACGACCCCCGGCATGGTAAGGATGACATCCTGCTCTATTACCTCAACAGTTCCGAGCTGGATGTCGTGGAGCGTATCGGGTTGCTTCCGCCGTACCGGTCGGGCTTCGAACTCAAGGACGAGGCCTTTACGACCAAGTTCAAGAGCCGCCTCCACGGCATCCGCGACTTTACCTACAGCGCCATCACGCACTGGCGCCAGCGCCTGGACGCACGGGGCCTGATCGCCTGGCCGCTGCGCCCCGGGGGCAAGCTGAACCCGGAGGAGCGCGACCTGCTGTTCAGGGGCTGGAACTTGTTGGCGATCGAGGAACCCAAACTCGGCGGACTCCAGGCGCTGCTGCCGGGGCATGGGGTGGATGCACAGGCCCTGGCCGCCCTGTTCGGCCGTCTGACCCTGAGCAGTCGGGTGGTGAGTCAGGGCTATGACAAGAACGAGCACGCCGGCTTGTTCCTGGACCTGGATCAGCCGGAACAGGCACAGGCACGCTTCCCGCCTTTCCTGGCCCGGATCGCGGACCCAAGCAAGTCACGCTGCTGGACCCTGGAGCAGGCGCGCGCGAACTGGTACTGGGGACACTTGTCGACCGCTTCAGGGCTTTCGCCCAAGAACGTCTTTGAAGATTGGATGTGGTGGTGTGCCGCGCTGAACCTGCTGAAGATCGAAGATGACACCCTCAAGGCGCCCAAGTGGATACAGGTGACGCGGGCCGAGTTGAAGGCAGGGGTGCAGATGGCCGGAAACTGGCTGGACGGTCCGACCGCGGACGGCTACCGGGCCGCGGTGAAGACCTTGGAGCGGGTCTATGGCCTGGACAAGATCCCCGGCTATTTTGCCCCTAAGGGGGCCGCGCCCCAGGGTACCCAGACGACGGAGGCGTTGGATCGCATCGACAAGGCAGAACGCTTGCTGGCGGATCTGGCAACGCAAGAGCAGGCATTAACCGAGGTGAGTGAGCTCACGGCGATCCGCGAGCGCCTGCCGGCGTTGATCAAGGCGCGCACCGCGGTCAGGGTCTTGGTGCGACTGGTTCGCCCTGAGCTGGTACCCAAGGTGAGCATCGATCACGTCCGTACCTTGCGCCTGGAAGACACCAGGCTGTCGCTCTACGAACGGGTGGAAAGTGCCCGGCTCTTTGCGGAGTTTGTCGATCGGACTGGAACGGCGATTGCCGGCCACGCCAGCGCCCTGATTGCGCGCATCGACGCCGACGAGGATGCCCAGCCACCCTTTCCCCGGCGGCTGTTCACACTGTCTCTGGAGACCATCCGCAACATCCTCGCCGGCGCCTTGGAACGGACGGCGGACACGGCGACGCAGCAGGAAGAGACCAACGCGGGCAGCGAGACACTGCTGCATTTTCTGCGCTCCCTGCAATTGGATAAGGCGTCCGAGCGCCTGGATTTGCTGGGCCACGAGGTGGGCTATGACCCGCTGACCGGCGTCAACAAGCCATTCGAGGAGATCGGCGGGTACATCCTGCACGCGTACCGGCAATTCAAGGAGAAGTACAAGAGCGCCTTGAGCCAGACCGAGGCGGTCCGGGCTCGCATCGACGCGGCGCGACGGATATTGGACCCGCTGCCCGGCGACTATGATGGCCCTGATCACCCCGCTCTGTTGGAGGACTACCTGGCACAGCATCAGCAGATCGCCGACAGTTTCGATGAGCTGGAGGAGCAGGCGGACGAGCAATTGAAGAAGATCAACGGGCAGGCACGTAAGGGGCAGTTCGTTGCCATCCGGGAGGTGCCGGACACGCTGATGAAATCACTGATCACCCAGTCCGCTGTCCTCGGCGGTCGGGTGCAGAAGATCGAGAACGTCATTGCCGGCTACCAGGCAGCGAAGCTGGAGGCCGTGAACAGTGGTCTGCGGGTGTTGCTCAATCCGCTGTTCGTGGCGTCCCGGCTGGCGCCGATCCCGCCGCTCGGGATGACGGAGGTAGGTGCTCTGTCGCTCCATGACCTGAATGTCGAGCTTGATCTGCGGGTACAGGAATGGCACAGGTCGGCCGAGCGCGCGTTGGCGGACACCGGCATCACGGTGGAGCGCTGGTGCGAGATTGCTCGGGTGTTGTTGGATGATCGGCAGCCGAGCGTGTCGACCGAGGAGCAGCAGGCGCTCGTGGACAAGGGAATGCTGCAAAGTCGGCTCGCCTTCCGAGTGCCGGCATGAAGGTCTTTCTGGATGCCAAGCTTGCCGGGCATCGCCGCGGACGCTTTCTCGCGGCGGCGCTTCAGGCACAGGGGCTCGGTGACACCTTGCCGGAAGCGGGCGTGCTGCTGATGATCGGAAAGGATTTACAGGCGGCGGGGGCGGCGGACCGGGATGCACTGACCGCTTGGTGCTCTGGTCCGGGGCGCACCTTGTTGCTGTTGCCGCCGTACAGCGAGGGGCCGGTGCTTGCATCATTGGACTGGACGATCGGGTTCAGGGACGCGGCGGCGCCGGCCGAAGGGCCGCATGTCGCCTATCTGCTCGCGCAGGAGACCACTTACCTGTTGCATGGCCGAGACGGCGACTGCGACCGTGAGGCCGGACACCGGTGGCCGGACTACTCGGTTAACACACGGTTCAGTAAGGCCCACTCCGGCTCGGGTGTTTTGGCAGCGACCTGTCTGCCGCTGTGGTCGATCACCTTGCTGAACGAGGCCGCTGCGCTGAACCACTGGCTGCGGGGGTTGCACCGACACGCCGGGCTTGCCGTGGAGCACCGGGGGATCGATGCGATCGTTGCTGGGTCTGTCCCACTTGCGCCCGAGGCACTCGGGGTGATGGTGTGCCTCTGCGGTTGGCAGACGGGCGATCCAGACGTGATTTTCAACGCGCTGGAAGCACAGCCGGTGCCGATGTTTCAGCTTGACCGGGAGCGGGTCGCCGAACTGCTTCCGCAATTGCGGGCGGGGGGGTATCTGGACGAGCAGGGCCTGTCCGCGGCGGGTGTCGCGGCCCTGCGCGCCTCACCCTACTGGGGCTTTGCGGTGCGATTGCGGGAGGAGTTGGCATGACCGGTATCAGCTTGGCGCAGACGCTTGCGATCGAGAGTCAGATTCGCCTGCCGGGCTCGGCGGGCCGCCTGATGAAGCAGATCCGGGACATCGAGGCGGTGGCGCCGCTCTTTCGGGATGCGGGGTTGGTGAAGACGGTGCAGCGACCTGCGGTGATCGATCTGCGTGTCTCCGGCGTTGCCACCCGTTCAGCGGTCAAAAACGCCTTGGGCGGGTTCATCTATGCCTGTGCCGGCGTGCGGACCGATATGGTTATCGCGCAGAATCAGATCAGCACCAGGGGCAGCGACTCGATCTCAGAGCTGGACGATATCGACTTCGAGGCCCAGCGCAAGCGCTTGGACCTGATTGAAATGCGGCATGGCTACCGGTTGGCGGAGCGACTACTCGGCGAGTCGTCGCCATCGCAGCTCATATTGCTCGACACCCCGCTCTTTATCAGCCGCGATCTGGTGCCGCAAAGACATCACAAGAAGCACCTGGGTGACTATGAAAGGACCCGTGAGGTCATCGAGAAATTCTGGGAGATCCATCGCCCTGAGTTGTTTCCCTGGAACCCGCGAGGCCCCGTCATGGCAAGCATCGTGGCCGAGCGCTTCAGCGCCATCGTGAGCATCGCCCGGCGAGACCTGCGATCGGCGGATGGCCGCAAGCACCTGCTCTTGAGCGATGGCTTCGACGAGGATCAGGCCGCCCGGCTCTCAGGGCTCGATGACAAGCTGTCCGGGATTGGCGACCAGCGCTTTGTTCATGGCATCCTGGGTTCCTTTACACGTACCATGGCCTATCGTATGACTGAAAGCCAACCGCGCATGACGCCTGAGGAAGCCGTGGCCGGCGGCCTGATCGGATTTCACTACCGGGGCGGACGCGGGAGTGACATCCAGATGGTCCAGTTGGCCGGAGAAGAACAGGACTGGGACAGCGCGGCACTCGACGCGGTCGCCTGGAAACTCATGGTGCTCGACATGCAGAGCCAGCGCCGGGCCTACCCCTTGCCCCAGCTGCTGGGTTACGAGCAACTAAAGGCACTCGACCAGTTCGCTGTCTATTACCGGACCGGCCTCAGTGACGCGATGAGACGCAACGATATCGAAGAGACCTGGTTGTCTGGTCTGGATGGGAAATGATGAATCATCAATCCAGGTTCGGAAATTTGCACCACAAAGGCACAAAGGACACAAAGAATTTCAATGCGTTGTGCTGCGGCTGTACATTGGCGCCGCGGTTAGCCGAATCGGGACAGCAACGTATTTTCTTTCTTTGTGATCTTTGTGATCTTTGTGATCTTTGTGTCTTTGTGGTGCAAAGTCTTTTTCTTGGGTTAGGGTTATTTCTATCTTTGTGGTGCAAATGCGCTTTCCAGGTTCTTAAATGAAACACAGCGTGCTGGGAAAATTGGTCGGCAACACCGGGGACTCCGCCAAGTTGACGATGGTGGTGAACGGCTCCTTTGCCGTCCGGCGAGGCGAGTTCGTCCGGATCATGCACCAGGAGCGGCAGGACGAGCCGCGGGTACCCGTGCTTGGGCGGGTGATCCGGATTCACCGCTCAAACCTGTTGTACAACGCCGGGTTTGGGGACGGAGTGACCGAGCTTGAGTTGCTGCCCGGGGCGAGCGTCACCGGAGAACAGTTGTACGCGAATCTGGAACTGATCGGCTACCGCGATCCGGAAACGCGCCAGATCAAGATCCCGCGTCGGCCGCCGGACCCCGGCGTGGCGGTTGAGACGGTTGATTTCCAGTTCCTCGCTGATTTCTATGAGTTCAACGAACACACCAGCTTGCATCTGGGGAACCTTGTCGGCTACGAGCACGGCGAGAACACGGTACCGGTGTTCCTCGACGTCAACAACCTGGTTACCGAGCACCTGGCGGTATTGGCAATGACCGGCTCAGGTAAGTCCTACACGGTGGGTAGAATCATCGAACGGCTGGTGGCCATCAACAATGGCAGCGTGGTGGTCTTCGATCCTCATGGCGAATACGGGCGCGCCTTCGCCAAGGGGCAACTGCAATTCGGCCAAGTCGAGGGGATCGACGATCCTCGCGACCGGCATACGCTCCCGCGCATCAAAGAGATGTTCGAGCGGTTGCAGGCCGCTGATGCCGGCATCCAGGTCTATTCACCGCAGCACGAGTCGTTTCGGTACAAGTACGCCGGCAAGAATCGTCCGCTGGCGCTTCAGTTCGACCGCTTCGAGATGGACGATGTGGCGGAGATCCTGCCGGGGCTGACGGAACCCCAACAGCGTGTGCTGGATGTGGCCATGCGTTATTGGCGCCATGTGGATAGGACCGAGCCGCGCGACATCAACCGTTTGCGTTATTTCCTCGGCGACGGAATCGATGAGATGAAGGGCTGGGATGACCTGTCGGATGCGGAGGCCAACGCCTTGAGCGGGCGCAGCGCCGCAGTCGCCTCCATGAAACTGAGCCGGGTCCTCAACGAGGCCCAGAGCTTTTACTCCGCCACCATGGCAGAGTCCACTGACATCTATCGCATGATCGGGCGACCTTCGAACCGCAAGGGTCGCCTCATCGTTGTCGATCTCCAGGGTCTGAGCGATACCGCCAAGCAGGTGGTCTGCGCCTTGCTTTCCAGCGAGATCCTGCGTGCGGCATCCAGCAAGACCGACCCGCTACGCCCCTGTTTTCTGGTCTACGAGGAGGGGCACAGTTTCGCCCCCGCCGACGGCAAGGCGGTGAGTCATCGGGTGATCAAGAAGATCGCGGGAGAGGGGCGCAAATTCGGTGTCGGTTTTTGCATCGTGAGCCAGCGTCCGTCCAAGCTCGATGCCGATGTGACCTCTCAGTGCAACACCTTGATTACCATGCGTCTTAAAAACCCGGACGATCAGCGCTTCATCGCTAAGGCGTCCGATATGGTGAGTAAAGCCGACTTGGACGAACTACCGAGCCTGTCGACCGGTGAGGCTTTGGTCTGTGGTCGGTCCATCCCGGCGCCGCTGCTCGTCAAAGTTGGCGGTAAGGCGTTGGTGCATGGCGGGGAGTCACCGCAGGTGCTCCAGGTCTGGGATACCTTTCATGAATGACGAGATCGCGCGCATCAGGGAGACACTGGAGGGTTCTGATTTTCTCCAGCGCAGTTTCCCGGTCCTCTTTCACCCTGGGGTGAAAGACGAGGATGTGCTGATCCACAGCATTGGCTGTAGCCTTTGGAATACGCTAGGCCACGAGTTGGGATTTTCGGCGGTGGTGGAGGCGCCCGCGCCTACTGCCGCTGGCTGCGATATCCGCTCCGACTCCGTTTGGTTTAATCGATCGACTTGGTCCCCGGAAGTTCTGATCGAGTTCGAGCGTTTCGAGGGAGGCGCGCGCGGAACCACGAAGCTCGATGCCAAGGTTGCCAATCTCTTGGAGGCGGCGTCGCGCTGGGGACGCGGACCTCGTCTATTGATTTTGTCTGCCTGGAGCAAAGGGATTGTCAACGCCCCAAGCGTCGACAGCTTCCGCCATGCGCTATTACGTGGAATCAAGAACAGTTTGGGTGTCCATGTTCCAGGTCGCCCTGGGTGTGCTTTGCTCTTTATTCGCTTCATCTTTCGGACCCAAGCCCCCGGACTTCTCACCTTGCACTCACGCAGTTTCGCGGAGGTCGCGTGAAACCCACGAGCGCCCATTTTCTGCCCGGCGCCAATAAGGTCCTGGGCGACCGGTATCGACTATTGGAATGTCTGGGGGATGGTACCCACGGTTGGGTCTGGCGTGCCGAGCGGTTACGCGATGGCACCATCGTTGCGGTCAAGATCCCGAAGCAGTTGTCCAGAGACGATCGCTACTTGGCGGAAGGCAAGGAACTCATCGGCGTTGCTGATCATCCCAATGTGATAAAGATCTTTGATGTCGGTCGGGTACCGCCGGAAAGGGAATGGTATGCCATCGAAATGGAGTATTTTCCGAGCGAGAGTCTCGCGCAGAAACTGGAAAGTCGCAGCCATCACTTCGGCAATACCTACCAGCGGCTCTTCAAGATTTACGATCAAGTATTAGCTGCGGTTGCCTATCTGGCGTCGCTGGAAACACCAATTTCCCATGGGGACATTAAGCCGCATAACATTCTGGTCGGACAGGGCGACTTGGTGAAGCTCACCGATTTCGGGAGTTCTGCGCTACCGGAAGAGATCTATGTCCGGACGCGGGAGAATGGTGGCACCGTGCTGTACTCAGCGCCGGAATACTCCGATTGCGTGTCCCGCAAAGGGACCTTTCAGCAGCTGTTGGCCGGGGATATCTACAGTCTGGGCGTGCTTCTCTATCAGCTGACGACCGGACGGCTTCCGCACGATACGCAGTCCCAGGTTCGCAGTCACGCCGTCTTTCCGCAGCCGAGAGAGGTTAATTCCGGCATAGCACCAAGTATGGATGCGGTGATCCTGAAGTGCCTTCGCCGTGACCCTGGTGAGCGCTTCGCTTCCGTCGATGCGTTGAAGGATGCCTTTAGGGCGGCGAGCAAGACTCAACTAGATTATGTTCCAAATACGTCAATCTCCATCGGTCAAAGCAGTGCCGATGATTGGTCAAGCGACGTTGTCCGCGCCCTTGAGCAAAAGGATTATGCCCGAGCGGCGCGCATCGCCGCGCTGGAGCATGCGCGGTCCAATGATAGTGATGCCCTGGTGATGCAGCTTAATGCGCTTTTCCGGGCGGAGCGGTGGTTTGATTTCGAGCGCGTCTTTACGGCACAGTCGGATCTCGCGGGGATGTCCGGTGTCGATGGGTCTACCATTCGCCTGCTGGGAATCAAGGTGTTTCTGCGGTTGCGTAAGCTCGATGTTGCTCAAGATCTGCTCCGGATCGCGGCTGAAAACGGCGAATCCTCGCTCGAACATGGACTGTGCGAGGCATCGATCTGGGGCATGGAAGCTGACTATAATCAGGCCCGGACGCTTCTGGACGACCTGAATCGCCAGTATCCCCGCAACCCGGATGTCCTCAGGCGTCTCATCCAGGTGTGCGAGCAGCAGCGCGACTATCAAGGGTCCGCTGGCTTCCTGCGGGTCGCGCTTAAGGTCACGCCCGACGACGAACGACTCTTGGTCAAACGGCAGAGATACGAGGCGTTGGGGGCCTGGTGACAATGCGTGGAGGCTATTTGTAGCCCTGCGCGGTCTGGCGGCCGAGGGCACCGCCACGGCCCGACAGGAGGGGATCGCGGGGCGCACAATGACGTTCAATATTCGCTTCTACGGCTTCGTAGGCTTCCTTACCGTGCTATTTTTCCGTTTCGTGAGTTGATCCCAATTTCCTCTTTGAACGGCTAGCCTTGGCTGACAACCCAGCGGCCGTCGCGGCGCTCCTGCCTCAGGCACTATAGCAGGAGGACATCCAGAGCGGGCCGTCAAGCCAGTCGTTCGCGGGACGCTTACGTACCGTTGATCATTGCGCCCGCTCAAAAGGGGATTTCATCATCATAGAACGGCACCGGCTCCGACTCAACTGGGGACACCGGGTCGCGCGCCGGTTCGCCGTGACCCTGTGAGCGCGCGCTGCCGGTCGGCTTGGCGGACGTGGTCACTACCAGCGAGTCGCACAGCATGGCCCAGGACTCGCGCGGCTCGCCGTCCACGGGGGTATAAATGCCGCGGGTCATGCGCCCCAGGGCGGCGACCATCTGTCCCTTCTGCGCCCGCTGCAAGGTCTGCGCGGCGGCACCAAACGCGAGGAGACGCAACCCACAGGGTTTCCGGCGCCGCCGCATCCCGGGGCGTGACATCGACGGCGACGTGGACCGTGGTCATACCCTTGCCGCTCTTGGTGGTGCGGGCCACGGGATCGCCACCCAGGCGACCGTCCAAATTGGCGATCAGGCTCATGGGATGAGCTCCTTGGTTGACGGTGCTCTTGTGGTGATTCTTGTCCAACCCCTGGAACTTGGGGGCGCGGCATTGGGATCGGAACAGTGAGATCGAGGCCTTGGCGCCGCCCGCGCCGGGCGAGACCTCCTCACGCGGCATTCAGCCACGGCTGAGGGAGACGGTGGCGCAGCGTCAGGACCTGCCGTGTCGTGTCCGGTCGCTCCGGCGCGCGTCGGCGCCGGTTGGACACGAGGGGCGACGCTGGGGTAGCGTTCCAGTGACGGTCGCGTCGCCTCGATAGGGCCGACGCCAACGATCTATCACTCTGACGCGGTCCGCGCTGCCACGGCGGCGCCTTGCGCTGGTACACCCATGAGTAAGCCACCCGAGAGGCTGCCGCCGCTGACGCTCAACTGGCGCTTCGTCCAAGACTTTCTGGCGCAGGACGCACCCTGCTTCGCGCTCGGCCTAATGGAGGCCCACGGCCAGCCGTATGCCGTCCTGGCGTTGCGGCCAGGCGTCGAGGTCCCGCCCGACATCACCGACCTGGGTTTCAACCTGGGTCACACGGTGCTGGGCGGCGCCGATTTCGAGCTGATTCACTTCGCCTTCGAGTTTTACGAGTTCGCCACCTACAACGTGCTGCTCAATCCAAGCAACCCGCAGGTGCGCACTGTCGTGGGCCGAATGCTCGAACACGGCGGCTACTTCATCCTGGCCATGGGTCCTGAGCAGCAGGTGTGCGCGTTTCGCGCCGAGGTCGGTGCGCACGACCTGCACGGCTTGCGCGACCACAGCCGTCGGATTGCCCGCTCCACGACGACGCCGGCACAGTATCACGACACCTTGGCGCAGTTTCGCGCGCGGCCGAACCCGCCCGGTCGGCTGCTCAACTGGGTCTGTCGGGACCAGGCCGCCGCGTTGGACCTGACGACCGATCGGCTGGAGCTGACGTCGGCGCCGGCGCAGCGCGCCAGGCCGCCCGCCGACGCGGGACCACGCGCGCTCGCCGCTGCCTTGGATGCCCACGTCACGGCACTGACACAGGGCCGTCTCACTGATATCGAGCTGTTCGTCGCGATGGCCGACCACCTGCCGCTGTTCAAACAGCTCATGGACCGGGTCGCCCCGGACGAACTGTCCGCCCTGTGCGCCGTCTATCCTGGGCTGTATCGTTTCGCCAAAGTGCTGGAGCAGATCGCCGCCGGCATCGCCGCGGGCGACATCAAGGTGCCTGGCGGAGCACCACCAACAGCCGTATGAACCTGTTTTACCCAGATCAGCTACGGTCCGGGGATCTAGGCCCGGACTCGCACAGAAGACCGCTTAGGAGACGACGAGTTTGCCGTGATTCTGTCCACGGTCGCCGATGCGCGCGGCGGATCTGGCCATGTACGACATCAAGCGCCGCGGAAATAACGGCTGTGCGATGGCCGATAGCTGTAGCGACCTGAAAACATAAGGGCCTGACAATCTTCGGAAAGATTATGTGAATATTTCAATAGCCGTTACAATTATCTTATACCACGCACAAGCGGGCTAATTTGCGTCTATAGCGTGATGGCCGATAATCGAAATTATGCACTTAGGCCCGCCATGACTTCATTGGAGCGTTTAAACAGCATTTCTTATACTTCTTACCACTCCCGCAAGGACAACGATCATTGCGACCGACGGATTGACGCGTGGGGATCGCCGCCGCATGGCGGGGATGGCGGGCTTGGTATCCTCGATACAGCGATTTCAGCCGGTCATGGTGGCGTTGAAATAACGTCGCATAGGCATCGGTATTCAACGTCTCGGCGACGCGGTTCAAAAATGGCGGGTCTTCGTCACCGACGTTTTCGATCCGCCACGTTTTCGTCTGATAGTTGAGAAAGAGCGCCGGCATCGGCGCTTCCAATGGGCGGTCGGCCGCGTCATGCGGAGCGCTGAGATCCAGCAAACCCACCGCGACATCGGTACAATGACAGCCGGATTTTACGCAATAGAGGTCATCAAGCTGGAAGCGCCGATTTTCAATGTCCAGTATCTGGAAATCGGCGTAAGGCAGGATGCCATGGAATCTCACCATGGAGGAGTGTTGCTCAATGTCATCCGCAGGGAACGGCGCATCGATCTCTTCATCGGGAGTCTCGTCCGTAATTTGGCGTTTGCGGGAATAAAAAATTGCGGCTAATATCCGCCAATCTCGTCCGGACAAGGCACGAACAAAGGTGTCACCGATGCGTTGCTCTGAAACGGATCGTTTTTTAATCCCGGCATCCAGTTTCTGCTTGAGTACGTCAACACGCATTTCGAACAAGGGGGTGTCCGTTCCCGTGTATTTTGACACGGACCCTGGCTCGTCTGGCAACAGGCCCACAGACACCACGCTACATCGACATGCGGGATCGTCGCAGATGCCAAGCCCGAGACGATACTGTTTGCCCGCCAGTTCGCCAAGCTCGGATTCAGAAGGGAAGGTGAACGCGTATTGACTCCCGCTGGGTGTCTTGATTTCTGTCAGCATGGATGGTCACCTTGGTGGCATGGAGCGAAGGGGCTTGCGAGTGACGTCGAGGCGAGGACACCGCGGTGCGCCAGGTTAAACGGCCTGAACGGCTTCGGTCGCCGCTACTGTGCGCGCGAAGGCGCCCTGAAAGGTTACTGACGGGGGCAACCTGTCGAGCACGCCTTGGGCGTTTAATGGTATCGTCGTAGTTGACCTGGATGGCCCAATAAGCGCGAAGCGGTCACCAGGTGGCACATAAGCAAACCCACTAATAATGGGTCTAGGTACAACGGGACAGGAAATCCATGTAAGGTCGTAACCCAACGATTCTCAGCGTTCTCTGACTGTTGCCTCGCCCTCGCCGGGGTAGACCTCGGCGGAATGTTCCGATGTGACGGATTTAGCACCGCGTTAGGGCCTTGGGGTCTGCACACCGCGGCCATCGCAGGTACAATACCACGCGATGCGCGGGAAGCGAACCACTTAGCAATCAAGCAACCGCAAGCGCTTACCGGCCAACGAGGAAACCGATCCATGACGAAAAGCGAGTTGACCGACGTGCTGGCCGCTGGGCAGGCGGGGCTCGACTACAAGGACGTAGACGATACGGTACATAAGATCGTCGAGCGTATGAGCGCCGCGCTCGGCGCCGGCGAACGGATCGAGATCCGCGGCTTCGGCAGCTTTTCGCTGCACTACCGCCCGCCGCGGATCGGGCGCAACCCCAAGACCGGCGACCCCGTGGCCCTGGCCGGAAAGCATGTCCCGCACTTCAAGCCGGGCAAGAATCTGCGTGAGCGGGCAAACGGGGCGTTACCGGGAGCCGCAGCGGCGCTCGCGCGTGGGTAGCTTGCCGCCCAACCGAGGCCAACGTGCGCGCGGTGCCTAGGGGAATAACTCGCGCCGGAGGCTGCATCCGGCAGACCCCGGCTTGTCGCCGCGCTTGACCAAAAAGATGGAGGCGATCATGTCCGCACGGAGCAGTTCTCCGACCAGGCAGGGTAGGTCGAGCAGCGTGTTCTTACCCGCACCGTTGGCGCCGACGATGACCTGAAAATCGGTCAGGTCTATGGCTAGGCATTCAAAGCAGCGGTAGCCGGTCGCTTCGAGACGCGTGATCATTTGCCAGGCTCCGGGTGCGTGGTGCGGAATTCGGCGTAGGCCTTGGTGATCGCGGGCAGGTCATCATCGAGAATGCGGGTCTTGCGGCGCATGGTGCGCATGCGAAGACTACCGCCGGATCGCCCACAGCCTCGCCCGAAAAGGAAGGTGCCGCCGGAGCAGCATACTCCATCAGTGACTCGGCGTGAATCGGTTTTGTTCTGGTTCGATTGGGTCGGTTGCGGGGAGTTCGCATCATCGACGGTGGCCGCCGACGCCAGCACTTGGCCGTTGCGCTGGGAGTTAGCGCGTAGTTGGAGGCTTGGCCTACAGGGCATCCGCAAGGAAGAACTGGTCCTGCGCATGCCCAGAATAAAAACGTTGCACCTCGCCTTGCAACAACCGGCACCTACCTAAAATGGCTGTTGCTGGCCCCGCGACGTGTCGGGGCAGGCGGGAGATTAGAGCAAACAGTAGAGGGTGTTACTCCGGTAAGCTAAACACCTGCCGCGCACAGACAGGTCCAGCTTGCAATTCTGCTTGGGTGGTACTTTTGTCCTTATCGAGGTGAATTGGATAAACGGGAGTGCCCAGTCCAAATTCAACTACATAATCGCCAGACAGCAGCCGCGTTATCAGCTTACCTAACGCTTTTTGAACAAAAAAGCCGTCAGCATCACCTAACCAAATTTCAGTTTCTGGCAAAGAAGCCACAATTTCAAGGTTCACATATTGTGTTGTCCCCTGCATACTGGAACACCTCTGATCCTGTTGTAGCAGATTATCGTCGGAATGATCACCATCAAGTTCTTCCAACAAACTGCTTAGTGAGTATTCGGCGCTGCCGCTGGTCTCTCCATTATTGAGCGCCTGCCGCAAGGCCAGTATACGCGCTGAAGGACAATCTTGGCTGCCGTTCCTCCCGGACCCACTCAAAATGGCGGCGCGCGAAAATTCCTCTTCCAGCGCATCATAGGCGGATTGGTATGCCGGATCATGCCGCCACTGGTAATGAAGATCAGAAAGTTTCGTCACGGTGTGGACTCTCTCGTCATGATGTTGTGCCTGTAAAACGCCTACGAGCCGTCAACATTCGCTAAACATTCTTGCTCTTGATGATCGCTCCCGGCTGACGCACTGAAAAATTGTACTCGGCACGCACGATTCACTCGTCGGCCGTTGGCATCCAAACATCGGCCAGGTCGATAGGCGTTGCCTCGAAGGGCGCGACGGCCACCACGTCAGACCCGCCGAAGCGCCCGATATCCCGCCAGACGCCGGCATCAAGGGCGTAGGTTTCCAGCGTCCGCGCCCAGGGATCGACCAACCACAGGTAGGCCACCCCGAACCGTGCGTAGATCGGCATCTTTATCTCGCGGTCCTTGCTGCGGGTGACGGGGGACAAGATTTCACAGACCCAATCCGGCACTATCGTAAAACGCTGGTCTTCTTGGACGAACCGTATTCTCTCCCAGCGCCAAGCCGCCAGATCTGGAACAAGAACCTCAGTGTCAAGAATTAGGTGTAACTCGGGCCAGTGCAAGACGCACCAGTCACGGCGCTCGTCGGGTGACCGATTCAACAAGGCGGAAACCGTTCCCAGGACCAAGGCCGCGGGGCGCGGCTCGGTGTGAACCTGGCCGTCGATGAGTTCGGCGGTCATCCACTCGGGTAGGGCCTCAAGTTGCTGGTAAAGCGGTGGCCGGGCGTGCGTCTGGACGCCAGGGCGACACCACTCTTGGGCCTCAGCTTCACGCACCGGATCAGCGGCCATCGCTTGGTATCCGTCATCGAGTGATACCTCCCGCCGCCCGTCGCGCAACTGGTCGCGCTCATCCAAGAGGTGCAATGCCTCGCAAATCACATCGCTTGCTGATTGGTAAGCACCAGCATCGACCCGAGCCTTCACCAGAGCATCAATATGGGGGGGCAGTAAAACGTGCATTCTAGTCTCGCTCGCTCTCTTTCCCATAATGGTCGTATCCCATCCGTTGCTCGTCTCGCCAGTGTCTAATTCTTTCATCAAGGCGCTGCTGGTCGCAAAACCCAACCTCGCCACAATCGCTTGCTTCCCAGTCGTCAAAGGTGTGCTGTTGCAGTCGCTGAGCAACACTCTCGACGGACATGTGTGGGTCAATGATTTCCGGGAAATCCCAACCACTGAACCAATCCGAGTTTCTGCAATTGTCTGGCAGGTTTGTTAATATCCACCATCCGCGATAGGTCTCCGGGGAGTAGCTTTTGCAATCTTTCTGGTATTCTGCCTCATCGGCCTCACCCCAGGTATTGTTCGTCTGTTGCAATGTTCGATAATCATCACGGTCGGCGAACCAGTACGCATGTTCTTCTGGATTATCGCCGGCCCAATCGTACCACTCACACTTAATGCCCACTTGATCCCAGCGAAACACCGCCTTCACAACAGCCTCCTTGCTCGGGCCGAACACCCACTCATACTCATTCAAGTAATGCTGTGACTCCCCCCAAAGGGTGCCCTCTGCGGCATATTTAAAAGCCTCCCGATGCTCTTTCCAGAATGAGTCAAGATCATCGAGTGTTCGTAGAACAACGAACATCGCGCCCCCTTCCAAAAGCTCGCGCTCGGGCAAGGCGATCTCGATTGGTAGCAATGGCGCCTTTGGTTTCTTTGCGCGAGGTTTTTTCATCTGAATCGTTTTCCTAGCAGAACACCATTTATGTTAAGTGAGGGGCGTTTATGGTCGCGTCGACCTGCCGGAAACGTCATCAAGTACTCCCGGCAATGTGCACGCGCCCCAGCAGTTGCTCGATCAGGTCGCTCACTTCGCGCTGTCGCAGTACCCTTGCTTCGCGTTGTTCGGCGTCATCACCTTCGCCGAGCTCGAACTTAGCGACAGACACGGGACCATCCTTGCGATAACCCTCGGCCTTCTCGTCGCTCGCGAATCGGTTGTGAAGGATCACGAGCGCGGCGTCGACAACTTCTCGGTGCTTGCCTTCGAGTTCCTTACGGAATGCTTTGGCGGCGACATCTGTGCCTTCGGGCGCGTGCTCAATGCAGTAGATGAGGTCATGCGCGTCCTTGCGCTCGTAACGCTGATCGAAGGCGAACGCTTTCAAACATGTGAAGCTGACGAGGTTGGCGTGCCTGATCCACTCGGTCACGATGCCGTTGCCGCCCAGCAGCTCGGCCTGGATCTTCGTGGCTTGGTTTAGGTCGAAGACGATGGACGAGTGGGGGATGTTCAGCGCCGAGATCCTGCCTTCGGTCGGCAGGGCCTGCACTCTGCCACCGGCGATGTCCGGCGCGTCGGCCAGCAGTTCGAGCACCATGATCGCCCCGTGTTCGGTCTTTGTTTGCCAGCGCCAGGAAAGCGTCTGCTGCCTGTCGTTGATGGCGCGCTCGAAGCCCAACTTCTTGAAATTCTGTTCGAGCGTCTGATACGCCTGCGTGTCGGCGAGGATCTGCAGGTCGATCACGATGTCCACGTCCATCGTGCCCGCGTGCGGCGGCACGGCCGGCGGACGTGCCGCCACCAGGTAGCGTGGGGTGAGCCCACCGATCAAGCAGACCGAGTCCTTCCATGGGCCCAACCCGCGCAGCAAAGTGACCAGCACGCGCTCGCAGTCGAGCGTGTACTGATCGCTGTAGCCATCCAGGGTTGCGGGTTTCGCCATCAGCAGCCGATCCTTTCATTGCGCAGGTGTTCCGCCATTTCCTTGGCTCGTCCTTCTCCTTTTAGCAGGTCGAGATAAACGTGGATGGGGCTTGCTAGCCAGGCATTTCCGACGCGCTCCCGGAAGAGCAGATCGCCCGGCGACTTAACGTCGATGATGGCGAAGTTCGCCCCTTCGTTGACGACACGCGCGCCGAGGTCCGCCAACGCATCAGTGGCCTCCGGCGTTACGAGCACCCGACATCGCACCTGTCCGAAACTGGAGAGGAATGGGGCATAACGCTGTGCCGCAGCTTCGTTGCTGATGGCATAGCTCGCGCCATGGGCTTCAAAGGCCTGCGCCGCACGATCTACCAGCGCTTCGGCTTTTGTGCCAGGCACGAAGTATCGTCGCAGGATCGCCGGTCGGCTTCCCGCGACCTGGGCAGCCCAGGCGTCGAGCAGGGCTCGTGGGTCGCGCAGGTGCCGTTCCTTGTTCGGCCCCTGTCCGCGGATGGCGATCCAGTCGAACTTCTCCAGCTCGCGCAGGATCTCGGAGGCGGTGGCCGGCGACACCTGGGACCGCTCGGCCAGTTCCTTGACGCCGAACCATTGTTCGCGCTGCATCAGCAGGGTGTGGATGGCCGAGGCGCGGCGTCCAGTGAACAGTGAGCGCATCACCGTGGCCTGAGCCTTGGGTGGAGGCTTGTCGATGTAGACGTAGGCTCCCGGTGCGGGCAGGTACAGGCTACCGCCGCTGTCGAAGTAGCCCACCTGCTCAGTGCGGAGGAGATCCTTGGCCCCAGGCGAGAGTGACTCGGCGGCCAGCACGGGTACGCTGTCGAGGTCTGGCCGCGCGCTGCGGTTAGCCTGGGACTTGATCCGCCAGAGCGCCTGCTGGACATCACGCGGATAGACCGTTTTCCTCGTCTCGACAAGCAGGGTCAGAGACTTGCCGGCGATGCTGAGGTCAATCTCGGCATCGTAGCCGCGGTCGTTCGCAGCACCTGCTGGCTCGCACGGGGCTACGTTGGCATGAACACCCGGTAGCGTCTGAAGCACTACCAGTAGCTGTTGGACGAGCTGCCGCTCGTTGGCGTGGAACATAAGCATGACGAAGAGATCGTCACTGAACAGTGAATATTCAAATATTACCGAAGATTCGGCATTATTTCAATATTCGCTGAACAGCGGATCTTCGTGCTCCTGTTTTCCGTGCAGTCTCACGGTTGCATCGTCGCTGGGGGGCTGCTCGGGATAAGTGCAATTCCTTATCACAAGCAGGTGGGTCGGCCGTAACTCCCTGCCCAGAAAGTCGGAACGTCAAAGGCAAGAGCGTGGCGGGACGATCTCCGCCAGACCCACCCCGCGCTGTGACGCACCCAGCGCCGCGCCCAGTGGACGGGCGGCGGGGCGGACCCAGGCGGACCGCGGCCGAGGCCCTGCCGACGCCCGTGCCGGGGCGAGCGCGCCCGCCGGGCCGTCGCCGGGTGAGCGGGTGAACCGAGCGGTCAGGCCCCGGGCGCCCGGGCGCGTGACGGCCGCGCCGGCGCGGACCGGACCCCAGGGCCTACCTCACCCGCGAACTGGCCCGAAATCGTCTTGCAGGATCACGCGCTGGACTGTGTGCCGGTAACGCCGCCTGGCTAACCCGACCGTTTCGTGAGTTGACCCCTTGAGGTCCCAGTCGAACGGCCGCCGGTCGACCTTCCCCATGACCCGGTGTATGTCCGTCGCAAGCGGCACTGTGTTAGCGTTGGATTTCCCCCTCCAGGCTGGCGCGATCACATGAGCAATTCCGCTTCTCCCCCGCCTCGTCCAGAGCCTGGCCGCATTGCGCGACCGCAGACGGCCGCCGATCAGCGTGGCTGGATGCGTTGGCTGCCCGGGATCCAGACCCTGCGCGCGTACGAGCTCGCCTGGTTGCGTCACGACATCCTGGCGGGACTGGTGCTGACGACGATGCTGGTGCCCGTCGGTATCGCGTACGCCGTGGCCTCCGGCGTGCCGGGAATCTATGGTCTTTACGCGACCATCGTCCCGCTGCTGGCCTATGCGCTGTTCGGCCCCAGCCGCATCCTGGTACTGGGGCCGGATTCCGCGCTGGCCGCGGTCATCCTTGCCGTCGTCTTGCCGTTGTCCGGCGGTGATCCGCTGCGCGCGGTCGCGTTGGCGGGCATGATGGCGATCGTGTCCGGGACCTTGTGCATCCTCGCCGGTGTGGCACGCCTGGGATTCGTCACGGAACTCCTCTCCAAGCCGATCCGCTACGGGTACATGAACGGCATTGCGGCGACCGTCCTGATCAGCCAACTACCCAAGCTGTTCGGCTTCTCGGCCGCGGGCGATGGTCCACTGGCGGGCATCCGGGCCTTCGTCGAGGCGGTGCTGGCCGGGAGGACGAACTGGACCGCGCTGCTGGTCGGCCTGGCCACGCTGGCGGTGATCTTTCTGCTGCGGGGCAGCAAGCGCGTGCCGGGGATCCTGATCGCCGTGGTGGGCGCGACCCTCATCGTCGGCGCGCTGGACCTGGCGGCGAGCGCTGGCGTGTCGGTCCTGGGCCCGCTACCCCAGGGCCTGCCCGCGTTCGCCTTCCCGTGGATCACCTATGATGATCTGGTCCCGGTGTTGATTGGCGGCGGCGCCGTCGCACTGGTGTCGTTTGCCGACACCAGCGTGCTCTCGCGTACCTATGCCGCACGCACCGGCACGGCCGTCGACCCCAATCAGGAAATGGTGGGGCTCGGCGTCGCCAACCTGGCCGCTGGGTTCTTTCAAGGCTTTCCGATCAGCAGCAGTGCGTCGCGCACCCCGGTGGCCGAGGCCGCGGGCGCCAGGACCCAACTGGCCGGGGTGGTTGGCGCACTCGCCGTGGCCCTGCTCCTGATCGTCGTCCCTGACCTACTGCGCAATCTGCCGAGCAGCGCGCTCGCTGCCGTCGTGATCGCCTCGGCCATCGGCCTGATCGAGATCGCCGACCTGCGTCGTATCTACCGCATCCAGCGTTGGGAATTCTGGCTCAGTATCGGCTGCCTCGCCGGGGTGGTCATCCTGGGTGCGATTCCAGGCATCGGCCTGGCGATCGTCGTCGCCGTCATCGAGTTTCTGTGGGATGGCTGGCGCCCCTACTCCGCGGTCCTGGGCCGCGCCGACGGCCTCAAGGGCTACCACGACATCACGCGCCATCCCGACGCGCGCCTCATCCCCGGCCTGGTCCTGTTTCGCTGGGATGCGCCCTTGTTCTTCGCCAACGCCGAGTGGTTCCATGAACGGGTGCTGGATGCGGTGGCGAACTCACCCACGCCGGTGCGCTGGCTGGTCGTTGCAGCGGAACCGGTCACCAGCGTGGACGTCACCGCCGCCGACATGCTGACCGAATTGGACGAGACTTTGCATGCGGCGGGCATCACGCTGTGCTTTGCCGAGATGAAGGGCCCCGTTAAGGATAAGCTGAAGCGATTCGGAGTGTTCGCGCGGCTTGGCGAAGCGGCCTTCTTTCCGACCGTTGGTGCAGCCGTCAGCCGCTATCTCAGCACCTACCCGGTGGAATGGTTAGACTGGGAGGATCAGGGGTAGGCCCACAGCGACATTTGTGGCGAATCTCCGGACCGCTCATGCGGCTCGGTCGCGTGTGGCGACCCGGGGCCGGTCCCTTGTAAATCAAGGCCGCGGCCCTGCCGGCGCCCTGACCGGGCGATTCACCCGGCTCTTGCCGACGATCTTTTCCAGATGGAGGTACCCTGACCTTGTCCCAAACCCCCGTTCCCGGCCACAAGTTCCGGGCTCTGCATCGGCTGCTGCTTATGATCGCGCTGGCGGTTCCAGTCGGCCCATCGTTCGCGCAGGACTGGCAACCGACTGGGGCGCCGTTTTATCGCGGTCTGGAATCGATTGCCGCCGTTGCCAACGGCCCCACACAGCCATCGCAAATCCATTTGGCGGAACCGGCTCTACTGGAACGGCTTTCAACCTATCATTGGAACCATGGCAAGGGTCGGACGCCGGGCGTGATCGGGCTGCGGAATACGACCGGGGCATTGCTTGGCAGTTGGAGCGCCAGCGGCAGCGATGGGCAGGGCGGGGTGGCGAATGCCTACTGGAACGCCCAACCGGGGATCGTGCTGCAACCCGGAACTTACGACGTAGTGGACTCCGACCCCGCCAGTTGGGCGACCAACGCCGAACTGGGTTTTCGCGGAATGTTCAGCGCCAGTTTCCGCCGGGTCGTGGCCATTACCCCGCTATCACCTGTTGCTTCCTCATCGGCAACCCAACAGGTGTCGGTCGGGCCGCTAAGCATTCTGGTTCCCGCCGACTGGCAGCGGCGCGACGGGCCTGCCGAGGACAACCCGCATTATGACGCGCCCGCGCCCAGCCCCGGCCTTGGACGGTCGATTGCAATCTAGTGCCTGGCAGCAAACCGTAAAAAATCAATCAGCGCAATCTGTTATAATCTGACCCTAAGATCGAAGTTGGCCCGGCGCCGACTTCGATGGGGCTCGATAAAATCGGCAACCAACTGATTTTATTAAGCCGACATGTA
>NZ_CAJAXH010000178.1 GCF_903946935.1 uncultured Thiodictyon sp.
CCGCCGCGGCAAATTACACGATTGCGAGAGACAACGAGGCTGATTCACAGAAAACGCGAGCAGAACCCTCGTTCTCGGTGAAAAAATCTCGCCCTTCGGAGGCATCTCAGAGGACGACACGATTTAATCAGCGCCTCCCTAGCAACGCCATCGTGTTAGTGCAACAGCGGCTGCAAGCGGCCGGATTCGATCCGGGGAAAAGCGACGGGCAGTTGGGCGACAAGACCTATCAGGCGGCCCGGCAAGCGCTACTGGCCAGGGCTCAACAACTCCAACAACTGCCAAGAGACTGGCCGACCTGGGGCGGTGAGCGGCATGCCGTTGCCTATCTGCAACTGCTCTGCCTCGATCAGCAGATCGATACGGGTGTGGTCGACGGCTATTGGGGCCCGCAAACGACCTATGCCGTGGAGGCGCTGGACTATTTCTACCAGAACGGCCAACTGCCGGCGCCCTGGCGGGATAATGAGCCTGAGCCGAGCAATCTCATCGTCCCCGCACAGGCCCAACACTGGCCTCGACAAAAGGATATGGTCAGCTTCTACGGCCAACCAGGTACGCATCAGGTCTCGATCGCCCTACCATACCCGCATCGGTTGGCCTGGGACGTGGATAAGGTTGTCAATAAGTTCAGTTGCCATGAAAAGGTGCATGACAGCCTGGAACGCGTGCTGATAAAGGTCCTTGCTCATTACGGAAAGGATAAGATCAAGGCCCTACGTCTGGACCTCTGGGGCGGTTGCCTGAACGTGCGCAAGATGCGCGGCGGCAGCAGTTGGTCGATGCATTCCTGGGGCACTGCCATCGATTATGACCCGGAACGCAACCAATTGAAGTGGGGCAAGGATAGGGCCAGCTTTGCGAAGTCGGAATACGCTGCGTGGTGGCAGTTCTGGGAAGAGGAGGGTTGGTTGAGTCTGGGCCGCACCCGCAACTATGACTGGATGCACGTCCAAGCCGCCCGGCTGTAACGCCGCCGCCGTCCCCGCCGCCCGGTTTGGTCCGGCGGCGAGCGCCGCCGCGGCGCCCTGGCCGGCGACTGCCCGCCGCACGGCCCCCCGGGGAGGGCCGTGCCTCTGTTAGAATCCCGCCCCTGTCCCACGCCTCAGGAAGCTCGCGCGATCATGACCGTCCGTACCCGTTTCGCCCCGTCCCCCACCGGCTATCTACACGTCGGTGGCGCCCGCACCGCGCTGTTCTCCTATCTCCACGCCCGCAAGCATGGGGGGCGGTTCGTGTTGCGCATCGAGGACACGGACCTGGAGCGCTCCAGCGCCGAGTCGGTGAACGCCATCCTGGAGGGCATGACCTGGCTGGGGCTCGACTACGACGAGGGCCCCTTCTACCAGACCGAGCGCTTCGAGCGGTACAACGCGGTGATCGAGGACCTGCTGGCCCGGGATCTGGCCTACCGCTGCGACTGCCCCAAGGTCCGCCTGGAGGCCCTGCGCGAGGAGCAGATGGCGGAGAAGCAGAAGCCGCGTTACGACGGCCATTGTCGCGACCGCCAGATCGATCCGGCCAGCCCCCATGTGATCCGTTTCCGCAACCCGCTGGTGGGGCAAGTGGTGGTGGACGACCTGATCCGCGGCCGGGTGGTGTTCAGCAACACGGAGCTGGATGACCTGGTCATCCGCCGCACCGACGGCTCGCCCACCTACAACCTGGCGGTAGTGGTGGACGATGCCGATATGGGCATCACCCAGGTCATCCGCGGCGACGACCACATCAACAACACCCCCCGTCAGATCAACATCCTGCGTGCAATGGGGGTCGAGCCGCCCCAGTACGCCCATGTGCCCATGATCCTGGGCGACGACGGGGCGCGGCTGTCCAAGCGGCACGGTGCCGTCAGCGTCATTTCGTACCGGGACGCGGGTTATCTGCCGGAGGCCCTGCTCAACTATCTGGTGCGCCTGGGCTGGTCACACGGCGACCAGGAGGTTTTCAGCCTGGACGAGATGATCACGCTGTTCGACATCGCCAACGTCAACAAGGCCGCCTCCAGCTTCAACACGGAGAAGCTCGATTGGCTCAATCAGGAGTACCTGAAGTCCGCCGATCCGGCGCGGGTCGCCAACCTGTTGCGGACCCACTTGGGCGCGCTGGGTATCGACCCCACTGAGGGCCCGGACCCGGAATTGGTCGTGGTCGCCCAGGCGGCGCGCGCCAAGACCCTGGTGGAACTTGCCGAGATCAGTGCCTTCTGCTACCGGGACTTTGCCGATTACGACCCGGAGGCGGCCAAGAAGCACCTGCGCCCGGTCGCCCGGGAGGCACTGGTCCGGTTGCGTGCCGCCTTCGAGATGATGGCCCTGGAGGACTGGACCCCCGAGCCGCTGCACCGGGGGGTGGAGCGGGTGGCGGAGGAACTGGAGGAGAAGCTCGGGAAGGTCGCCCAGCCCCTGCGGGTGGCCATCGTCGGGCGCGCCGCCTCGCCGGGGATCGATGTCACCCTGCAGCTGGTCGGCAAGGAGGCGACCCTGCGGCGTATCGACCGCGCGCTCGCCTTCATCGCCAACCGGGAGGCGCAGGGCGGCGCCTGACCGACAGCGCCGCGGCGCGCTCCTGTCGCCATGAACAATCCGCTATCATGTGCGGTTGCCGACCACCTGGGAACAAGATGACGCCGAACCAGCCCCGTGAACGATGCGATCGGTCTGCCGATGGAGCGGTGCTGGGCCGGATCGTCTTGGCGGGGCTGTGTGCCCTGTCGCTGCTCTGCGGCTGTGCCGCGCCGCGGCCCGACCGCGTCGGGGCTTTCCCCGGCCCCACGGGCCCGTCGGCGCCCGCCACGCCTCACGGCAAGACCCAGCCGCCGGACCTGACGGTGCCGCCGGCCTCCCAATGGGATGGCCAGCCGTCGGCCGGGGCGGCCCCGGCCGGGCCTGAGGGTCCGGCGTTCACGCCCTTCAGTGCGAACCTGCCGGACCTGCGGCGCGAGGTCGCCTTGATCTGCGGCTCGGCCCGGATGGGTAAGCGCGGGGACGGGCTGGCGCCCCTGGTGACTGACCTTTATCGCTCCGGCGTCGACCCGGCCTTGGCCACCGAGGCCCTGATCCAGGGGGATTGCGGCTCAGTGTCCGCGGTGGTGACTGAGTTGGTGGCCCAGGGCGGTAGCGAGGTGGCGGACCAGGTGCAGCAGCGCGCCCTGTCCCTCAGCGGTTCGCGGGCCGCCGACACCATCCGGGCCGCGGCCGCCGCCGGCCTCGTCAAGGCGACCCCGTCGCCCCCGCCACCGACCTATGGGATGGCCTATTTCCCCTCGGGCGCGGCGCAGTCCGGGGTCGTCACCGCCACCACCCCGGGCGCCCTCTACGGTCATGCCACGCCCGGCTATGGGGTCTATACCTTCGTCCTGCTCGGCGCCGGCTTCGATCCGGCCAAAGAGGCCGATCGCGCCCGTTACGGGGAACTCCTGCGGGTGATCGAAACCTATGTCCTGGCGGGCGAGCAGGGGGCCCACACCCCCCGGGCGGAGGCCCACAGCTTCCTGATCGCCACCTATTCCGACCGCGCGACCGCGCCCGATCTGTCCGCCGCGATGCGTGCCGACCTGGGTCAGTATCTCAAGCGGCACGATCGGTCGGCCCTGGCCGAGCGGCTGACGACACGCCCCGGGCCCTTTCTGATCTCCAGCCTCGAGCCGCGCCTGTTGCCCCGGACCGCAGCCGCCCCGCGGCTGGTCGCGGACCTGTCAGACATCGGTACGGGTTATCTTTATGCCGTGGTCGATGCCTATGACCGGCCCATCCCGCCGGAGCAACAGGGCCGGTCGGAGGCGCTCGCCGCCATCCGCGATCGCCTGCTGGGCCTCTTCAGTCGCCCGGTCCCGGCGGCAGACCTGAGCCCGGCGCTCCCCGATGCCTGGGTCTTCCGGGTGGGCGGGCCACCCCCAGTCGTCGCCGCGCCCGCGGCGATGCCGGAAGCGCCGATGGCCGAGCCGGGAGCCCCGGTGGCCAAACCGGAACTGCCGACGGCCACCCCAGAGGCTACGCCGGCCGCCACCCCAGCGACGCCCGCGGACCCGTTCGCGCCCGCGCCCGCGACCCCCGACTCCAACCCATCAGCCCGCTAACGCAGTGCGCCACTCATGAACCTCACCAGTATCTCCACCCTGCTCCGTTATCTGCTCGGCATCTTCCTGCTCCAGGGAGTGACCGGGCTCCTGGTCTATACCGCGCTACGCACCGACTGGCTGACCACCTGGCCGCTCTATCTCATCCTCGGTGTGGCGATCGGTGTCATGGCCGCCCTGTGGTTCAGCAGCATCGCGGGGGCCGGCCGACACCATGTCGTGGCCCGGGCGGCCGCGCGCTTTTCCAAGGAGCGTGAGCAGCTTCGCCTCAAGGCCGAGCAGCAGCGGATCAAGGATGTCCGCACCGGCGCCAAGGCGGCGCGTAGTCTGGGGGCGGGCATGAGCCTGAAGTCGGCGGTGGTGGTCGGCGGTGCAGTCAGTCTGGGATTGACGATGATGCTCACCCAGTTCATGGCCCTGGGGCTGTTGACGGTCGCCTCCGCCGGGGGCGCTGCCCTGGGTTATGCGGTACGGGTGCGCCAGGAGAAGATCATCGCTAAACGGCAACTGGCAGCGGATGAACGCTCCATGCGGATCATCGAGGTCCCCGAGGCCGTCCCGGCGCTCACCAACCGCAAGCGCAAGCCGCGCGCACGCCCCGACGCCGATGCCGATTTCACTGGTTGAGCGGCGGGGGTTCCGGCGCGCGGCCGGAACCCCGCTGGCTCAAGCCCGCGGCCAATTCACGAGTAAACCATGACGCACAAAGACTGCCCCTTCTGTGACCCGAACCCAAAGTTTGTCGTCGCCGAGTCGCCACTGGTGTTGACCTTGCGAGACGCCTTTCCGGTCGCGCCTGGCCACACCCTGATCTGCCCCCGTCGCCATTTCGCCGACCTGTTCGAGGCCACCGTCGAGGAAATGGCCGAGGTCTGGGCCGCGGTGCGTCAAGCGGCGGCCGACCTCACCGCGGGGGTCGACGGCATTCCCCGACCCGACGGATTCAATGTCGGTGTCAATGTCGGCACCGCCGCCGGCCAGACCGTCATGCACCTGCATGTCCATCTGATCCCGCGCTGCCATGGCGACCAGCCCGACCCGCGCGGCGGCATCCGGCGCGTAATCCCGGCGCGGGCCGATTATTGGACCCCACGGAAGGCGTGAGCGGCGCGAGCGTCATTCCGGCCGGGATGCGGAATCCAGGCCAGGGACGGCAACCATCTTGGGCAGCAGATTGATTGAGAGTCGGCAGCGCCATGAGATTTCCCTACGGTTTGAGCGATTTCGGCAAGATCATCCAGGGCGGTTACTTTTACCAGGATCGCACCGACCGTATTCCCCAACTGGAAGCGGCGGGCGATCAACTGATCTTCATCCGCCCGCGCCGCTTCGGCAAGAGCCTGCTGCTGTCGCTGCTGGAACACTATTACGATGTGAACCGGGCCGAGCAATTCGCTGCACTGTTCGGCCAACTGGCCATCGGCCGGAATCCCACCCGGTTGCACAATCAATACTTTGTGATGAAGTGGGATTTCTCGCTGGTAAAGGCCCAGGGAGCGATCAACGACATCGAGGCGGCGCTGCATCAGCACCTCAACGACCGCATCGCCGCCTTCGCCGCCGATTATGCCGCCCACCTGCCCCGGCCGATCACCCTCCACCCGCATAATGCGCTGTCTTCGCTGGAATCGGCCCTGACCGCCACGCGCGCCGCCGGGCGTAAGATCTATCTGCTGATTGACGAATACGACAATTTCGCCAATGACGTGCTGATGGCCGGGCGTAAACAGGACTATTACGAAGCCTGATCGTGCGTCCGGATCAGCGGGGCGTGGCCGCGCTCGATCTGTTGTTTGAATTCAAATATGTGGGACTCAAAGAGCTTGGGCTCACCGGGGAGTCGCTACGCGTAGCGACCCGCGAGGCATTGGCCGCCTTGCCCCCGGTCGCGGCCAAGCTGGATGAGGCGGCGGCGCAAGCGCAGCGCTACGGTGCGGCCCTTCGGGCGCGTTATGGCCTGACCGACCTGCGGCTATTTGCGGTGGTAGGGATCGGTCTGGAGCGGGTAGTCTGGCGGGTGGTGGAGCCAGCGGCGGAGCCTTGATCCTAGCAGCCTGTCGGACTTGATGGCGTAACCGATTGATTAAACAGGAAAACGACTTTTTGGCGCAAAAGAGGAAACTCTTTGCATTCAATCGGTTGCATCACTAAGTCCGACAGCCTGCTAGAAAGAGCAGTTGTC
>NZ_CAJAXH010000179.1 GCF_903946935.1 uncultured Thiodictyon sp.
CGGGCGCGGGGAACGCGTTATTGCATGCCCCCGGGCTCTTTTTCAGCCCGGTTCATCCCCGCGGGCGCGGGGAACGCGTTATTGCATGCCCCCGGGCTCTTTTTCAGCCCGGTTCATCCCCGCGGGCGCGGGGAACGCGGTCATGGCAGCAATAGCGGCTTCCCGATTCCCGGTTCATCCCCGCGGGCGCGGGGAACGCTCGGTTGGGCCTCCTGCCCCTGCCCTTTCGGGCGGTTCATCCCCGCGGGCGCGGGGAACGCTAGCCGAACTGCTGGCACTGTCTGGGCATACCCGGTTCATCCCCGCGGGCGCGGGGAACGCAGGGTAGACCCTAGCCCATGGCACACTGTCATCGGTTCATCCCCGCGGGCGCGGGGAACGCCCAAAGTGAACACAGTTTGTTAGGTGCCGATCCGGTTCATCCCCGCGGGCGCGGGGAACGCGTGCGGGGCAACCCGCACCCTTTAATGTGACCCGGTTCATCCCCGCGGGCGCGGGGAACGCGGCGGCAGTCTGGCGCACGAGTGGTTCCATGCCGGTTCATCCCCGCGGGCGCGGGGAACGCGTCGCTGGAGATGGCGGCGCGGGCGTTCTCGTCGGTTCATCCCCGCGGGCGCGGGGAACGCTCGGCCGGCATCATGTCCACCGCCCTGGCCACCGGTTCATCCCCGCGGGCGCGGGGAACGCGGTACGGCCACCTTCGAGGGCACACAGTGGGACGGTTCATCCCCGCGGGCGCGGGGAACGCCCCCCAATCGCGGCCCATCTCGATCACGCCGTCGGTTCATCCCCGCGGGCGCGGGGAACGCGTTCAAGGTCTCCGTAAGACGGGCGCCGAACCCGGTTCATCCCCGCGGGCGCGGGGAACGCACCTGGCGGGCGTCGGACAGCAGCAGATCCCGCGGTTCATCCCCGCGGGCGCGGGGAACGCCCTTCTGTAACTGCTGGCAGTGCAGCTTCACCCGGTTCATCCCCGCGGGCGCGGGGAACGCAGCTTGAAGTAGAGCGGCCAGTCCCAGCGGACCGGTTCATCCCCGCGGGCGCGGGGAACGCCAGCGTGATCATCCTGGCCGCCATCACACAGGACGGTTCATCCCCGCGGGCGCGGGGAACGCTCATCGTCGGCTCACGCCGCCGCGCCATCTGCCGGTTCATCCCCGCGGGCGCGGGGAACGCGCAGTCATACCAGATGTCGGGCTTTCCAGAGCCGGTTCATCCCCGCGGGCGCGGGGAACGCGCCGGCACCGCCATCGACTCGATGGCCCCGTCGGGTTCATCCCCGCGGGCGCGGGGAACGCGGCGGCCTGTGCTTCGGGTTCGCTCATCGTCTCGGTTCATCCCCGCGGGCGCGGGGAACGCTCTTTCGCCGGTTCTTTCGTGGAGTCTACAAGCGGTTCATCCCCGCGGGCGCGGGGAACGCGGCGGTCTGTCATTGGTTCGGCTCCGTTGCCCCGGTTCATCCCCGCGGGCGCGGGGAACGCACTGCTCATACTTTGCGGATTTTGTTAGAAAATTTCGCGAGGAAAAAGTCTACCAAATGTGTCCGCATTTCAAAGGGGCTCGTTTTCGATTGTTAAGGAGCTTTCTTGGGGGCATCCGGAGGCAGAAAACTCACCAATCGCAATCCATCGAAATCCACTGGTATTCGCCGGTTCTTGCCGACGGTAAGGAAATCATACCCTGATTCGGTGTTGGTGCTCCAGGCCATGACAGCGTTGCCGTCTGCTTCAACACCCTCCGTGACCTGCGCCCAGATAAATTCCCGCAGGCGCTTGGATGGGTTGCCCACATACACCCCGGCGCGGATCTCCAGCAACCATACCGCCAGGCGACCGCGCAGCCGGGGCGGTACGTTCTCAGTAACGATGACCAGCATCGCCCAGCCTCTCGCCCTCGGGAATAGCCGGCCCGACCGATTCTTCCGGCGCCTCCGGCGGCTTTAGCTCCCCGGCTGCCAGGACATCTTCGATCAGGGGGATGATTTTACCGAGCAACTTCGTCTCGCGGAAGCAATCGCGGCAGGCCAAGCGCACCACCCGCTCGGGGTTTGCAGGTTGTTTGGCGGCAATCTTGAACGCCACCGGGACCACGGTATCGAACTTGACGATGTCGGCCATGTCATAGACGAAGGACTGAGGTTTGCCGGTGTGGATGAAGCCCACCGCGGGGGCATAGCCGGCGGCCAGGATGGCTGCCTCGGTGATGCCGTAGAGGCAGGCGGTGGCGGCAGACAGGCACAGGTTGGGCAGGTCGCTGCTGTCCCAATCGCTGGCATCGTAGTTGCGGCCCTTCCAGTCGACGCCGAAGCGTTTGGCCAAATCCTGATACGTCTTCTTGACTCGTGCTCCCTCGATGCCTCGCAACTGCTCCACACTGCGCCGCTCCGGTGGGGCCTCGCCGAATCGCAGTTCATACATTTTGCGCACCACTTTGAGCCGTGCCTGATCGTCCAGGGCCAGTTTAGCCTGGTAGAGCAGCCGGTCGGAGCGCGCCCCGCCGGGCTGCCCTGACGCATAGAGCCGCACCCCGGCCTCGCCGACCCACACCAGCAGGGTGCCAACCCGCGCGGCCAGCGCGGCGGCGCGGTGCGAGACGCGGGTGCCGGGCTCCAGCATGATGCAGGCAATGCTGCCGATCGGGATGTGCGTGCGTACCCCGTTCTTGTCGATGACGACGAATGCACCGTCCTGTACGTCGATCTCACCGTATTCTATGAAAATCAGCGAGATGCGCTCTTTCATGGCGATGGGTTTCAGTGGGGGGAGCATTTCACCGTCCTGATCCGTTGGGGGCTCAGCGCCAGGGGTTGATGAGCCTGACGCCCGTGCGTTTGAAATCGTCGGTGTTCCTGGTCACCAACGTCAGATCGTGGCTGATGGCAACGGCAGCAATCAGTGTATCCATCTCGCCGATCGAGACAACGCTGATTGCCATTGCCCGCTCATCGCCATGCGCCAGCCATTCCATTAGGCCGGCATTGATTTGGTCCTTGGCGAACTCGGAGATCACGTTGGTGTCGAGTAGGAACTTCACAGGTCGATGTCCCGCCCGAGGTTTTGGTCGCGCTCGATTCTTATTCCGCTTCCGCGTAGCGGCGATTTCATAAGGAAATCAGCCAGGCTCTCTGATGGTGGCTGCAACCGGTGGTAGTCCTCAATGGAGAGAACCACTGCGGTTTCCTGGCCTTCGGCGGTAATCACCTGGGGTCCGGAGCGCCGGGCCTCATCCACTACCTGCTTTAGTCGGTCTGATTGATCTCTGAGGGGCCAGTTCATGGATGCCTCCCGAAAGTCATGCTGCTGATGTGCTCGGGGTCTAGCCGAGTCGCCGGACGAGGAGTAGGCCACAGCCGAATGCCTTGGCTGGGCCGATGCCGTTCTCCAGAAGCCCGAGCAGTCGCTCCGGGTCCTGCACACAGAGCACCCCTTCAAAGCTCAGGGTGGAGAGCTTTCCGGCGCGGTTGCCTCGCCGAAAGAACAGGGGTTGGTGGGGCAGGAGAGTGACCGTCTCGAGCTGCGCTGCACCCTCCAGCTTGCGCGCAAGCCAGGCGCGCTGCTCGTCCTCCTTGACCAAGGGAACGCGGCAGGTCTCGCTGGTCTTGCCGGGTTTCTGCTCCGCCTGCGTGTCCTTGATGGTCTTGACTGGGTTAGCGGTGAGTAAGAATGCCAGGTGTTGCCCGGTAGATGGCTGGGGCTGCACCTCGCGGCTCGCGATGAGTGTGACCCCCGCCGCCGGGCTGGGGGGGCGCTTGGATTGCACCAGTATCCGGGCCGGGCGACCCGGCCGGTTATCCTCAACTCGGAACAGAAAACCATGGCGCGGCTCCGCCTCGCCCTGGCGGGGCTCCCTGGGTTCATCGGGGAAGAGTCGCCAGAGGACGCGATGATGTTGGTAGGGGTCGCGGGCGGCGGCCCAGGGGATCTCGGCGCGGCTTAAGATCATGTTCCTTCTCCTTGGGCAGCGTCGCGATGTAGGCGTAGCCGGCGGGTGCCGAACTGGCGAATGCGGCCGTAGCTTGGCACATCGCGGATCTGCATGACTTGGCCGCCGTCGGTGCCCTCCGCATAGATCAACCCGCCAATCGGTTGGACCTGGGCGAGGGCGGCCAGTGCGTCCGTTGCCTCCACCGGTGCGCTGCCTTCCAGCAGGGGCCGGGTGATGGGGCAGGAGCGGCGTCCGAGTACGGGTGTGAAGCGGGGCCGTCGCAGGGCGGCGGCGATCCGGTCCAGGTCGAAGACCGCGCCGGGGCGGGTGCCGACCGCGACGGTGAATGCGGCGTCGAACAGGTACTCACGGCGGGAAACCACCGGGTTCTTGTTCGCTGAACCGTCGACCTTACGGGCATCCAGCACAGTGTGGAAGTCCGGTAGCTTCAGGGCCGGCTTGCGTGCCGGGCGGTCCCCGTCCGGGCGCGGGGCCTCGCGGTCCGCGCGTACCGCGAAGGTCACGCTCTCGGCCAGCGCGGTCAGGCCCGCGATATCACGTCGATCGAGCCCCAGGCAGGCGCCCAGGAGTCCGAGTAGAGCGCTGCGGGTGGGAAACAGGTTGGCCGGACGGTAGTCCTCGAAGGTGTGGGTGCCCCACGCCTGCATGGGTCCGTCCAGCCGCAAGATCAGAAATGCGGCCATGGGCGTCCCCTCAGTCCTGTCCGTCGCGGGTGATCCAGTTTTCTAGTTCTGTCAGGGTGTCCAGGGCGGGGCGGTCGCCTAATTGGATACCCTCAGGTAAGGCAAAGGCGCGTGCCTGCTCATTCAGCCCATAGGCGCGGTTGACCCGCGACCAGTAGCTAGCCAGTTGGTCGATGGAGGGTTGAAGGTAGCCGCTGAGCTTCTTGTCACGCTCCACCGGTTGTTCAAAGGCATTAGCGAGCGAGACCGGCTGGTCCGCCAGGCTGGCGATGACAAAATCCGCCAGGTTGTGGGCGGCAAACGACTGCTGCTTGGCGTCGGGCACCACGGTGGCGAGTAGGTGTAGCGCGTGGCGAGCAATCTCCAGGGCACGGGCGCGGGACGCTGGCGTCTCTGGTGCATCAATGGTCGGAATCAGGCCCAGGTTCAACTGGAGTTGACGCAGGTTGAGGCTGGCATAGCGATAGAACACACCGGCCGAGAACTGCTGGGTGTTGAGGTGCCCGGCGCCGGTCTCACCGGCGTCCTGGGTCAGGTCATCCACGGCGGTGAACCAGTCTACGTCCTGCGGTTCCACCGCATGGGTGGTGATGGCGTGGGCGATGGCGAGTGCCCCGTCCACCGGCAGATGGGTCATGAGACCGCTGGTCGCCATGCGTCCGGAAAGGGCAATGTCCAGGGCCTTGGACATGGCGGCGCGGAAGGGTGCCGCCTCTTTCAGGATGCGCTTTTCGATCTGCTTGGCGTCGGTCTCACCGGCGCGGATCAGTTCGCAGAAATAGGCGACTTCATCCACCGACCAGGGGGCGACGGCATCGGCGTCCTCGCCGGTGGCGATGCCTTCCTTGCCGGACATTAGGGCCAGGGCCTGGGCGATCAGGTCGGCGTCATAGCGGTCCTTGAGTCGCTCGACGAAGCGTTCGGTCAGCAGTCCCAGATCTCGGGTGCGCACAGAGGGTACACCGAGGGTCGAGTGGTAATAGGGGCTGGTGCGCATGGCGCGCTTCAATGACTGGCTGGAGATGCGTACCCGGGTCCGGCCGCCGAAGACGGCGGTCTTCTGCATGTTCATGTCGTCCCGATTCAGGCAGGAAGGGCTGTGGGAGATCAGGACATGGAGGTTGACGAAGTTCCTGGCGGTCATGGCTTGGCTCCTTTGTCGAGCTTGTGAAGGGCGATGTAGTAGTCCTCAACGAAACGGCGCTTGGTCTTTGGTCCCCAGTACCAGACCCAAGGGGCGATCTCCAGCCAACCTAAGGCCGGTTGCAGTTGGATGACGAGCCGTCGCAGGCCGATCAGGTCGTCGGGAAAGTCGGCGCGGGCGATCTGGATGACCCGTGCCTCGGCGATCTTATCGGCGCAGAGTGCGCCCAAGGCGTTGCCGCCACTGGGCTGCTGGCACCAGGGCTCAATGAACGCGGTGCGGACCTCTTGATCGGTGGGGCGAGCGCCCGGAAAGAGCCGGTAGAGCCCGGGCGTGTCGCGCAGTGCATCTGGTTCGGCGACTCGCCGCATGGGTGCCACGGCCCCCGGCGGGAGTTGCTTGAAGCGCCGATACTGGTCGGCGAAGTCCAGTGTTTCGGTGGTCATTTGCCCTCCGTGAGTTTCCTCAGGTCTGCGGTGAGGCTGCGCCGCGCCCAGGCGATGATCGGGATCAGCTCCGGCTTCATGGCGTAGGGATCGGTCAGGTCGTTGAAAATGCTCTCGCACTCGGTAGACAGCGCCGCGGCATAGGCGTCGAGGTGCTGCTGCCACTCGGAAAAGGTGGCGCTGTTCGAGAAGGTGGCGAGGATGCGCGCCTCGGTGCGCGCGTAGAACAGGCGCTCGCCGGTCTCATGGATCGCGGCCCCAATGCCCGGCAGGCCCTTGTCCTTGTGGCCTTGGACGGCGAAGTAGAGTTTACCGCGTAAGGCTTTTTTTGCTGCGAGGCCAATGTTTACCAGGTCCTCCAGACGCCCGCTCTCGTCGTCCCAGCCCTCTCCGAGTTCAATCAGCTCATGGCGGCGTTCCAACACCGATGCCTTCTTGTTGTGATAGCCGCCAACCAGCAGGTGTAAAGGGTGGATGTCCAGCGCCTTGGCCTGACCGATGGCGAGTGCGGGGCGGTTGCCGCCGCTGTCATCGGCCTTCTTGCTCACCACCAGTTCGGTAAGCCGGGTCCAGGCCGGTGCGTCGGTGGTGAAGGAGGCAAATTTCGTCTCCCGCTCTCCCTTCTTGACGCGGATGTTCAGCGCGCCATGTGGGTGAGGCCAGTTGCCATCCAGGGTGAAGTTGAATTTCTCCTTGCGGAAGCCGGTATAGCGGGGGCCGGCCTCAATCCCGAGCAAGTCGCAGGGGCCGCTCTCCGCGGCTGGAATCAGCTCGACATGGGCCGGTTGCCAGAAGAGCCCGCGGATGAGTCCGATCTGGTGTGGGTAGATGGTCTGACCGGCCTTGATCGGGTCGATCCAGGTAGGACGTTCGTCGGTGAGATCGCGGGTCCAGAACAACTCGGCGCGGGTGCGTTCCAGGGTGAGGACGTTACGCCAGACCTGTTCCCGCAGACTCGGCCCGTCCACCAGGGTGGTGATGGGTGCCTCGCCGCGCAGGCTACCCTTGAAGCCGCCGCCGAAGCTTGGGCAGTTGCTCGCCTGGTGGAACAGGGCGATGGCAGCGATGGGGGCGGAGAGTGCGGCGACTTCGCCCGTCTCGTTGAAGAAGCAATGGTTGTTGCCGGCGGGCAGGCCGATGAGGAGCTTTTGGATTGGCGTGGCCTCTTTGGACGCGACGCCGCGGGTCTGCATGAACGGCTGAGTCGGATGGTCCAGGTCGAACCAGTCCTGGTAGCGGGCAATGCCCGCGGCGAATGTTGCTTCGCTCAGGGGTTCGTCCAGTCGCTCGTCCAGCACGTCGTCGTCTGCGGGTTGGAACAGCACTTGAGTCATGCAGACCAAAAGCTGGATGCAAGCGAGTTCCAAGTCATCCCGTGGCAGGCTGACGCGCCAGGTGCCGGGCTCGCACAACAACTCCCGGTAGGTGATGAGACTGAAGGGGCCGCGACCATCGTCGGTGCGGATGGGGATCCAGGGGGCTTCCAGTAGGTTCAAAGGGTTACTCCTAACCAAACCGTCGAGAGCACAGCCTTAATCAAGCGCAAGCTCAACACGCCGGGCGGACTAAGCTTGTCGAAGGCCGGGACCGATTCCGTCGGTGATGGGCGGGACCTCCGACCATGAACCGATAGCGGGAGGTTACTCTCGAGCTTCCTCAAAGTAAAGCAAGCTGTCAGTGTTCCTTAAGCGTAGCAAGAAACATCATCGGACACTGACGTCGCATCCCTGAAATTTGGCCGCTTGCGTTGGCTAGCCTGGAAGTCGTTAATCCATGTTTGTGCCCTAGGTGACTAGGGATGAACCGCTGTCTGTGTTGCGCAAGCGTGCTGACGGCACTGTTCCCCGCGTCAGCGGGGATGCGCGCGGGACGGGTCTTCCTGACCTGTCGCCGCGACCTTCTCCAGCCCGAACTCGGCCGAGTAGGCGAAGCGCCCATCGGCCGATGCCCAGGCCCCGGGTCTCGTCGGCCCCACCGGGAGCTTGGTCCGTCCGTCGTCATCAAACGCGTACTCCTTGAGCGATTTCTCCCAACTACGTGGGGCGGGGACCGCGTTCAGGAGCAAGGCCTCGGCGCGACCGTGGTCGTCCAAGACGCTCAGGCTGGTGCCGTCCAGCAGGCGCCCGTCGTCCAGTAGCGGCAGGACCGTGAGGCTCATCTCGCCGTCGCGAGTGAGGCCGGTGGCACGCTCGTCGTCGTCGCGGAACTGGCTCAGGGTCATGGTGCTGAGTTGGAGCGCACGCGCCGCCGCGGCTCGCTGATCGTTGCGCCACGCGAGATGTTTCCCGTAGGCGGTATCGGACTCGTCGTCCCACGGCTCCTCGGCGTACACTTTTTCGATCCAATCCCGATAGGCGGCAGGAAACTCGATCTGTCCCCGCTCGGCCAGCAGGTGCTCGGTTCGCCACAGTAAACGTGCGTCGCCATAGATCAGTTCATGGACGCCATAGTCCTCGCCTTCGGGGCACAGGACGGTGCAGGCCGGGTTCGGGAAACCCGGCGGACGGGACCGTTCGTGGCGATGCAGTCGGCCAAGGCGCTGGAACAGCAAGTCCACCGGGCACAACTGGCTGAGTAGCCAGTCGAAGTCGAGATCCAGACTTTGCTCAATAACCTGGGTAGCAACCAGAATGCGTCCGTGGTGGCGGTCGGCGTACCTTCCGTACCGCGCGATCACGTCCTTTTCGATCGTCTGGCGGTCCCTGAGTCGGAAACGGGCGTGGAACAAATCGACGGGCAAATCCGTGGCCTCACGCAGGAGTTGGGTGAGCCGCTGCGCCTGATCGACCGTGTTCATTACAATGCCGACCAGTGCCCCAGCAGCGGCGGCAGCGACGATGCGCTCGATTAGATCGGGGTCGGGGAATGCGTCCGGTCGTTTGGCGAGTTCGACTGAGACGGTCCGTTCGGGTGGGCGATGCTCGTCGGGAACGGTCAGGGGGCCGACGGGCGGGTCTTGTGTGGTCCACAGGGCTGGGTAGGGCGCTTCCGTGCTTCCTTCGGTGCCCCAAGCGGCTAACAACTCGGCGCGGACGGCCGCCGGGAGGGTCGCTGACAGCAGGATGGCACTGCCGCCGGTGGCCTTCTGGCGGCGCAGGACCTCGCCGAGCAGGCCGTTCATATAGGCGTCATAGGCATGGACCTCATCGACGATGAGGACGGATCGATTGAGCCCAAACCCGCGAACAAAGCTGTGGCGAACCGGCAAAACTGACAGCAGGGTCTGATCGACGGTACAGACCCCGATCTGGCCGAGAAAGACCTTCTTGCGACTACTGGCGAGCCAGGCGGCGCATTGCATACCCGCTTCCTCACGGCCTTGGGCGGTCGCGTGCCGCCCGGCGTCGACCAAGCGCTGAAACTCGGGGTTCAGGGCGCGATTGCCATGGGCCAGGACCACGTTGGCGGGGCCGAAGGCGTATCGACCGAAGCTCTCCGCCCGGGTCAGCATGGCGTTGGCGGTCGCCTGAGTCGGTAAAGCAAAAACGATGGCCTCGCCCAAACCGGCCCCGAGCAGGCGCCAAGCGTGGGCCAGGGCGGCCTCGGTCTTGCCACTGCCAGTAGGGGCCTCAATGAGGGTTAGTCCGGCGGCGAGCGGTAAGGCATCGACCATAACCTGAATGCCGCGGGGTTTCTCGTCTTCCTGAAGCAATGACGACAGCCCGGCGTAGGGACTCGCCGGGGCTAACAGTCCGAGATGCGTCAGCAGGTTCTGATCCGCGATTTGCCGAAGTCGGGTCTCAAAATAGGTGCTTTCCGGCGCGTCTCGCGCCATGTAGTGAAAGTGCTCGGCGTTGGAGCCGATCCAGTCGCACAAGCTGCAGAATCCGGCGAGGAGATTGCGGGCGGGGATGCCGGATACCGGGGGTGAGTCCGTCAGGCATAGCCCCGCCGGGACGAGAAAAAGGGTGGCCATCTGCTCTACCCATGAGCGTCGGGCGTTCGTGTCGTGATTCGCGATCACCGGTTCAGCGTACTCGCGGGGTGGCCGCCCTTCTTCGTTCTCGCCCGGGATGTCGCCGTGATGGCCGGTGACAGCGGCAATCCATGGACGCCAGCGGCGCCAGATTCGCCTCGGTTCCTGGTCGCCGTTGCCGATCCAGGTGGTAAGCTCTTGCTTGACCAGGCGGAACCCTTCGTGGCCGTGATCATAAGCACTGGCCGTATGGCGCTTAACCATCGCGGGATCGAGTTCCGGCCAGGCCAAGGCTGCTGCCTCGGGTGCCTTGATCAGAAAGAGGGCATGGAGTTTGCCGATGTCGTGGAGCGCCACGAAGAATAAGACCCAGGCGCGTAGTGCTGCGGTGTGGTCCAGGTCGACGGAGAAGGCGCTGGCGAAGGTTCGCCGGATCGTCGGTGACTGTTCCCATAGTGCTGCGGCGACGGCGGCGACGTCGAGCGAGTGATAGGCGAAGGGATGCCAGGTCGGCCCCTGTTCGTCTTTCGCGTCGGCTTTGCCCCAGTAGTTGAAGTAGGCAGGCGTTTCTTCCATTGATGCTGAACTCCTCGCGTGGACGTCGTCTGTCACAGTTTCTCGGGGAGGATGGCCATCAACCAGTCCGCCTCCGAGGGCGTTGATCCTGGTTCCGGCCACCCCGCTTGCGCTCACCCTACGGTTCGACGCGCTCCGCGCAGCCGCGCTGACCGATCGTCCGGACGCAACGATGATCAAGGCCCCTTGATGCATGTAGGGAAGCATAACCGGAATCTGACCTAAAACGCCAGTGACCCAAAGGAAGGAATCGGTCACTCCGGGCTTCTGAAAGCTCCACCGGTCGTGGCCATAATCCCGGCCACGGCGCTAGACGCGAGGTCGTTGGTCCGCGCAGCGGACCCTACGGGCGCGGGGTAACCCGCAAGTTCCGCGGTGCGGAGCGACCGACTGGGAGCGCCGCACCCCAGTGAGATTGTGAAAGTATTCAATACGTGTTGTCGTCGTAGCCTGGATGGAGCGCAGCGGAATCCAGGTCTGGGTTGCAACCAACCGATTCATAGTGTGTCTGCGAGGCCGCGGCCGCTTGCGAGATTGCGCCGCACTGGAGTGCGGCGCTCCCAGGGGCGGTTCATTCATAACCGGAGGTCGAGGCTTTAGCCAGTGGCGGTTTCCGACGTGTCGAAGGCAAATCAATGGCGCCTGTACGCGGGCCGGCTAAAGCCTCGACCTCCTATGGTCGTAGCGACGACCAAAGCGCTTTTCGGTCAACGGGATGACCGCGCGCATGGCCTGCCCGACCAGGGGTTCCCTCACCCCTTCGCCCCCTCCCGCTTGGCCTTATTGGGATTGCGCAGCAACACATAGGCGGCGCCGGTGCCCCCATCGCGGCGGGTGGCGGAGCAAAAGGCGAGGACCTCCGGGTAGAGGCGCAGCCAATAATTGACCTTTTGTTTGAGTATTGGCTGTTGATCGGGTGAGCGGGTGCCTTTGCCGTGGATGATACGGGCGCAGCGCACCCGGCGGTGGGCGCATTCGATCAGGAAGTCGGCCAGGACGCGGCGGGCGACGGTGATGGTGAGTCCGTGCAGGTCGACCTCCAGCCCAACCTCGATGGCGCCGCGCTGCAGGTCGGAGAGCACGCGCTGTTGCAGCCCGGGGCGGGTGTAGAGCAGGAACTCGTAGGTCTCGACCGCGGCCTCGGACAGGGTGGTCCCGCCGTCCTCAGGCAGTTCCGGCGTGCGCGGGCGAGGGATGGGCGGGGGGCGTTTGCGCGGGTGCTCGGCGTAGTCGTGCTGGAGCGGCCGGGCGTCCTGGACCTCCGCGCGAAACAGGTCGAGATCGGCCGGGTCGACGGGTTTTTTCATGGTTTGGGGCGCCTCGGGGCTAGGCACGTCGGCGCTGGGCCTTGATCGTTCGCTGGATCTGCTGGCATAAGGGCACGTGTCAATGACAAATGAGCAGGCGCGCCGCGTGGCGCCACGCTGCGCGGGCTTCGCCGGAGTATACCCGCGGCCCGCGCCACGGCGCGGGGTGACCGCACCCGGCGACGGGGTGTCCGCGGCGAGGCTTTCCAGTATCATCGGCGGGCCTTTCCCCTGTCTGTTCCACTGTGGGCGCCGGTTACATGAAGATACTGGTCAGCAATGACGACGGTTACCAGTCCCCCGGGCTGCTCGCCCTGGCGGCGGGGCTCGCCCGGCTGGGCGAGGTGACGGTGGTGGCCCCGGAGCGCGACCGCAGCGGTGCCAGCAACTCACTGACACTGGATGTGCCGCTGCACGCCGTGCGTATGAGCAACGGGTTTATCCGGGTGGACGGGACCCCGACGGATTGTGTTCATCTGGCGGTCACCGGATTGCTGGAGGCCGAGCCCGACATCGTGGTCGCCGGGATCAATCACGGGGTCAATTTAGGGGACGATTGTCTGTATTCCGGGACCGTCGCGGCGGCCACCGAGGGGCGTTTTCTCGGGCTCCCGGCGATTGCGGTCTCCATCGATGCGCGCGAGCCGCGCCATCTGGACACGGCCGTGCGGGTGGCCTGCCTGTTGGTGGAGCGCCTGAGCGTGGCGCCGCTGGACTCGAACCTGATCCTCAATGTGAATGTGCCGGACCTGCCCTATGCGGACCTGGCGGGGTTCGCGGCGACCCGCCTGGGTCATCGCCACAAGGCGGAGGCGGTGGTGGCGGGTACCGACCCACGGGGTCGGACCATCTATTGGGTCGGCCCGGCGGGGCCTGAGCAGGATGCGGGGCCGGGGACCGACTTCCACGCCCTGCGGGCCGGTTATGTGTCGATCAGTCCGCTCCAGGTCGACTTGACCCGTCACGGCGCCTTGGCGGCGCTCGGGACCTGGCTGAGTGCATGCGTTTGATGTCCGACTTGAGTCATGCGGGGATCGGGATGACCTCCCAGCGGACCCGGGAACGCCTGATCGCGCGTCTCATCGAGGCCGGGATCACCCACCCGGAGGTGCTGCGGGTCATGCGTGAACTGCCGCGGCACCTGTTCGTGGATGAGGCCCTGGCGAGCCGCGCCTATGAGGATTCGCCCCTGCCCATCGGTCTGGGACAGACCATCTCCCAGCCCTATATCGTGGCGCGTATGACCCAGACGCTGTTGGCGCATGGACCCTGCGACACGGTGCTGGAGGTGGGGACCGGCTCCGGGTTTCAGACGGCGGTGCTGGCCGCGCTGGTGCGACGGGTCTACACCGTCGAGCGCATCGCCTCGCTCCAAGAGCTCGCCCAACACCGCCTGCGACTGCTTAAGGTGCGCAACGTGCGTTTCCGCTACGGCGACGGCTTCCAGGGCTGGTCCGACTATGCCCCTTACGACGGCATTCTGGTCACCGCGGCACCGCGCGGGGTGCCGCGCGCCTTGGCCGAGCAACTGGCGCCCACGGGTTGTCTGGTGCTGCCGATGGGGGAGGCGGATCGGCAGGTGTTGATGCGGGTTACCCGGGAGGCGGATGGGTTCGATCAGCAGGTGCTGGAGCCAGTGAGTTTCGTCCCATTGCTCGGGGGTGTCGCCTGATGGGCAACGGCCGGATTTAGCTCAATGATCCCCCATCACCGACCCAGTCGCCCGCGGTCGGTCGTTGCGCCGCCGCAGCGGCGCGACGTCGGCGGGCCGTGGGTGGGCCGCTGGTGGCCGGCGCTGTGGGCCGGCATCCTGGTTGCCTTGCTGGGATTGACTGGTTGCGCCGGGACCAGTGGACCCGCCCCGGTGGTTGGTTGGGAGGGCGCGCGGACCACCCGGCCGACCCGCTCGGTGCGCGCGCCAATCCCCAAGGGCTACCAGCGGGTCCGTGCGGGCGATAGCCTGGGAAGCATTGCCGAGCGCCGCCATGTCAGTGTCCAGCAGTTGATCGATTGGAATCGCCTCAAGCCCCCCTATAGGCTTTACCGCGGTAAGCTGTTGCGGGTCGCACCGCCGCGGCCGCGGCGGACCTCGCGGGCCGCCAGGCCACGCGGCGGGTCCACGGCTCATGGGTCCGCGCGCACCGCCAAGCGCCCAGTCGCGGTCGAGTCGGCGCCGACCCCGGGTCGCCGTGGCGCTGCTTCCGGGGTGGATTGGGCCTGGCCGCTCGCGGGGGCCGTCAAACAGGGGTTCCGCGCCGGTGACCCGGCCAGTTCGGGGCTGCGGATCGGTTGCCGTCCGGGGGAGGAGGTGCGTGCAGCGGCGGCGGGCCGGGTGGCTTACAGCGGCAGTGGACTCAAGGGTTATGGCAACCTTATTATCGTTAAGCACAATCAGGATTATCTCAGCGCGTACGGCTTCAATCGGCAACTCTTGGCCAAGGAAGGGGATCGCGTCAAACGCGGCCAAGCGCTGGCAGAATGCGGCGAGGGTCCCGACGGAACCCCACTGCTGCATTTCGAGGTGCGCCGCGACGGCACCGCGGTCAACCCGCTGCTCTACCTGCCCCCGCGCAAATGATCCCGTCCGAGCGGATTGAGGGAGATCTGGATGTCAACCACTGAGGACCTGGAAATCGACGCGCCTGAGGGCGTCGAGATCACGCCCGAGTTCGATCTCGGCACGGCAGAGGAGGCGTTGCTCCTGCTCGGCGACGAGGACCCCACGGAGGTCATCGAACTGTTTGAAGAAGAAGCGGCGGTCATCGCGCGCATCGAGCGCCCGGACGAGGACCCCGACCCGCCGACCGTGGAGTCGACGAATCAACGCTTTGCCTGCGGCGAGAGCGAGCTCGATGCGACCCGCCTCTATCTCAACGAGATCGGTGAGTCCCGCCTGCTGACGGCGGCGGAGGAGATCATGCTCGCCCGGCTGGCGCAGGGCGGCGACAGCGCGGCGCGGACGCGGATGATCGTCTGCAACCTGCGGCTGGTGGTGAATATCGCACGCCGCTATCTCAATCGGGGACTGCCGCTCCTGGACCTGATCGAGGAGGGCAATCTGGGGCTGATCCGCGCCGTGGAGAAGTTTGACCCGGAGCGGGGTTTCCGCTTCTCAACCTATGCCACCTGGTGGATCCGTCAGGCGGTCGAGCGCGCCATCATGAACCAGACGCGCACCGTGCGGCTGCCCATCCATGTGCTCAAGGAGATCAATCTCTATCTCAAGGCCGCGCGGAGTCTGGCCCAGCAGCTCGACCGGGAGCCGACCACCGAGGACATTGCGGCGCTGATGGACAAGCCGATCGCTGAGGTCAAGCGCATGCTGGGCCTGAACGAGCGGGCGACCTCGGTGGACACGCCCGTCGGCCGGGACGCGGATCGACCCTTGGTCGACCTGCTCGAGGACGCGACGGTCGACGACCCGAGCGATCAGATCCAAGATGAGCACCTGCGGGCGCATATCGAGCACTGGTTGAGCCAGCTCAACGAGAAACAACGTGAGGTGGTCGAGCGCCGTTTTGGGCTGCACGGTCACGAATATTCCACCCTGGGGCGGGTGGCGCTGGAGGTGGGCGTGACCCGCGAACGGGTGCGCCAGATCCAGGTGGAGGCCCTGCAGCGCCTGCGCGAGATCCTGAAAAAGGAAGGCTTTTCGCCCGATTCCTTCTTTCAGTGAGCACTCGGCTGAGGGGTATGGTGAATTAACTCTTGGCCCGACAACGTCAACCTGGATAAGGCGCGGCGTCTGCTGTGGCCGATCAAGAAGAAATACGGCAACAAGATCAGTTGGGCCGACCTGATCATCCTCGCCGGCACCATGGCCTACGAGTCGATGGGCCTGAAGACCTTCGGTTTCGCCTTCGGCCGCGAGGACATCTGGCATCCCGAGAAGGACACCTACTGGGGGTCCGAAAAGGCATGGCTCGCCCCCAGCGGCAGCGCGGGCAGCCGTTACTCGGGAGAACGCGATCTGGAAAACCCGCTGGCCGCCGTGATGATGGGGCTGATCTATGTCAACCCGGAAGGCGTGGACGGCAAGCCCGACCCGCTCAAGACGGCACAGGATGTGCGCGTGACCTTCGCGCGCATGGCCATGAATGACGAGGAAACGGTCGCCTTGACCGCCGGTGGCCATACGGTGGGCAAGTGCCACGGCAATGGCGATGCCACGCTGCTCGGACCGGTGCCTGAAGCGGCCGATGTCGACGACCAGGCAGCGATTCCCGCCGACCGATTATTGCGCGATTCAACAGATAGTTGGGAATGCCTGAAAAATAGTTTTTCGTAAACTGTCATCTGCGAATCAGTATACTGCCGCACACACATCAGGTTGCGAGGCAGATATCGATGAGTGC
>NZ_CAJAXH010000180.1 GCF_903946935.1 uncultured Thiodictyon sp.
CCGGGGACGGACCCGGCGCAACGCCGCAGCCACGCCGCCGCGGGGCCATACACCCCCCCTTCCCCCTGGCTCCCAGCCCCCCTATGTCCCCCAGCGTCCCGACCGCTCTTCACCACCCTCGTTGGCGATTACCCGCGTCATTCACCAACTATAGGCGGGTTTAGGTAGCCATCGACACATGGGGGCCGGGGCCGCCAGGCGCCGCAGATACGTTCAGCCTTTGGCCATAGGGCCGGACCGCAGTGGCTCCCCGGGGCATCGATTCGGCATTGCCCAAGCCCAGCCGCTGGCGTGGTCTTGCTCGGGTTGAAGTGTCGACAGGTCACACAGCGCACCGCGGGCCGCGGGATATCCGCCCGGGAGTACCCGCCCACACACCAGGGGCAGCCGTGCAGCAGCTTGGGGGAGCCGGGGAACAACCAGACCGGGCCGCAGTTCGCGCATAGAACAGGGGTGGTGTAGTGGTCGGGACGCTCGCCCCGCTCGCGTTGGGCGCTTGTGCGCAGCAAAGCAACCAGGGCCTTCAATGCCCCAGGCTCGCCCTTGATGTCAGGCCAATCCTCGCCGGCCGCGGTCTGAAGGTCTGCCAGACTGAAGCCGCCGAACTCACGGCGGGGGGTGTCGTCCGCCGTTTCCCGAGAAACGCCGGCAGGATCGCCCGGGCATTGATCGGCCTTCGCCCGGGTCGGTGCCGCTGGATCGGCGGAACTGTCAGGAACTCGGGCCGGTGGGGGCCGGCCGAAATCCTGATAGAGCGCGTCAAGGTCCATTCTCAGGCGGCCCTAATCTCATCGGCATCGAACACATAAACCCGAACGGCATTGCCAAAACCAGGAAGCCGCACCTTTTGGGTAGCGTGGTCCTTATCGCCGGGCTTCATGATGCCGCGCCTAATCAATACGCGCGCCGCCTATTTCGGGTCGTGGCCTTGCACAATCTCAAACCTAAAAGTCTCGGGAAAACAGTAATAAATGATAGCACCATCATTGCCGGTCGGTGCGTCTTTGAATCCGCATTGACGGGGAACCTCGGGGGCGTGATCGTCCATTGCCCGGTCTTTCCATCGAAAGCGGTTCGAATGTTGCTCGAAGAACAATCGCACCGTGCGCACCAGGTCCCGTTCTTCCGCTGGTATAGCCCCGCCGCGCGCTGTCAACCAATCACGGAAACAGCGCCGCGCCGCATCATTCGCCGCCCGGCAGGCCAGCCGGTCAGACCCTCCATCGTTGCCAGTTCGCCGGCCACTGCAAGCAATCCAAAGCGATTCGCCACGCGCCGAACCTGCCCCGGCGGGTCAGCAATCCCGGCCAAGGCGTCCGCCGTGAAGGCGTCCCGGTGCCGCTGGATCGCACCCGGCAAGGCGTCGCGCTGCCGCTGGATCGCCTCAAGCCACGCGATCAGAGGGGCGCCGTAATGTTCCCAGGCCGACGCCAGCAGCGCCGCCGCGAAGTCCGCCCCGTTGGCGTATCCGTGCAAGTCCTCGAACACACCATAACCCGCCCCTGCATCGGCCGGGATTTCGATCATTCGGACCTCTTGTCCGGCCGTTACCTTTCTATTGGCGGTTGCCATGTGTGCCGCTAGGCTTGATTCCCCGGTTGACAGGTATTCAACGCGCCAAGTCTTAGCCGGCCGTCCGCCTGCGTTGCGGTCCATTCTGGTCTTGCCCGCCCCATTTCCCAACATATAGGCCGTGTCGCCGACCGTCTTAGCCTCCGATTGGCTCATCTCATCCAGGAATAAAGGAAGGTCGTTATGGGCTTCGGCTATGCTTTCCGTTGCATTATCCGTAGTTCGCCAGGATCGAATATACCGGTAAGGGTCTCCGCATACCGAAGCCGCCACCCTCATGGTTGTCGTCTTGCCTGACGAACTTGCATCGGTTGACTTCCCAAGCAAGTGAAAGCCGCCGCTTTCCTCTGCTGCCCAATACAGGAGGGGTGCGGCAAAACTCATTGATACCGCGAGCAATAGCCGGGAGTTCCCTACGCATTTCGCGCCTGCGCCCTCGCACCAACCCCCGAGAGTCCCGCGGACAGCGACCGCCGCGGGCTCACCGTCCAAGGCCAGAACAACCGGCTCGCTGCCGCCCCCGCCAATGACCCGCCCGCCGGACAGCACAAAGGCATCGCCGCCCGGGGTCCATCCTGCGTGGGTCTGAGTTCGAGCGCGGGCCACGGGGACCGACCGCCTAAGGTAGTCCACGAATAGGCGTCGGCTTTCCGGGGTGGTCGCGACCTCAAACCCAAGGGCCGCCAGGCGAGCACGTAGAGCGTCGCCCGATCCTTGCCGCTCCCTATCCGCAAGGACTTCCTGACGGGTGATCCCGTCCAAGTCTCGGAACTCGACCAACCGCCCGAACTCGTCGCCGTCAACGTTTCGGGTCACTGCTTTGACCCGGATCGGGGGGCACACATAGACCGGCGGGGACTCGTCGCCCCCGCCCTTGGAGCCGCCGGGCTTCAGGTAATACAAGCCGCCCGTCCGCAGCTCGAACCCATAGGGCAAGGGCTCACCCTCGGGCGGGGGTGCGGGTGGTGGCGCCTCAGCGGGGGCGGGTTCGGTCTGTTCCGCCGCAGTGAACGGGAGCCAGCGGGCCGCCTTGGCGATGCTCTCAGCGGTCCATCCATCCGCCAGGGCGTCCGCTGCATCCGCACCAATGAGCAGGTCCCGCCGTTGCTTGGTCTTGGGGTCCAACTTCAAGCGGTTCAGGTCCAAGACCTCGACCGATACAGCGCCGGCCGCCAGTGCCAAGCCCGCAATCTCCCGGGCGTACTCCGTGCCGGCCTTGTCGTGGTCCGGCCAGATCAGGACGCGCCGCCCGGCCAGCGGGCTGAAATCTGATCTTGCCGGGGACTTGGCACCATGTGCGGTGGTCGTGGCCACCATATCCGGCAGTAACAGGGCGCCCGCATCGCTGGCCTTCTCCCCTTCGGTGAAGAGCACGGGCGCCGCGGGCCGGGTCGCCAGTCGGTCAAGGTGGTACAGGGGCCATGCCCCCGGGGGATCGGCCCATTTCCACCCGCCCGCCTCGGTGTAATGCTGGGGCCTGTAGGTCTTGCCGGGGTTGCCCTCTTTGTCCTTGACCTCGAACCGATGCACGAAGGCCACGGGGCGCCCGCCCGCGTCGCAATACTCCCAGGTAGCGGACGGGGCGCCTAATCTGGCGAATCGCTGGGGCCGACTGGCCAGGGCGTCAGGCGGGATCGGGACCAGGTAAGCGGTGGTCGGCTTGGGGGCCACGGGCGCGGGCTTGGCGGGCCTGTGAATCGGGTTCGCTGGTGCCGCTCCAGGCGTCAGGCGGTATTGATCGATTAGATAGGCGCGGGCCTGATCGAAGGTCAAGCCGTGGCGCAACATCACAAAATCAATCACACCCCCGCCGTTAAGGTCGCAGCCGTGACAGCGGAAAGCGCCGGTCTTGAGGTTGACGCCGAAGGACCCGTTTACATCCTCATGAGCAGGCGAAGGACAAGGACCGTTTTGAGTCCATCCGCTCGCCTTGGGCTTGAAGTCCGGGGCGCCCGGGATCTCGTGCCGGTAGAAGGTCGCGGGGTCAATCGCCCGCTTGATCTCGTCAGCACTCGACAGCCGCCGCGATTGCTCCCGGGATGCAGTTGGACTAGACTTTGAATCGCTTTGAATTTTTGCCCGGCTCTCGCGCCGGGCTTTTTGTTTTTCGTCCATGGGGCAGCCCTCAAGCCGCCGCCGGGCTGCCGCTGGTGCTCTCGATGGTGCAGGCTTCAACCCACGCCGCCACGGCTTCCGGGCGGTAACGGACCAAGGCCCCCATCTTGACGAAGGGAGGGCCGCCGCCTCTTACCCGCCAGGCTTGGATGGTCCGCACCTTAACCCCAAGGGCATCCGCGGTTGCGGCTTCATCCCACAGGGGCACGGCCAAGGGCGCGGGGGCGCGGGTTGTCCGCTGGTGTTCGCTTCGGTTGCTCATTATTTGCTCGCCTTACCCGGTGATACCAGGGCGAACTATGAGCAACCTTGCCGGGGTGTTGGCACAAATACTTGCGGGGGGTGCGTAACTATTTGCGCGCCAGGGAGCGACTGAAACCCCTAGACCAGGATGCCCCAGTAACCGCCGTCCCGCAGTCGCTCCGCCTCCTTAATGTTGTTGGTGACCTTGGCTGATACGCGAAAATCATCCTCCCGGGTGTTGGGCTCGTTCGGGCAGATAACCGCGGCCATCTTCGGCACGCCCGCGCCAGCCGCCGCCGCATCAAGCAACCGGATATAACGCGGATAGGTCTCCGGCTGATACCTTGTCGGCTTGATTAGCTGATCCGGCCTTGATCATAAATCCGGCCAAGACCTAGCGTAGGGCTTGGTGAATCACCGCAGGAGAGCGGCAGGACCCGCGAAATTGTGTACCCTTGGAAGTGCAAACAAACCGAGGGTGAAGCACCATGTTCGAAGGTCCTGCC
>NZ_CAJAXH010000181.1 GCF_903946935.1 uncultured Thiodictyon sp.
GGCACCCGCACCGCGGCCCGGGTCTGGCTGCCGATCTTCCGCGAGCACCGCGCGGCCTTGGCCGTCTATGGCGCCCTGCATCGCGCCCGCCTGACCGAGCAGGTTGCCGAACTGTTCGCCCACGGCCCGGCTGGCGTCGCGGTTCGGCTGGCCCGGGACTGCGATCCCGAGACGACTAAGCAGGTCTTAGACCTGGTGGACCGGACCATTGCCCGCGTCCGGCGCGCGATGGCGAAAGAGCCCGTATTGCATTGAGGGGGTAGAGACAATGACCGAACCCGTTACAGTTCAGCCGCCGAAAGTCCGCGACCACCGCGAAGCCCAAGCAATTCAGATCATCGGCGCCCGATTACGCGATGCCAGGATGCGGCTGTGCAATATGTCCCAAAGGCTCGCCGCCGAGAAATTGACTCTCGCCAATTCGGGGATGCTCGCCAAATTCGAGAACGCCACCGACAACCGGAATATTCCCCTTTGGCTGATTCGTCGCGCGGCTTCGCTTTACGAAGTTTCCATTGATTGGCTATTCGGTGAGACTGAGGACTGGGAAACGGGGCACCGCATGACCCAAGAGCGCGAGACTTCACGCTGGTTGTTCGACGTTTGGGAGAAGGCGCGCGAGATGGATATTCAGCATCTGCGGTTGCTCAATGACAAATTGGAAGCGTTGACGGCCATTACCGGCGAAATGACGAAGGCTGCCAATGATGCAGAGGCCGCGCTTGATCGGTTCGCGGAGGTCAATGAAGGGTTCGAGGACATGAAGGCCGGCGCCCCGCTGGTCGGGTCGATTGCGCGGATCGCCGCGGCGGCACAGCACGGCGCGGCCCGGCTGGAGCGAATCAAGGGCGAGATGCGGCGGCAAACGACGGCTTGAGCCGGGGTGCGCGCCCGACACGGAAAACCGGACCCGGACAGACCGGAACCGCGCGTATTCTGAGGACTTTCCGCAATCACCCCGAGAATCACAAGTGAGCCTTTTCCCCCAAGACCTGGCCTGCAATCCCGACCTTCACCGCGAGCTCTTTCAGGATCGAACCGCAATCCGTCTGGCTGATCGCTGCGCCCGCGACATTGAGCGGTTCGCTCGTCGGCTGAACCACGGCACCATCGCCGCCCTGGCCCAGCACCGAGCCCCGGGTGCGTCGCTGCCCGATGCGCTGCGCCAGATGGCCGACGCGATCAACTCCGCGACGATGGACCTTGCGCGGTTCCAGGCCGCGACCGCCGCGACCCTGAAGGCCGACAGTGACCGACTGGCGCCGCTGGTGAGCAAGGCCACGCGCCGGGTACTGGCGGCTGCGAAGCGTACCGAGGACATTGGCCGCATCATTCGGATGGCGGCCGGATCGCCACCCGAGCTCAAGCGCGCGAAGCTGCGGGCGGCTGGCGTGACTGGCGCCGACCTGGACGCGCTGGCCAAGCCGTTCGATCCGGTGCCGCTGGAGGCCGAAAGCGCCGCTCTGGTGGCCGAGGTCGCCCGACTGGAGGACTTCCTTCGGACCCGCGACGATTCCCTGTTGCCGGCTGGCTTCTTGGCCGATCATGGCTGATCGACTGACCATCGACGTGTCGCACGGCCCCGACGGCGATACCGCATCGTCGCTATGGGGGGGGTTATCCAAGCACCTGATAGCGAGCTTCTATCCAGTCAGCAAGGCCAGCAATGGCGTCTGGAGCAAGCCGGACGCAGCCGCGACGGTTAAGGCGCCACTGACCGAGGCCAGCATGGAAGTGGCCCTGAACTGGCATAGCCCATTCGAGCACATGGGCGCTGAGGCCAAGGCGCCCATGCTGGCCGCGATGCTCCAATCTGGAGCTATCGCGCCGGTCGCCCAGGCGCTTGTGACCGGCGCACCGGCTGGCGGGTTCGTCGCTGGACTCGCTGAGGGGGCGCAATCGGCACTGTCGGGGATGGAGGGCCGCACCGGGATCACCAAGCTGAACTCTACTCAGGTGTTCTCCGGGATGCCGCCGGTCAAGATTCAGGTCACGGTCCTGCTGCGCGCGTGGGCGGACCCCGTGCGCGAGGTTGAGACGCCGTTCAATCGGCTCATGGACTGGGCGCTACCGATGATGCTGTCACCGGATGACCCGCTGGCGATGGCGATTAAGTTTCTGGCCAAGGGCGCCGCTGGCGGATTCGGCTCGTTCGCGGACGCAGCCAAAGGCGCCGTCGATGTCCTGATGCCATCCAAGGCCCCGGTGTGCGTCGCCATGCGCTACAAGGGCCGCATCTACTCCCCTCTCGTCATCGAGGCGATTACCGACCCCATCGGCTCGAATGTCGATGCCAGCGGGCGCTATGTCGAGAAGCTGTTTTCAATGACACTCTGCACCTTGACGGCTATCGACCGTCAAGATTGGGCAGGCATGGCGACGAGCCTGTGAGGACTGCACGATGACCGAACACCCCGATGGCGACGGACTCTACCGGGTCGAGGACAACCCGCCCCTAAGCGCGCTGCTGGCCCTGGGCGAGCTCTACCAGGATGGACACCTGAGCCTGTCCCCCGATGCCCCGCCGGTCGCCCGCCGGTTCGCTGAAACGGCCTTGGAGCAGGCAGCCAACGCACTACCGAGGTTCCGCAATGACCGCCGGTGACAGCAAGCCCAAGCGCCCCCGTGGGCAACCGACCGCGTACCGCGACGAGTTCGCCGACCAAGCCGGACGGCTGGCCAAGCTGGGTTTGACCGATGCCGAGCAGGCCGAGTTCTTCCAGGTCAGTGAGCGATGCTTTCACGGCTGGAAGAAGACCCATGCTGATTTCTTGCAGGCCCTAACGGACGGCAAGACGGTTGCCGATGCGCGAGTTGCTGACAGCCTCTACCGATCCGCAGTCGGTGAACACCTGGTGGCCGAGGTCCGGGAAGTGACCCAGGACGCGGACGGAACCACCACCACCAAGACGGTGAGCAAGGCCGCCCCGAGCGTCGCCGCGGGGATCTTCTGGTTGAAGAATCGGCGGCCGAAGGACTGGCGTGACAAGGTTGAAGTCGAGGCCGATGTAAACCTCTGCGTGTTCCCGCCCAAGGAGCAGTTGGACGCCCTGCACAATGCGGCCCTGGCCAGGGCTGCCGAGCGGTCGAAGATGCTGGCGGGCAGGCGCGAGCGGCTGGGGTGTATCGACACCGCAGAGGGCGATATGGACTGATCGGCAAGGCCCCCCTTGGACAACCATCGCCCGGCGCACTGAGCGCCCCACCGTGCCCGCTGCGCCCCTGACCCCTTACCGCTCCCAGGTCCACCGAGCCCGCCCTGTGCGGGCTTTTTGTTGGGTCGGGTTCGAGGTCGCCCGGATCGCGCGCTACCTGGAGCAGTTCAATTCCTGGAAATCCAGGATTTGCCCGCCCACATGGCCCCCCCCAGGTCTGGGTACGGCTTGCGTGCCTATCGCCCCCTGTACACACCCGCCGGAGCGTACACGCAAACCCAGGATTGATAGGTTTCGCCTGTGGCACGGTCTGTGCTTAATGCAAGGTGCGTGCCCTATCGTCAAGTGTGTATGGCGACTGGACACCGGCGGGTGTGTACGGCTGGCGGTCAGTGCGGATGGGGTGCGGGATCACCACCCCATGCTCGCCCCGGCGCCGGGGGGTCACAACGGATGTGACCCCCCAGGCCACCACTGGACGGTGAGGCCCTACGGATCGCCGCCGGCTGCACCTGGCCCCGCGGCAAGGTCCGGGTCGGTGACTGCCGGGCGAAGGTGGAGGGCAGCCCTGCCGGCGCCGATCATGCGGGCGAGTTCGAGCAGGTCACAGCCCCGCGGCCCGGCGGTGCGCGGCTGCACCTGGTCGAGCGCGCCATGGTCGGACACTCGATACCCCTGATACCCGCTGCAACCCCCGGGAGGTATCAGCCCAAGCCCCGCCGTTGCTGGCTTGCACCCCTGATACCTGCGATACCCCGCAAAGAGACAATGCCGAGCGATACCCGCCCCCTGCCGGGAGCGATCCGACGAACGGCACCGGGTGCCGACTTTGCCCCGCGTGGTTGCGCAGTGGTTGCGCAAAAGGAAAGGGCCTAGACCTTGCGAGTCTAAGCCCTTGTTTTATTGGCGCGCCCGGAGAGATTCGAACTCCCGACCACCTGGTTCGTAGCCAGGTACTCTATCCAGCTGAGCTACGGGCGCAAAGTTTACGGCACTCCATCCTTAGAGGCTCTATCTAGTCTCGCTTACCTGCGGACTGACCGGTTAATGGGACCGCGTTAGCGGATGCCGTCACCGAGCGAAGCATTATCCGGATCGACCGCCGCCCTGTCAACCGTCAAAAATGCAGTCGTCCAGCACAACCGGCTCGAACCCGGTCTGGTCCGGCCGCCCCGTTGCGTGAAGCCAGCGCGGCCGGGCGGCGGGGCCGGGGTAGGCCGGCAGTGCGATCAGGGCACTGGAGCGGGTGCCGAAGCCGTCCGGGCCGTCCAACACCATGGCGGCCTCAGGCCCGAGCGATTCGGGATAGTCCGCGGCGGCCAGTAGGTCGCGCCAGGCGGCCCAGTCGTCGGCCTCGGGCCTGGGGATTGGGGCGGCCAGGAACCGGGGACGGTTCAGGCCGATCCGCGGGTGGTTGTGATCATCAAGCTCAGTCGCGCTCAGGAAATGCAGGCCAGGCGGAATCGGATGGACACGGATCGGCCCGTCGCCCCCGAGGCGCAGCCAGTAGGCGCGGCGGGGATCGGCCACCACCAGGTTGAACGGGCGGTAGGCGGCGGGATTGAGATCCGCCAAGGCACCGGCGGCAGCCTCGGCCTCCGCATGGTCGAGGGCCTCTAGGACCAACTCGCCACGGCTGCGCTTGCCGGCCTCCGACCCCAGGGTGCCGGTACGATTCAGCACGGCGGCGACTAGGCCATGGTCGTTGAGACCCAGCCAACTGCCGCCGCCCGCACAATCGAGCCCGGCGACGACCTCCGGGCGATCCGGCCAGTGCCGCGCGGGTGCCGCGCACGCACGCCCGGCGAGTTCATCGCGGTTGGCGGCGATCAGGACCGGCCAGGGGTGCCCCGGACGACGCAGGATGACGAAGCTACACACGCGAATACAGCTCCGAAACCGCCTGCTCGGCCGCTATGACCTCGGCGTTGGCGGCCTCATGCAGCAGCAGAAAGACCTTGCACTGGGCCAGCTGGTTGGCGCTCTCCGGCTGGCCGATCATCTCCAGGCGCGCCTGGAAATAGGCCACATCGGCCTCCAAGCGGGCAAGATGAAGCCGCTTGCGCCGATGCGCCTCGTTGACCTTAGACTCCGGGTTGACCATGTTGTTCGCTGGGACCGTCAGTGCCGCAGGCGGTGCCGGTGCGGGATGCAAGGTGCCGTCCCATTGTCGCGTTTCCGGGCGCGCCAAACAACTTCAGCGACCCGAATCCGGCCTGTGCTATAAACAGCCGCCACCCCCACCCTCTAAGTAGCCCCCGCGGCTAAATTAATACCAAGTATGAGCGCAATCCTTGAGCTGTTCCGTTCCTCCGGTGCCCTGTACGGGGGCAACGCGGCCTTCATCGAAGACCTTTACGAGCGCTACCTGCGGGACCCGGAGGGCGTCGACCACGCCTGGCGGGTGCGCTTCGACGCCATGCGCCAAAGTGCCGCCAACGAGCCGGCGCCCAGCGTCCAGCCAGTCGCCGCCGAGATCGCCCACGGCCCGGTGCGCGAAAACTTCGCCCGGCTCGCCCGCGAGAGCCGCTCGCAGGCACGGTTGCGCAACGTCGATCAACTGGAACCGGCGGCGGCCGAGAAGCAGTCGGCGGTCCTGCGCCTGATCAATGCCTACCGCTTCCGCGGTCACCAAGTCGCCGACACCGACCCGATCCGGTTACGCGAGCGGCCGCGGGTCCAGGACCTGGACCCCGTCTACCACAACCTGACCGCTGACGATCTGGATTTGGTCTTCTACACCGGCTCGCTCTGCGCCCCGGACCGCATGCCACTGCGCGACATTATCGCCCTGATCCAGCGAATTTACTGTGGACCAGTCGGCTCAGAGTACATGTATATCACCAGCACGACGGAAAAGCGCTGGGTCCAGAAGCGCCTGGAGAGTTACCGGGCGACCCCGGAACTGGAGACCGCCGACCGCCGCTGGATACTGTTCATGTTGAGCGCCGCCGAGGGCATCGAAAAATATCTGCATCAGCGCTACGTTGGCCAGAAGCGCTTCTCGCTGGAAGGCGGCGAGACCCTGATCCCGCTACTGGACGAACTGATCCAGCGCGCCGGGCGCAAGGGTCAGAAGGAGGTGGTGATCGGCATGGCCCACCGCGGCCGGCTCAATGTGCTGACCAACATCTTCGGCAAGCCGCCCCAGGCGATGTTCGACGAGTTCGAGGGGCGGCTGCCCATGGACGCCCACACGATGGCAGGTGACGTGAAGTATCACCTGGGCTTCGCCACCGATGTCGACACCCCCGGGGGCGCCGTCCATCTGGCCCTGGGCTTCAACCCCTCGCACCTGGAGATCATCAACCCGGTGATCGAGGGCTCGGTGCGCGCCCGCCAGCGCCGCCGCCGCGACCATAACGGGCATCAGGTGCTGCCGGTGCTGATCCACGGCGACGCCGCCTTTGCCGGCCAGGGCGTGGTGATGGAGACCCTGCAACTCTCCCAGACCCGCAGTTATTCCACCGGCGGGACGGTGCATATTGTCATCAACAACCAGATCGGCTTCACCACCAGCCACCCGCTGGACGCCCGCTCCAGCCCCTACTGCACCGACATCGCCAAGCTGGTCCAAGCGCCGGTGTTCCATGTGAATGGCGACGACCCCGAGGCGGCGATCTTCGTCACGCGCATGGCGCTCGACTTCCGCAACCAGTTCCACAAAGACGTCGTCATCGACCTGATCTGCTACCGTCGCCTGGGCCATAACGAGGCCGATGAGCCGGCCGTGACCCAGCCCATGATGTATGCGAAGATCGCCGCCCGCCCCACCACGCGGGCGCTCTACGCGCAGCGCCTCGCCACCGCGGGGGTCATGACCGAGACGGAGGCCGCGGCCCTGGTGGAGGACTATCGGCGCTCCATCGAACAGGGCGTGGTCGTCGCCCGCCCGGTGCTGTGCGGGCTCGACAACGCCTACCGGGTGGACTGGTCGCACTGCCAGAGCGAGGACTGGGACCAGGAGTGCGACACCGGTGTACCGCTGCCGAAATTGCAAGCCCTGGCCGCGGCGATGTTGGCGGTGCCGGAGGGATTCGACCTGCACCCGCGGGTGGCGAAGGTGTGGGAGGAGCGGCACAAGATGGCCGCAGGGGAGCAATTGCTCAACTGGGGCATGGCCGAGAACCTCGCCTATGCTAGCCTGCTGGAGGCGGGCATCCCGGTGCGGCTCTCGGGCCAGGATTGCGGGCGCGGCACCTTTGTGCATCGTCACGCCAAGGTCCATGATCAGTCCACCGGCGAGTCCTACACCCCGCTCCAGCACCTGGACCCGCAGCAGGGGGCCTTCATCGCCATCGACTCCATCCTCTCGGAGGAGGCGGTGTTGGGATTCGAGTATGGTTTCGCCACCGCCGAGCCCAATGCGCTCACCCTGTGGGAGGCCCAATTTGGCGACTTCGCCAACGGCGCCCAGGTGGTCATCGACCAGTTCATTACCTCCGCCGGCACCAAGTGGGGACTGGCCTGCGGCCTGACCATGCTGCTGCCACACGGTCTGGAGGGCCAGGGAGCGGAGCATTCATCGGCCCGGCTGGAGCGTTATCTGCAACTGTGCGCGGAGCACAATATCCAGGTCTGCGTCCCCACTACCCCGGCCCAGATGTATCACCTGCTGCGCCGCCAGATGCTCCGGGATTACCGCAAGCCGTTGATCGTGATGACCCCCAAGAGTCTGCTGCGGCATCGGCTGGCGGTCTCTGCACTGGATGAACTCACCACTGGGCGGTTCCAGACGGTGATTGGCGAATGCGATGCCATCGATCCCGCCGGGGTCGAGCGCGTGATCTTTTGCAGCGGCAAGGTCTATTACGATCTACTGGAGACGCGACGGGCGGGCGGTCTGAGCAACCGCGCGCTGATCCGCATCGAACAACTGTACCCCTTCCCCAAGGAGGCGTTCAACGCCGCCCTGGCCGTTTACCCCGCAGCCCCGGAGATCGTCTGGTGCCAGGAGGAGGCCAAGAATCAAGGGGCCTGGGACCAGATCAAACACCGCTTGCATGAGCTGCTCCCCGCCGGCAAGCGGCTCAAGTATACCGGTCGGCCGGCCTCCGCCGCGCCGGCCGTCGGCCATCGCGCCGCCCATGTCCAGCAGCATGATCAATTGATCGAAGCGGCCCTGAGCGGCCCCTTCAACCCAAGCATGAATTAAAGGATTCCTAAGCAATGAATAGTGAAGTCAGAGTCCCTGCCCTTCCCGAGTCAGTCGCCGATGCCACCGTCCTGGCCTGGCACAAGCAACCGGGGCAGGCGGTACAGAAACACGAGAGCCTGGTCGACCTGGAGACCGACAAGGTCGTACTGGAGGTCCCGGCCCCGGCCGACGGCATACTCGGTGAGATCCTGGCCCCGGTCGGCACCCTGGTGACCGCCGCCACCGTGCTGGCCGTCATCGCACCCGCCGCCGTCGGAGCGACGCCCGCCGCGCCGCGACCGGCGCCCGCCGAGCCCGCGGCGACCGTCCCTGCGGCGGCCGACCCCATCCTGGCACCCGCCGCCCGCCGTCTGGTCAAAGAGATGAACCTGGACGCGGCCCAGATCGCCGGCAGCGGCCGGGATGGCCGGGTGCAGAAGGCCGATGTGCTCGCCTTTCTGGAGGAGCACGAGAAGGCCGTGCCGGAACGCGATCCGGATTTCGTATTACCGACCGTCGCCGCGGGCGCCCCGGCCCTGAGCGGCGAGGCCGGCCGGCCCGAGCAGCGGGTGCCCATGACCCGGCTGCGCACCCGGGTGGCCGAGCGGCTGATCCAGGCACAGCAGAATGCCGCCATGCTCACCACCTTCAACGAGGTGAATCTCAAGTCGGTCATCGAGTTACGTAGCCGCTATAAGGACCAGTTCGAGAAGGTCCACGGGGTGCGCCTGGGCTTTATGTCATTCTTCGTCAAGGCCGCGGTGGAGGCCCTGCAGCGCTTCCCGGTCATCAATGCCTCGGTGGATGGCACCGACATCATCTATCACGGCTATTATGACATCGGCATCGCCGTGTCTTCCCCGCGCGGACTGGTGGTGCCGATCTTGCGCAATTGCGACCAGCTCGGCATGGCCGACATCGAACAGGGGATCGCCGAATTCGGGCGCAAGGCCAAGGACGGGTCATTGAGCTTCGAGGAACTGAGCGGCGGCACCTTCACCATCACCAATGGCGGCATCTTCGGCTCACTGCTGTCCACGCCCATCTTGAACCCACCGCAAAGCGCCATCCTGGGGATGCACAAGACCCAGGATCGCCCGATCGCCGAACACGGCCAGGCGGTCATCGCCCCCATGATGTATCTGGCCCTGACCTATGATCACCGCATCATCGACGGACGCGAGGCGGTGCAGTTCCTGGTTACCATCAAGGAGTCATTGGAAGAGCCGGCGCGGTTGTTGCTCCGGGTGTAAGAAGAGTGAGGGGGGGCGGCTAAATGGCAACGACCATTCAGCGCCCCCCCCCGTTACCCTACGACCGGCCCGCGCCTACAATTTGGACACTGAGTCGCCGAGGAAATTGGCCACCCAAACATTAGCGCCATCAAAGGCGAGTGAGTATGGGTAACTACCCACCGGGTAAGTTCCTATCAACGCACCGGAGGCGGCATCAATCTTGGAAACCGTATCATCCACGATACCGGTCACCCAGATGTAAGAACCATCAAAGACGATGCTGTATGGGGAACCGCCCGCCGGATAAGTCCCAATCTCCGTGCCCGCGGCGGCATCAAGCTTGGAAACCGTGCCGTCACCGTAATTGGCCACCCACACATTGGCGCCATCGAAGGCAATCGCGGATGGCATCGAGCCCACCATGTAAGTCCCAGTCGCGTTACCCGTGGCGGCGTCAAGCTTGGTCACGCTTCCGCTGCTTTGATTAGCTACCCAAACACTGGAGCCATCAAAGGCAATCCCGTTCGGCGCATCGCCCACCTGGTAACTACCTATCAACTGTCCCGTATCTGCACTGAGCTTGGAGACCGTGCTGCCCGCGCCATCGGCCACCCACATATTGGCACCGTCAAAGGCGATACCGGTCGGGTATGCGGCCGCCGGGTAAGCGCCCAAGATAATGCCGGTGGCAGCGCTGAGCTTGGTCACATTGCCAGCGTCAGAATTGGCCACCCAGATATTGGCACCATCATAGGCAAGGCCGATGGGGGCCGCGCCCACCTGGTAAACACCCGCCACCGCCCCGGTAGCAACATCGAGCTTAGAAACCGTGTTGTCGCTGTAGTTGCTCACCCACATATTGGCGCCATCAAAGGCGACGCCGACAGGATTTGCGCCCACCGTAAACCGGGCCGTGGTATTCACGCCCCAACTGAGCGTGGCAATGCGCCGCGCGTTATAACTCGCGCCAGTACCTGTACCTGCGGGGCCAGCGGGCCCAATGGGACCTGCCACGCCTTGCGGACCCACATCGCCCTTAGAGCCTGTCTAGAAACTAAATTATTGATTTTATAGCAAAAAAATTGTAGAATCTCCGGAATCCATACGAAAATGCGATCTTATTCCGGGTTTCAATATGAATGAAGACAGCATCGAGTCGCCTGCCAGGTATCCTA
>NZ_CAJAXH010000182.1 GCF_903946935.1 uncultured Thiodictyon sp.
ACCCCGGCGATCCTCTCGATCCGTTCTGATCCGTCACGTACGGGCGCTCCTGCGTAAGCGCCCGCCTTTCGATCCATGGTACGTGTGCGATCCGCAGGTGAGTTCGCCATTTTTACGCGGCTTTTGACAGCCGCTAACACCAGGAGGACGGTCTCGGTGGCCGCGCCGTGGGTCTTGGTCAATGACGCCCAGGCGGCTGGCTGGGTGGCCTCGATCCAGGCGATCAGGTCCGGCGGGAACAGTGCGCGGGCGCGGTCATAGCGTTGCGCATCCCCCAGCTCATAGCGCCAGCCGTGGGCGGCCAGGTGGGCGCAGATGTCGTCCTCGAAGGCGCTCTCATTATGCGTCGTCACCAGATATCTCCCGTCTACTGCGGAACTTGAGCCCCGATCTGTGATCGGAGCGCCAGATTCATCTACAGAATTGCGTCTCCCTCAAATGGTCTTCGGCGTATCGGTGAAGAGACCAGCGGGCGACTGTGAAGAAAGCCTTGCGGCACCCGTCGGGATCAATCGCCAAATGGGCTTCCGCCAGCCGGCGCAGACCGGCACCAGGGTCGGCCCCGGACTCGCGTAGCCGCTTCTTCGCATATTCCAACTGTCGGTGCAGCGGCAGTCGGGCCTCGGCAAGCCGGCGGCAGTTGAGGTTCAGTTTCTCGATGGTCGCCTCGACCCGCTCGACCGGGATGCCTGCCGCGGTACAGGCAGCTGCGTCCGGTGCAATATCCAAGCGATCCGGGGATTGTAGAAAACGGAACAGGCGGGGGAATGGCGGGACCTCGTCGGGCCTAAGGATGACCCCATCGAGAACGCTGTCCGTGGTCGCCTCGTCGCAACTGCGGTTCCCGGGCAATGGGTATTTGGGCTTGCCGTCGCTGTCTATTTGGCGGTCCGCGACCCGCGTGCCCCCCAGGCACCCGATCCAGAGATTATCCCAGTCCAGTGCCCAATTGTGATTGCTGGAGCGATCGCTCTTCGGGTGAAAGTGCGCGATCTGCTCGTTGCCCGGCGTCAGACGTATCTCGCAATACGCACAGAGACCGGTTGGGGCTTGACGCAGCGTTGAGCGCAACGTTTCGTAACAGGCCCGACCCTCCCCAGTTCCCCTGAAGTCCCGCTCCCATTCCGCCGCTGGGTTCTTGGCACGGAATGCGGAGAGGCATTGCGGTTCGCCCGGCTCCTTTCGGCAGTGCTTCATAGACCCAGCTCCGCCTCCCACTTGCGGTTTGCGATCAGGGTCCGCGCCTCGATCAGGCTCGGCTCGTCGCCGCCGCGCTCGGACTCCAGCGCTTGCAGAAGCTGCTCCGCCGCCCCCAAGCGACCATCGCCGATCTCGGCGAACAGCAGGTCCACCTGCTGGGCATACGGGTTGTCCGGCGGCCTGGTGTCCGTGTCCATCACCAGCCGCTGGACCCGCCCGGCGTCGGTGCCATAGGTCTCCACATTGGGTGCGAAAAGCTGTTGATCCTTCAGGACCCGGATCTGCCGCGCCTCCAACGTGGACAGCACCTGCGGACTATGGGTCGCGACGATGATCTGGGTATCCGGGAAGACCCGGCGCAGATGGGGGATGACGTTTTGCTGCCATTTGGGGTGCAGGTTCAGCTCAATCTCGTCGATCAGCAGGATGCCGGGGGCCTCCAGCGGTTGATCCCAACCGGGATGGGTCAGGGCCAGGCGGCGGGCAAAGTCGAGTGTGAGGGCAAGCAGGTTACGTTGGCCCGCGCTGAGTTGTGCGAGTTCCAGTGTGAGCGTTTGTCCCGCTGCACCCTTCTTGTCCACCTTGAGCCGGGGCGGGTTGTCGTCCGTATAGACCCGCTCGATACCGTCCAGCATCAGGCTCAGGGCCTTACGGATCGTCGCGAGATCGGGGAACTCGAAGGCCGTGTTCCCGTGCTCCCGTGCGGCGCGCAACTCCTGGTTCTCGCGCATGTAGAACCAGTGCTGAGCGGCCTCGAAGTCCGCGCCCGCATCGAATGCACGCTTGAGGGCTGAATCCCGGTCCATCGCCTCGGGATTCGCCTGCGGTTGCGACCGCCCCCGGCAATTCCGGGAGTCGCGATAGAAGGCGAGGGTTGGGATATCGATATGCGCACCATGAGCATCGCCGCCAGCCGGTAGCCAGAAGCCGTCGGGCGCGGGTGCGATGCCAACGGGCTCCACCAAGATAATTCCGCGGGATTCAATGTCGAGCTGCACAGTGTATCCCATTGTTTGGTGCCACTCTAGGCTAAGAGTCCTGGTGGCATCTCTTGGGTCGCTGCCAGTCATCGTGGTTGCGATTGCTGCTTCGGGCAACCTACCTCTGCTCCCTTGGGTTTCCTCGGTGCCAATCCGCACATCCGTGGGTCGCAGCAATAACCCGCTGGGATCTTTCCCTGGTAAACTCTTTGGATCGGTGTTCGCTTTAATTCGATCTAACGGGCCTTCGATCACTGGCCGCAAGCCCAACGCGATCGCATCCAACAATGCCGTCTTGCCCGCCGCGTTGACACCAATCACCGCGGTAACATCCGGCTCCAGCGACAGGCTCAGCCGCTCGAAGCAACGGAAATTCTCGATCTCGACCCGTGTTAGCTTCATCGATTTGAACTCTTTAGCGCTCATGCTGGCCATGATCGCCGCGTGGGTGCAGGAGGCATTGTGCGGTTGATCATGCGGCAAGAGATACAAAACAGCAAGCCGGCCGTCATGCGCCCCAGGTGTGGCCGCGGCATCATTTCAGCACCACCTGGACCACCACCGGGGAGAGCAACCGCAGAAGGTCCTGCGGATCGATGCCGACCAGATAGCCGCGGCGGCCGCCGTTGATATAGATCAGCTGCAAGTCCAGGATGGTCTTTTCGATATAGACCGGCATCGCCTTCTTGGTTCCGAAGGGGCTGGTGCCGCCCAGCAGGAAGCCGGTGTGGCGGTTTGCCACCTCTGGCTTGCAGGGCTCGACCTTCTTGCAGCCGATCTGCCGCGCCAGTTCCTTGGTCGAGACCTTGCAATCGCCGTGCATCAGCACGATCAACGGCCGCTCCGACTCGTCCTCCATGACCAGCGTCTTCACCACCTGATGTTCGTCGACATCGAGTTCACGCGCCGAGACCTTGGTGCCGCCGTGCGCTTCGTAGGCATAAAAATGGCTGGAATAGACCACCTGGTGCTTGCGCAGGAATTTGGTCGCTGGTGTTTCGGGGCCGGTGTTCGTCTTCATCCTAAGTCCAGGAATTGGTCACGCCAAGGCGCCAAGCTCGCCAAGAAAGACATTGGATGCTTGGCAGCATCCGGATCACCCTCCGGGTGAATCGCCGAAGGCCGATCGCCTATTGAAAAACCTTGGCGAGCTTGGCGCCTTGGCGTGATCACTCTTCTTTTCAGGTTCATCGGGACGCTCAGCCGCGTAAAGAGCCAATCCGCGCACATCGATCTTACCGGTGACGGCAGCGGAGATCAGGGCGGTACGGCGTTCTTGGAGTAGCGAGATGGCTTGTTGGGCCTCTAAGGTGAGTGCGTCGAGTTTGGCGGTTTCTTCCTCGATGTAATCGACAATGGCGAGTTGCTCTTTCAATGGCAATACGCGAAGCCCCATTGAAGTCCATGCCTCCATGCGTAGCGCATTCGTGCCATGCCCAGCCTCGTCGATTCTACGCCGCGATTCTTCCGATGAGGCTTGCAGAAGTCGCGCCAGGAATCGATGTTCGACCATATCATGGCATTCCAGAGCCTTTAGGTCCTGGTTGATCGCCATTGGAACTGCCGCGACCGCTACCGGGAACGTCCGCGCAAGAATCATACCGCGGACCACGACGAGCACCGACCCGGCCGACATAAGCTCAGCAGAACCGGACTGAACTGCATTCTCGGTGATGTGGTCAATTGTGTCCCCGAGAACTTCGGCCTTGAGGTCTTTGGCGGACGCCCAGGGAATGTCCCCATCCCAGTAGTCGAGGTTCTCCTTCCTTGGTGTTCCTCCGCTCTGAAAATTGACGAGATACTTGAGTGGCTTAACGCCCCAATGCTCTGGCGCCTTACCCAGCCACTCCACCCCGGAGTCCTTCATCGACGCATTCGGATTCAGGCCCTTTGTCACGGCGTGGGAGATGACTGCCTGGCGCTTCTCCTTCAGCAGTTCGATCAGGGTGCGCTGCTCGGTCATCGGGGCGTCGATCTTGGCGATTTCGTGGTCGAGGAAGATGGCGATGATCGTTTGCTCATCTGGATCGGGACAAGCAACGGCAAAATCCCTCACGAAATCATCAGGAACCCGCTTCTGCCCTCCGGCTCCATACATCGACGCTTCGCCACGCTTTCGGAATTGCGTTGAGCGAAACAGCCAGCCCAAGTAGTCGCTCGTGACCGCGGTTGTAATGGGTCTGGCCACGATCAATTCAGTCGTGCCAAATCCAATTCCACTTTGCAGTCCGCGCATCGCCGCCCCTTTGCCATTCTCGAAACAAGGGGTGATCTTCGCAACGGTTACATCGCCATTCTGAAAATAGGTGTAGCCCGTTTCAACCTCCCTAATCGGGCGGATGCGATCAAGTTTAATCGATCCGTCATCGCCCACGGCCTCCATCGGCAAGAACGACACATCGGTATCGCGATCCAGACCTGCAATCTCTGCTTTGGAAGGGTTCAGCAGCGCGACGAATCGCAGCCGCTTCACTTTCCAGTGCGCCGGCACATCCCCCAACCACTCCACACTGGAGTCCTTATAGCTCGGATAGCGCGGGAAGCTCATAGAAAACTCTCGCTCCCACGCTCCAGCGTGGGAGCAAGTCCCGACGCTCTGGCGTCGCGTGCGGGTTCGGGCCGCTGGAGCGACCAAGACTGCATTTCCACGCGGAGCATGGGAACGCGATGAAAGCTCACGCGCTCGCCTCATCGGCAAAAGGGTTGAGCAGGCGCACACCGCTGCGCTCGACATCGCGCACATTGCGGGTTACCAGAATCAGATCATGCTCAAGCGCCGTGGCGGCGAGTAGACCATCCACGACGGGAAATGGATTCGGCACGTTGATTCGACCCCAGCGATCGGCGATGGCCAGAGAGACCGGTAGGATGCGCCCTGTCATGCTGCATTGTAATTGACGCAACCGCTCTTCCAGTCTCGTCGCCTGCTGTGGATCGCGCCGCCTCAAACGCTCGATGCCGCGGCGGACCTCACCGACGACCAGCACCGAGACATTCAGCTCATTAGGGGCAATATAGCGGCCTAATGAGTTATCACGACTAACTATTAATTATGCAGCATATAATGTATCTGGCAGATAAAAGAAAGATTTCACACGATCAGTATTCTGTTGCAGTGCCTGTAAGGCGGCCTGCAACTTAATCTTCAAATG
>NZ_CAJAXH010000183.1 GCF_903946935.1 uncultured Thiodictyon sp.
ATAGAGCCTCAGCTTCAAGTAGTCGCGGGTCGCTTGCGGACTGGTGAGGCAGTCCCCCTTGGTCAGGTAGACCGCCTCCAGACACCGGATGGCTTTCGCCACCAGCGTGCGGTCGGTGCGCGACAGGGCCGGGCGGCGCTCGTCGTCATCAATGTCGTCTGCGAACAGGGAAAGTTGTTTGGCCATGGTGGTCTCCTGGGTTGGTGAGACCGGGAGACACACCGTCCCCATGGGGAGAGCGCGTCTCCCGGTGGGGATCGGAATCGGCCGCGCACCCGCTTTAGGGCGTGCAAGCCATCGGCTTAGTGTTGGTGGGCGGCGTTATCCCTGCTGCGCAAGTCCAGCGGGTAGGCCGGCTTCCCGCGGGGTTTCTTGGACGTGGTTTCAGAGAAGAGCGACTGGGGTACCAGCGAGGCCGCAATAGCCTCTGGGTCGATCGTCCGCACGATAACTGTCGGGCAGTTTGCGTGAATCCATGCCCGGGTCTTCCCAACGCCACGCCATGCACTGCTCATGCCGGCACGGCGCGAAGGTCGATACGGTGGGAATGGTGCCGAGGCTAAGCTGACCGGGCTGATAAGCCGCGGTAATCTCGTCCATCGTCATCCGACGGCTGATCGTGCGTAGCGGACAGCCGATGCCCTTTGCCTCGTCCGCTGCGACGATCATGGCTGCGCCCCGGCGGCCGCAAAGTGGGCACAGTAGAGCGCGTCCGTGTCGTCGCTTAATGCGTGATCGATGAACCGATCACGCCACGCAAACCCATCGAGCTCACTGTGTCGATTGGCTTTTCCATGAAGCCCACAGTCTAAGTCCCAGGCGCCACGCTCAAACCACCTGTCCGCGTGGCCACAGTGACCGCACATGCGGGTATTGTCATTTCCGTTCGGATACATCAGTCGCTGTTGTACGACCCACGGCGACTCTGCTCCAGTTTGCTCTGACTGCACGAAGACAGTACGCTCGTACTGCGCGAGCCGACGGATTGCGAGCAGAATCTCGGGATCGCGGGTGATGCCGAGATGGCCAAGCGCCTGGCATTCAGCCGAGCAAAAGGGATTGTCCGGGTCATCCTTCGGGCGCCGGCAGTGCTGGCAGTTGTTATCACTCACGTTTCACCTCATTGGCTGATGGGGAGACGCACGTTCCCCTATCAGGGAGGCGGCCTCCCCTTGGGGTTGATCGAACTGGTTACGTTACGCGGTCGCGGTGATACCGCGCGGGCCCATCACCACGAGCGTGCCATTCTCCTTGATGCGCTCATACACATACTCCAACAGGGTGATCGCCTCCGCATCCAATTGGGTATCGGGATTATTGGTAACCTGTTCGACGATCGCCGGAATGGCGTCGTAACAGAACAGTCCGGCCCGTAAGCCGTCGCGCACCGTCCGCCAAGGCTTGCATTCCTTGCCGTCCACCAGGAGGTAGTCGGGGCACCAGGTCACCCTGGTCCGGCCACCGTCCGCCGCGTCGAGTGCGGCCAGCTTCTGGCGGAACTGATAGGTCGTCGCATCGAACACCTGGCGGCCACAGGAGACCCAGGCGTGGAACAGAAAGCCGCCGGTCCCGGCGGCCACCGCGGACCCTTCGCGGTGGTGACACACCACCGCACCGGGGTCTTGGCCGTCCACGCGCCAGGCGGCATAGCCGGCCACCAGGCGCACGTCGTTGATGCCCGCGCGGGCCAGTAGGTGCTGACAGGCCAAGGCATGCCAGATGCAGTCCGTGCCGAGGTGACTGCTCGCCGTCGTGGCGATGGTCCGCACGGCCGTGGCGACCTGGCCGGCGATCTCTTCAGGTATCTTCATGCGCTCGCTCCTAAGCGGTGCAACCTCTCACGTTCGTAGACATCCAACATCGAATAGAGAACGTCAGGGTCATAGATCTCCCCCGGGTAGTAATTGTCAAGGTCCTCTGCATATGGGAGTTGATCACTCAATTCGCATTGGACTTTTATTGCTGCAATAGCGGCAGCAAGTTCTGCATCGCTATATCCCATGGCTTCGGTGGCGATGGTCTCTTCATCGGCGCCGCGCTCACGTATCTCATGATCGCTCAGATGGAAATTGTTCATTATGGGTCTCCTGCCTATTTGTGGTTGGGTAGAGACATCTCCCCCGTGGCGGGAGGATATCTCCCCGCTGGGGAAGGTTCCGGTGTAGTTCAAACATCGTTTCGGCTGTTTTTGTAGTCCGCTCAGCTTGCGGTGATCTCGGTCTCACCATGGAGAACCGAAGAAGACCTGCGTGCGCTGTGCTCTCAGTGGTCAAAAGCGCAGGGCAGGCACGCCTCCCGGACCAGACCCGGCAGTCCACAGTGGACTGCCGGCCTGGACCTGGCGTGGGTTGGTTACTTCAGTAGCAGCCGCTCCGCAATACGGAACAGCTCGCCCTTGAGGTCGGCGACGCTGGCGATCTGCACGGCGACGGGAAACAGCCGGTCGACGCTGGTGGCAATCCCAACGCCGATCATCTCGATACCGGCGGTGCCGGCACGCATCACCATCGCATTGGCGCTGTCCCAGTCATTTGGGCCGCCATCGGTCAGGGTCAGAATGACCCGGCGCTCTTCCTGACGCGCCAACAGGTCCGCCGCGGCATACCACAGCGCCCCCGTCATC
>NZ_CAJAXH010000184.1 GCF_903946935.1 uncultured Thiodictyon sp.
CTCCAAGTCCGGTTCTGCGAGGAGCCGGGAACGAATCGTCGTATGGCAGAGATAGCGTGGCACCGCCGGGAAACCAGGCGGCAACAGAGAACACAAACTTCGGCCTAAGCGACGGCAAGAACCCGGCTTACTCTCCGGCTCAATTATCACCATCTGCTACAGCGCTGATGGCAAGAAATCACAGCCCTTTGACCGATTCTTTCTTATCATCCTGATAGGCAGCCCATTCTCAAATCCCCTTCACACTCACCTCCAGCACCTGACTCCAATTCCCCACCCGCTGGTCGCGAACGCGATAGATGGCTCGATATTTCGACAGCACCACGCTGCCGGACGGCGGCAAGGGGGTCGTGTCGATATGGTTGGGCGTCATGTCGATGGTGAGCAGGGCAAAATTGCCGTTACCGTGATCGGCCTCGAGCTCCAGTGCGTCCATGCCTTGCATGGACCGGAGGACGCGCGGTTGGCCGCCCTGGAAATCAACGGCGAGGGCGGGCGGCATGGTGGCCGGGTCCACGGCTACACTTTTTGCCGGGGTGATGTTCAGGGCCTTGCCGATGGCTTCCGTGTAATTCTCGTGGATGCGGATGCGGGTGATCAGCCTGGACACATATCCGACCACATCGAGAAAGGGCTCGCCCGGGGGTGGCGTGAGGATGGGGAACGAGGGGACAACGGCCTTACCCGTCGGCGAGCCATCGCGCACGGCGTTCCTAAAGGCAACCGTGGCCTCACCGCCGGCCTTGAAGGCGGATTGCAGGTCGATGGCATACTTGAGCCAGGCCGTCGCCCTGTCCAGTTCAGACAGATCGTTCGCGCCGAATTCCAGCGCGGCGGCATAGGCCGACAACGTGGTGTCGAGATGCTGGAGCAGGGCCAGCTTTCCCGCATCTGTACGAGGGATGACTGTTGAATTCGGCACGATGGCGGTCTTTCCTGCCCATTGAAAAATTAAATAACGAGTATGCTGGATAAATCCAGCCGCTAGTTCGCCACCAAATGCAAGACCTTTTTTTGCATCGCGGCTGGGACGGGCTGCCATCGGGCCGAGGTGCCACCATCGGCTGTCGGTGCGACTTCCGGGGGGCTGGGACTCGGCATCAGGCCCCGTCGCGCAAGCCGTGGACTTGTTTATCGATGCTAACGGCCATGGCAGCAAAGCCATCCACCCCGGCGGATGAAAGCCCCCCCGTGGGAGCGGCTTCAGCCGCGACGAGTCCACGGACACTTGCGAGGTTGGGTCGTGGCTGAAGCCGCTCCCACGGGGGTTTCGCTGCAACGTCGGGAACTGCCTTCCGGGGCGCTGGTAGTGGGTTCCGCCGGTGTTGATGACGGTATCCAGTGCGGAGGGAGAGGTATGATCGCGAGCGATCAGGCGTCCCTCGGGGTCGAAAAAGGTTCCGTCGATCTTTGGCGAACGTCCCACGGGCTGGGAAAGTCACCCACGAACTCAGTCAGGGTTCCCAGGCGGTGGGAAAAGGTTCCCGCGCGCTGGGAAGATGTTACCAATGGAGGTATCCGTTCACCTGCTGGAAGTGAAGTATAAAAGATATTTTAATACAGTTTGTTACGTCATTTTTTGGTGCGCGGTGAAAAGTCGTCGGGAACCGGTACAAAGTCGGTGGGAAACGGTGCGAAGGATTTTTTGGAATGTCCCAGACATCGGGAATGACCGCGAACAGTCGTCGTCGAAACACCGAGGGATGGGTGCTGATAGCCCATCGGTCGGGAGTCGTGTCGGCTGTGACGCGTTGACGAACCCAGCCGCGGCCGGCGGTGCGGTTGGTTCCTCACCGCACCCTACAGCCTGGGGCGAGTTTGTTGGCTGGGGCGTTAATCGACGACATCAAAGCTGCCAGCGCCTTCCCCGGGGGACTTCTGGAGACAGTGTACCCAATTCGCAAAATGCGGAGAAGCGCATACCCCTTCCGGCCCGCCAGGTCGGATTAGGCGTCGCTAAACCGCACTCCCCGCTTGTGATATCAACCGTTTCGGCAAAACTACCGGTCGGCGATTTCGACCACCGAATTGCCGCCTGCCAGTAGCGCCACGGCATCCGCAAAGACTTCTTGCAGCAAACTTCGCAGTCGCCGATTGGTCAGATTGCCGCAGGTGAGCCAAAGGATCTGCGGCGGTGTGCCCAGGCGCAACGCCAAGTCGACAAAATCGCTGTCCTTACTCAGGATGACGACATCGTGGGCGGCGCGGGCGGCGTGGAAGATCGTCAGGTCGTCAGCATCGCGAAGTCCGAGATCACGCACCGCGCGGCAGTCAATGGAAAAATTGGCACTCAACCAAGGTGCCAATGTCGGCGGCAGTTGCGCGTCGAGCCAGATGGTCATGCGGCCAGCCGGGGAATCTCGGTGCGTTGGGCGGCGAATAGCAGGCAGGCCCGAATGTCTTCGGGCTCCAAGTCGGGGAAATCGGCCAGGATCTCTGTGGTGCTCACCCCATCGGCGAGCATCTCAATGATGTCTGTTACCCGGATACGCATCCCGCGAATGCAGGGACGGCCACCACATTGAGCGGGGTTGCTGGTGATGCGATCCGCGAGTTCTTGGTTGCGCATTTCGGCGTGGCTCCGGGGGACTGGGCAGTTGGCTTTACGGGCGTTGAACCGCGATTATGCGCCGTTGCGTCACGCGGCGGTAGGCGCGTATCGCCTTGTTCCCAAGTGCCCTGGGCGCTGCCGCGCTCTTCGCAATCGGGCACCCTGAGGGCACCTTTACAGCCGGTCCGGGTTTCCGTCAATGCGCTTCTCCGGGTTTTCAGGGCTTTTCGCCGCGACACTCGCCGCGCCACCCCGCGCCCTCTGGCCGAGCCCGCCGCCACCATGGGCACGATCCCGGGCGGCAGCGACATCGCGATCCGTCGCATGGCCCGGCTGCCCGTGGGCGGCCTCCAGGCCGTCGAGACCAACGACGGGCAACTGTCAGGGTCAGAATCCATGCGCCGCGCCGATCAGGAAAGGTGCTACCCAAACCCCTCGACCGTAGCCAACCGGTGGTTCTGGATCTGTCGGTCAACGACCTCAGGCGAGACCCCAAGTTCCCCGGCCCACTCATCCACCTCGTCGGGACTCACCCAGCTATCGTTGATCCGTTTTCGTAGCCAGTCCGCGGGCGCCAACAATTCGGCGGCGAAGGCGCGGTTGCGCTTCTGTCGATCGGTCCGGGCGACGGTTACGAGCGCAGATGGCGTCCCTGGCGCGGTCAGGTATTCGAAGAGGCCACGGCAGAAGGCGAACCGGACCTGCTCGGGCCTGGATTTTGTGGTCAGGAAACCGGGGCGTTCGCCGTCATCCGTGTCCACCATGCCATCGAACAGTTTCCTGGCACGCGGATCAGGGATGCTGACGCAACCGAGCGCGGGAATGCCAAAGGCCCCGGCCAAGGCCGCATCGCTGTTCAGTGGATCAGTGCCAAGACCAAGCCTCCCCCGGAGGGTTCTGGCGACCTGATAGCCCTGTTCCCAGGGAGTATGGTGCGGGTTGATCTTTTCGGTGCGCCCGCGAAGCGCAACCAGACCGTCATAGCGCCCGGAGGAGCGGCGCAGCAGTGCCCTGGCATCGTCGATGAGCGCGACCTGGGCATCCAGTTCTTGCGCATTGGCGAGGTCGAAGAAATCGTCCTGCCAATGGACAGGTAAGTAACGATTCAAAAATAACTTAAACACTTTTATCAAGAGAACCCGTTGGGGTCAACAACGTAGTTCCATTGCCCAAGGCTCAGGTCATGCCGAATAAACTGATCTTTGATATCACGGAACCCGTCGGAGCATTTGC
>NZ_CAJAXH010000185.1 GCF_903946935.1 uncultured Thiodictyon sp.
AAGCCATGAGCGTGGCCCGTAACGCGCCACGCTGGATCAAGATGCTCACGAAGCACGGCTTCCTCCCCGCCTGAACAACCGGCGAGGGCCGCAGTTTTTTTCAGGGCCGTCCAAGGGCCAGGGCGGAGCTTGGTCCGCGGCTCCCCAATCTTTCACGGTAAAGCCTTGCACTCCAGCCCCGGGATACTCAAGGCGACGGCTCCCAAGGGCAGTGCCCCGGGCGTTATACTGCGGGCCCGGCACAGTCGGCGGTTGGCGCGCGAGCGCACCGTGTTGACGAACAAAGACCCCTGGACCATGAGGACCTTTCTGCCATGACATATTGTGTGGGACTCTTGCTCGATGAGGGCCTGACCATGGTGTCCGATTCCCGCACCAACGCGGGGGTCGACTATATCTCGACCTACAGCAAACTCCATGTCTTGCAGCCCGCGCCGGACCGGCTCTTCGTGCTGATGGCCGCCGGGAGCCTGGCGACCACGCGGGAGGTCTTGGACCGCATCCGCCGGGACCTCGACCAGGCCGCCAATCCCAGACCCAGCCCCTTTCAGCAGGCCCCCACCGCGACCCTGGGCAACGTCAACTACCTCTTCGAGGCGGCCACCTATATCGGCCAGTTGAGTCAGGCGGTACAGAACGAGCATGGCCCGGCCCTGCGGCAGGCCGGGGTGAGTGCGGAGGCCAGCTTTATTCTGGGCGGGCAGATTGCGGGCGAGGCCCATGGGTTGTTCTTGATTTACCCCCAAGGCAACGCCATCGCCGCCACCCCCGAGACGCCTTATCTACAAATCGGCGAGAGCAAATATGGGAAGCCCGCACTGGATCGCATTGCGCACCCGGGGCTCTCGCTCGCCGATGGGGCTCGCCTTTGCCTGGTGTCTATGGTTGGCACCGCGCGCTCCAACCTGTCGGTGGGACCACCGTTCGAGGTCGCCATTTGCCCGCGCGACCAGTTGTTTCTCTCCCATCGGCTGAAATTGGAAGACGGCTCGCCGGAGCTCGAGGCACTCGCATACAGTTGGAACCAGAGTCTGTCCCAAGCCTTCTTTGCGCTCCCACGCTTTAGTTGGGAACCGGGTAATGCCCCATCCTAGCACCTTTAGCACCGCCGCCGTGCCACCACGGCAGCGGCCTGCCTACGGTATTGCCTATGTCGATCGCTGACTGTGTCTCCACCGGCCACCTGACCGCCCCCGAGGTGGTCGAGGGCCTGGTGGCCGAGGCCCATGCTCGCTTCCAGTCGAATGACGGGGGGCGGGTGGCCGATTACATTCCGGCCCTCGCCCAGGTGCCGAGCCAGCGCTTTGGGATTTGTCTGGCGGGCGTCTCCGGACAGTGCTTCACGGCCGGCGATGCCGACGTTGAGTTCACGATCCAGAGCATCTCCAAGCCCTTTGTCTTCGCCCTGATCTGCCAGACCATCGGGGAAGACGAGGCGCGTCTGCGCCTGGGTGTCAACAGCACCGGTCTGCCGTTCAACTCGGTCATTGCGGTGGAACGTGCCGGCGACGGATTGACCAATCCGATGGTCAATGCCGGCGCCATCGCGACCACCAGCCTGGCACCCGGCGCCACCGCTACCGCGCAGTGGCAGTTCATTGCCGACGGCTTGTCCCGCTTTGCCGGGCGGACACTGACGCTGGATGAGGCGGTCTACCAGTCCGAGGCCGCGGCCAACCAGCGCAACACGGGCATTGCCAAGTTATTGCAGCGCTATGACCGGATCTATTCCGATCCGGTTGAGGCGACGGATATCTATACCCGCCAGTGTTCATTGCGCGTGACCGCCAGAGATTTGGCCGTCATGTCGGCCACCCTGGCAAACGGCGGAGTCAACCCGCTGACCGGCGAGCAGGTCATCGCCCCCAGCCTCTGCCAGCATATTCTCGCCGTGATGGTTACCGCCGGGCTGTATGAGACGTCCGGCGACTGGCTCTATGAGATCGGTTTGCCCGGCAAGAGCGGGGTGAGCGGCGGCCTGATCACGGTCGCTCCCGGCAAGGGCGGCCTTGCGACCTTCGCGCCGCTGCTCGACGCCGCCGGCAACAGCGTCAAGGGGCAATTGACGGCCGGCTTTTTGTCGCAACAACTGGGCTTGAATCTATTCGCTTCACGGCCTGCCGCTGGGTCGCGGTAGGCAACATCCGCTTGACATCAGGCCTTGGCCATCGCTCCGGTTAGACCTGTTCTTGCGGCAACCCGTCGCGGCCGGGGCCGCTCCTACGCGGGTAGGAGCGGCCCCCAGGCCGCGCCGAATGTTCGCGGGGTGGCCGGAATAATGATCAAGGCCCAGCCGGCGCATCGGTCATTCCTTCGTGGAGAATGCGCCGCAATTCCTCAATGGCCTGGGGATGCCCAATACCACTGTGCCCGGCGGGGACGACGACCTCGGACTCCACCGTATCGAGATGCGCGCTGCGGTACGGGACCACACCGTCCGAGCTGGTCGCCAGGGTGCCCCGCCCGCGGTCGCCAATGATCGAATGGGACGGGACGCTCGGGCGGGTGCCATCGAGCAGACGCAGGAACTGCGATTGCGGAGACAGGCCGTGGATGCTGGTCGGCAGGCGCCCGTCCAGGCTGTCGGGAACCAGATGGGCATAATGGGCCAACTCGCCGATCAGCGTTTCGGGCAGGCGGATCAGACGGATGCCCCAGGCGCCGATGCTGTTGGTGGCGAACGCACTGCCGCGATGCGGTGTGAACATGAAGACGACCCGGCTGACATCCGTTCTCGGTTCAAAGACCAGCGCGCGCCGTACCGGGTTGGTCTCGGGTAATTCCTTGATCTTTGGGTTGATGGTCGCCGCCTCATCCAGCTCGACGTGGGAGACCTGCACGCGGGCGAGGATGCCGCCCATGCTGTGCCCGACCAGGATCATCGGCCGATGCACGCCATGGTAGCGCGTGGTGTCGTCCAGGGCCTCGCGCAATTGGAGTGCGGACAGCGGGACTGGCTGGCTGGTGGGGTAATAGAAGAACCAGAACTGGTAATGGGCGCGGATTGCCGCGTCGGCCAGCAGCGGCTTGACCACTGATCCCCACATCCTCGGCGTGGACATCAGGCCATGCACCAGGACCACCGGGGTCTTCGCAGGGTCGAAGGGCTGCAAGAAGACGATCCGTGGTCGCCCACGGAAGCGGTCGGGTCGCAGCAGATTGGTCAGTCCATCCCAGTTACGCGGACCGGTTGCGCGGGTGGCGTCCAGCGGCGCCTCCAAGTCCATCGCGACCGCGACCTTGCCGTACCGGGTGGGTACTGAGCGGATGCGGTCGGGGTCCACCAACGCGGCATCGCAGCAACCCGCGGGCGAGTGGTTCGGCCAGGCCAACAGGGTGAGCGGGACCTGATAACCCGCGAGCGGGGCATTGGCGCCACCGGGGACGATGCGACCCACCGCCGACAGCCCCAGACCGGCGCGGTGCAGGCCAGGCTCGGTCACGTCAGGGCGCATGACCGGCGCTATGTCCGCAAAGGTGGCGGGTGCATAGACCCCCGGCCGATCATTGCCGAGCGCGACCAACGCCGGGGCCGACAAGGGAGCCGACCCGGGGCCCCGCACGTGCTCAGGCCGGGCCGCGTCCGCCAGCAGTTCGGGCAGGTGGCTCGCCACCAAGTCCCGATAGTCGACCCTCGCTTGGGCGCGCTGCGGGTCGCTGCTGCGGGGCGAGGCGAGGACCCGCAGCGCCGCGTCGAGACGGGCTCCGAGGACCGGCGTTTCAAGCCGATCCGCGGGCCGCGGCAAGGATTGGCAGCCGGCGAGCAGGAGGCACAGGAAGAGGCTCGCGGCCGTTCCCCGCACTGGGCCGGTCAACCTGAAAACAGCGGCGATCACGCGAATGCGCTAAGAATGCGAATGTTTTTCACGATACGAATCAACACGTCCGAAATAGTACGGTGCCACTAGGACGCAAGCTATACGCCGCAGCGGGTGACCGGACACCGGTGCTACGCAGCGCAGATCGCCAGAGCCTTCACTAAGCAATTGTCACGCCGAGGCGCCAAGCTCGCCAAGGTTCTTCAGTGCTTTATCGATGTTCGGCGACTCACCCGGCGGGTGAGCCGGACACTGAACGCATCCCATTGTCTTACTTGGCGAGCTTGGCGCCTTGGCGTGAGCGATTCCCGGATTTAGGTTCAAGCATAACCGTGATCTTGCTCAATCGCCAAGTGGGTGGGCGATCGGGGTGGGCGATCGGCTGCGCGTTACTGCCAGCTCGCTTGTTTTTTTTTCGCTTGATGCTATCTTCGGCAACCGCTCCCTAAGTCCGGATCGGGGCCTCCCGGCTCCGCTTCGATCGCTCACCCAGACGGACCGTCACGCGCGGCCAGGTGTCACTCATGAGTATGTTGAAGCAAGTCGTTGAGGGTCTGCATGGCGCGCAGATCGAGGGTCTGGGCAAGACCTTTACCCGCTTGGGACGGATCGGTTTTTGGCTCCAGGTGGTGCTGGGCTCCGTCCCCTTGGTTGTGATGCTCTATGTCTTTGTGTTTTCAGGCAGCGTCTCGGGCCCGCGCAGCGGCCTGCCGATCGTCGGGCTGTTGAGCCTGGCCAATATGCTGGTGCTCCTGTTTACGATCGTGTGGTTCTATCGCTACGCCGGTCTCGGTAAGCGGATTGCCGATCCCCAGTCGCGTCCGACCGAGTCGGCGGTGCTCGCGACCGTGTGGACTGGCCTGGTCGCGAGCAGCCTGGGCATCCTGTTCTCCATGGTGGTGATGCTGCTGGAAGTGGGGCAACTCCTCTTCTATTTCCTCTCCGCACCCCAGGCGGGTATCGCGACCATTCAGACGGTGGCCGGCGTCTCCTCCAGCTGGGTCTCCGCGGTCGATCTGGTGAGCCTGTTGGCCCTGGTGCAGATGCTCGCCGCCGAGGTGATCGCCTTGGTGTTGGGTCTCTGGTTGATGTTCCGGACCACCCAGGTCGCCGGGGAGTTCCCGAAAGCCGTTTAGCGTGGACCTGGGCCCTTGGTCGGCCCCGAGCAATGTCGTCGGCGGCGCCGACGGCTTGGTCATCGCCAGGGACGGCGTCGAGAAGTCCCGGTGTGCCCCGTGGCGCCCGGTTTGTTGATCCATTCCATGATCAAGGCCGCGTTCCTGTACCAGTTCTGTCCCAGTTCACACAATCCTAGTGCAGGAGCCACCGTCACCATGAATGCCCTATCCGCCTTCTCGGCGCCCGCCCGCGGTCTGATCGTCGCTGGGGCCGTGGCGCTGGTCTTGACCCTGATGAAGACCGCGGCGCCGCTGCTGGCGCCGATCCTGCTCGCCGTCTTCATCGCCATCGTCGCCACCCCGGCGCTGGCCTGGATGCGCCGCAAGGGCGTGCCGAAGTGGGGCGCCCTGATCCTGATCGCCTTCGTGATGCTTGATGTCGGCAGCCTGATCGCGCTGATGACGACCGGTGCGCTCGAGGGCTTCAAGGACAGCCTGCCGGGCTATCAGGAACGCTTGACGGCCCTGGTCCAGCACTTCGGCGGCCTGATGGCGGGGACGGGCGTGGACCACCCGGACGCGGCGGCGACCGACCTGATGGACCCGGCCAAGCTCATGGCCTTTGTACCTCAGTTGTTGTCCAGCGCCAGCGGCGTCTTCGCGGACGGGCTCCTGGTGCTGCTCACCGTCATCTTCATCCTGCTCGAGGTGCCGACGATGGCGCCCAAGCTGAAGGCGGCCTTTCACATCACCCAGGCCGGCGAGGCGCGCCTGTCGCGGATGCTGGATAACATCAATCGCTATATGCGGATCAAGGCCCTGACCAGCCTCGCCACCGCCGTCTGTATCTGGATGCTGCTGTGGTTTTTCGGGATCGACTTCGCCATCCTGTGGGCCGTGCTGGCCTTCTTCCTGAACTTCCTGCCGGTGGTCGGCAATATCCTGATGATGATCCCGGCGGTCCTGCTGGCGCTGGTGCAGGTCGACCTGAGCACTGCGCTGATGGTCGCGGCCGGTTACCTGGTGATCAACACCGCCATCGGCAATGTCATCGAGCCGCGGATCATGGGCAAGGGGCTCGGCATCTCGACGCTGGCGGTCTTTATTGCCCTGTTGTTCTGGGGCTGGCTGTTCGGCACCGTCGGCATGTTCCTGGCGGTGCCGCTGACCACGGCCCTGATCATCGCGCTCGACGCGAGCGCCCACACCCGCCCGCTCGCCATCCTGATGGGGCCGGCGATCGCGGCGGCCCCGGCGAGCGCCGTTGCGGTGGCGTTGGACGCAGACGGGCCGGACGCGACCGCCAAGCCTTTGTATCGCGTCGCCGCTCAGGTTGACGGTAAGCCCCTGCCGGCCGCCGCGGCCTCCCGCGCCTTCGAACTCGGCGACCCCTACGCCCTGCAAGGCGACGCGGTCCTGCACGCCCTGCACAGCACGGCCGACGGCCTGACGGCCGCCGAGGCGGCCAAGCGGCTCGCGACCGTCGGTCCCAATCGGCTGCCGAGCCCACCGAAGGACGGGCCGCTCAAGCGCTTCGTGCAACATTTCAACGATATCCTGATCTATATCCTGATCGCCGCCGCGGTGGCGACAGCGCTCAAGGGTTACTGGATCGACACCTGGGTGATCCTCGCGGTGGTGGTCATCAACGCCGTCATCGGCTTCATCCAGGAGGGTCGGGCCGAGGACGCACTGGAGGGCATCCGCAAGATGCTCTCGCTGCACGCCCACAGCCGCCGTGGCGGGGAGTGGGTGGAGGTCGAGTCGGCCGAGCTGGTCCCCGGCGACATCGTGCGGCTGCGTGCCGGCGACCGGGTGCCGGCGGACCTGCGCCTGCTCGAGGCGGTGAATCTGCGCATTGAGGAATCCGCCCTGACCGGCGAGTCGGTGCCGAGCACCAAGGGCAGCGAGCCGGTGGACGACGCCGCCGGCATCGGCGATCGGCGCGGGATGGCCTACTCGGGTACGCTGGTGGCGGCCGGGCAGGGCACCGGGGTGGTGACCGCCACCGGCGCCTACACCGAATTGGGCCGGATCAACCGGATGATCTCGGAGGTGCAGACCCTGGACACCCCACTGACGCGGCAGATGGCCGCCTTCGGCCGGGTGCTCTCGGTGATTATCCTGGGGATGGCCGTCGCGATGGTCCTGATCGGCTGGTTCCTGCACAGCTTCGGGCTCGAGGAGCTGATGATGGCGACGATCGGCTTCGCCGTGGCCGCCATCCCGGAGGGCCTGCCCGCCATCATGACCATCACGCTGGCACTCGGCGTCCAGGAGATGGTGCGGCGCAACGCCATCACCCGCAAACTCCCGGCGGTCGAGACCTTGGGTTCCGTCACCGTGGTGTGCTCGGACAAGACCGGCACCCTCACCCGCAACGAGATGACGGCACGCCATGTGGTCACCCGGGTGGAACAGTACGACGCGGCCGGGATCGGTTATGCCCCGCAGGGTCACCTGTCGCTGCACGGGCAGCCGATCGCGGTGGCGGCCCACCCGGACCTGGAGGCCTTGATCGAGACGATGGCGGTCTGCAACGACGCCGAGATCGCCGAGGAGGACGGCCACTGGCGGGTCATCGGCGAGCCGACCGAGGGGGCGCTACGCACCCTGGCCCGCAAGGCCGACTTCGCTGCGGCGGACTATGCGCGCCTGGCCGTCGTGCCCTTCGACTCCGATCTGAAGTTCATGGCCACGCTGAACCAACTGCCCGGGGGCGGCCGGCGCATCCTGATGAAGGGCGCGCCTGACCGGTTGCTGGAGCGCTGCTCCGGCCAACGCCGCGCCGACGGCACCGTGGAGCCGCTCGAGCGCGCCTTCTGGGAGGCCCACATCGACCGTCTCAGCGGCGAGGGCCTGCGGGTGCTGGCCGCCGCGAGCCGCGAGAGCGCGTCGGGTAAGGACGATCTGGGCGTCGCCGATCTGGATGGGATGGTGTTGCTGGGCCTGGTCGGCATCATCGATCCACCGCGACCGGAGGCGATCACGGCCATCGCCGCCTGCCACCAGGCGGGTATCGCGGTGAAGATGATCACCGGCGACCACGCCGGCACCGCCAGTGCCATCGGCCGCGAGATGGGCATCACCACGGACGATCGGGCCGTCACCGGGGCCGAGCTGGAGGCGGCCAGCGACGAGGAACTGCAAACCATCGTGGCCAAGTACGACATCTTTGCCCGCACCAGCCCGGAGCATAAGCTGCGGCTGGTCCAGGCCCTCCAGGCCAATGGCGAGGTCGTGGCGATGACCGGCGATGGGGTCAACGACGCCCCGGCGCTCAAGCGCGCCGACGTCGGCGTCGCCATGGGTATCAAGGGGACCGAGGCGACCAAGGAGGCGGCCGAGATCGTGCTGGCGGACGACAACTTTGCGTCGATCGAGCGTGCGATCGAGGAAGGCCGGACCATCTACGACAATCTGCAAAAGTCGATCCTGTTCCTGCTGCCGACCAATGGCGCCCAGGCCCTGGTCATCCTGGTCGCGGTCCTGTTCGGCTTCACCCTGCCGCTGGCGCCGGTGCAGATCCTCTGGGTCAACATGGTGACCGCGGTAACCCTGTCCCTGGCGCTGGCCTTCGAGCCCGCCGAACCGGGGGTGATGAGCCGACCGCCGCGGCGTCCGGGTGCGCCCATTCTGGGCTGGTATTTCATCTGGCGCATCGCCCTGGTCTCGGTGCTGATCGGCGCGGCCACCACCGCGGTCTTTCTCTTTGAGGAGGGTCGCGGCTATTCGGTGGCAGCGGCGCAGACGATGGCCGTCAACACCCTGGCGTTCGGGCAGTTGTTCTTCCTGTTCAACAGCCGCTTCCTGCACGCCTCGAGCCTGCCGCTCCGACTGTGGTTCACCAACCGCGTGGTCTGGTTGGCCGTCGGCGTACTGGTCTTACTGCAACTACTCTTCGTGTATGCACCCTTCCTGAATCGTTGGTTCCACACGGCGCCCCTGGGCCCGCGCGATTGGCTGTTACCGGTCGGCATCGGCGTCGCGATCTTCCTGGTGGTCGAGTTCGAGAAGGCCGTGGCGCGTGGGTTTGCGACCCCGGGCGGGCGGACCGCCGTGACCGCGGCGAACGTCTGACGGCCATGGCAGCAGACCGGGCGATGAACGTCGCCCGTGGGAGCGGCTTCAGCCGCGACGAGGCCTTGGCCGCTCGCGAGGTCCCGTCGCGGCTGAAGCCGCTCCCACCGGGTCCCGGCCTGACTTTCACGGTAACGCGGATCAAACATCGGGAATCAGCGACCGTGGAATCGCTGATAAAATCCCACTTCTTAGCGATGCATCGGCGCGGATATCCAGCGCTGGAGGTTTCCTCTTGGAAAAGTCAGTCCTGACCAAGCGCGCCGCCGCGGTACGCGCGGCATCGAGGGTCCGCCGGGTGTCCGTACCCGGCGTCCTCGCCTTGGCGGTCCTGCTCTGCGCCTGTCGGCCGGCCGAGGCGCCTAAGGTCGAGCCGGAGCCGATCCGTCCGGTGCGCGTCGTCACCGTTGAGGAACTCCCGGGTGGCGAGACAGTCACCCTCACCGGCAATGTGCAGTCCCAGGACGAGGTCAATCTGGCCTTCCGGGTCGGCGGCCAGTTGCTCGAGCGCTCGGTGAGGGTGGGCGATCGGGTGCGCGCCGGTCAGGTGGTCGCGCGTCTCGACGCGGCCGACGCGCGCAACGCGCTCAATGCCGCCCGCGCCAGCCTGGCCGGCGCCATGGCACGCCTGACGGAGGCGCGTAATACCGTGGCGCGTTACGAGCCCCTACTGCCGCGGGGCTTCGTCTCCCGTGTCCAGTTCGATCGGGCAGTGGAGGCCCGGCAGGCCGCGCAGGCCCAGGTAGACGCGGTCCAGGCGCAGGTAGCCACCGCCGAGAACACCCTGTCCTACACCAATCTGGTGGCCGACGGCGCCGGGACCGTCACCGCCCGCGGGGCCGAGCCGGGCGAGGTGGTCGCCGCCGGGCGAATGGTGGTCCAACTCGCCCGCCAAGGCGGACGGGATGCGGTCTTCGACGTGCCGGCCCGGGTCAAGGATCGGGCCTCCGCGGACGCCCCGGTCGAGGTGGTCCTAAGCTCCGACCCCAAGGTCCGCGCCACCGGCCGGGTGCGCGAGGTCTCCCCTCAGGCGGACCCGGTAACCCGCACCTTCCGGGTCCGGGTGGGCCTGAACAACCCGCCGGACGCCATGCGGCTGGGGTCCACCGTCACCGGCTCGGTCCATCTGGGCGGTACCTCGGGCATCCAGGTCCCGGCCTCGGCGCTCACCGCCTCCCAGGGCGCGCCTGCGGTGTGGGTCCTGAACCCGTCGACCAACACGGTGGCGCTGCGCAACATCGATGTGGCGCGCTATGAACTGGACCGGGTGCTGGTCGCCCAAGGACTCGATGCCGGGGAACTGGTGGTCACCGCCGGGGTCCAGACACTGCGCCCCGGGCAGCAGGTGCGGCTGTTAGGGCAGGGGGGGGCGACCAAGGCGCCGCTGAAGGCTGAGGCCCAACCGGAAATCCAGGCCGAGATCAAGGTTCCGGCGCCAACAGCGGCGCCGGCTCAGGTCAAGCCAGGGGCTAAACCATGACGGGTTTCAACCTTTCCGGCTGGGCCATCAGTAACCGCTCACTGGTGGTCTTCCTGATGATCGTGGCGGTCGGGGCGGGCGTGGGCACCTTCTTCAAGCTCGGCCGTGCGGAGGACCCGGCCTTCACCTTCCGGACCATGGTGGTGCGGGCGTCCTGGCCGGGGGCGACCCTCCAGGACACGCTCGACCAGGTCACTGAACGCCTGGAGCGCACCCTGCAAGAGGTGCCGAACCTCGACAACCTGCGCAGCTTCACCAATGCCGGGACCACGACCATCTTCGTGGATCTCAAGGGCAGCACCTCGCCCTCAGCCGTTCCGGATACCTGGTATCAGGTGCGCAAGAAGGTGGCGGATATGCGCCATACCCTACCCGTCGGCATCGTCGGCCCCGGCTTCAACGACGAGTTCGGCGACACCTTCGGTATCATCTACGGCTTCACCGCGGACGGCTTCAGCCATCGGGAACTGCGCGACTATGTCGAGGACGTGCGTTCCCAGCTCCTGCGGGTACCGGACGTGGCCAAGGTCGACGTGCTCGGCGCCCAGGACGAGCGGATCTTCGTCGAATTCGACATGGCCAAGCTCGCTGGCTTGGGCTTCGATCCCGCCGCACTCACCGCCGCGCTCCAGGCCCAGAATGTGGTGCGCCCCACCGGCGTCATCCAGACCGGGGACGAGGCCATCTCCCTGCGGGTCTCCGGGGCCTTCCGCTCCGAGGCGGATCTCCTCGCCGTCAACTTCGCCATCGGGGACCGCATGCTGCGCCTGGGCGACATCGCCCAGGTCCGCCGCGGCTACGCCGACCCGCCCCAGCCGATGTTCCGCGTCAACGGCCAGCCGGCCCTGGGGCTTGCCATCGTCATGCGCGAGGGCGGCGACATCCTCACCCTCGGTGAGAACGTCGGCAAGGCCATGAAGAAGATCGTCGCGAACCTGCCGATCGGCATCGAGGCGACCCGCGTCGCCGACCAGCCGGTGACGGTCGATGAGGCCATCAACGAATTTACCACCTCACTCTGGCAGGCGATCGCCATCATCCTGGCCGTGAGTTTCCTGAGCCTGGGTGTACGCGCCGGGACCGTGGTGGCCCTGTCGATCCCGCTGACGCTGGCCCTGGTATTCGCCATCATGGGTCTGGTGCATATCGACCTGCACCGGATCTCATTGGGTGCGCTGATCATCGCGCTCGGCCTGCTGGTGGACGACGCCATGACCACGGTGGATGCCATGACCCGTCGTCTGGCGCTGGGGGAGGACAAGTTCACCGCCGCCGCCTATGCCTATCGGACCCTGGCCTTTGCCATGCTCGCCGGCGCCCTGGTGACCATCGCCGGCTTCGTCCCCATCGGCTTCGCCCAGAGCACGGCCGGCGAATACACCTTTTCCATCTTCGCGGTGGTGGCCATTGCGCTGATCGTCTCCTGGCTGGTGGCGGTGGTCTTCGCGCCGGTCCTGGGGGTGGCGCTGCTCGTGGCGCCGAAAGGCGGTACCGGGCAGTCCCAAGCGCCGGGGGCGGCCATGCGCGCCTATCGTGGCTTCTTGAGTGGCGCCATGCGGGTGCGCTGGCTGACCATCCTGGTCACGATCGCGCTCTTCCTCGGCTCGCTCTATGGGCTACGACTGGTCCCGCAGCAATTCTTTCCGAGTTCGGATCGCCCCGATCTGCTGGTGAATGTCACCCTGCCGCAAAACGCATCGATCCACGCCACCGAAAGCGCGGCGCAACGCCTCGACGCCATCCTCGGGAAAGACCCGGATGTGGACCATTGGAGCACCTATGTGGGCCAGGGCGCCGTGCGCTTCTACCTGCCGCTGGATGTACAACTCCCCAATCCATTCTTTGCCCAGGTCGTCATCGTCGCCAAGGACGTCGCCGCGCGCGATCGGCTGGCGACCAAGCTGGAGACGGTGTTGCAGGATGAATTTCCGAGCGCGGTCGGGCGGGTCGCACCCTTGGAATTGGGCCCGCCGGTCGGCTGGCCCATCCAATACCGGGCGATCGGCCCGGACCCGGTGCAACTGCGCGAGATCGCGCTCAAGCTGGCCCAGGGGATCGCCGAAGGCGGGGGCCGTCATGTCAATTTCAATTGGATGGAGCCAGCCCGGCAAGTCTCGGTGCGGATCGACCAGGACCAGGCGCGGCTCCTGGGGCTGAGTTCCCAGGCGATTGCGGCGGTGCTCAATACGAACATCTCCGGCACCGCCGTCACCCAGGTGCGCGACGGCATCTTCCTGATCGACGTGGTGACGCGCGAACAGGAGGGGCAGCGGCTCTCGGTGGCGAGCCTCCAGACCCTGCCGGTGGCACTGGCGAACGGGCGCACCATCCCGCTCAACCAGATCGCCACCTTCGAGTATGGCCAGGACTACCCACTCATCTGGCGGCGCAACCGGGTGCCGGCCCTCACCGTCCAGGCCGACGTGGGCCCCGGGGTACTGCCGGAATCGGTGGTCGAGGTACTCACGCCCAAGATCGCCGAGATCGCCACCGGGCTGCCCGCGGGGTATTCGATCGAGCCGGGCGGCACGGTGGAGGAAAGCGCCAAGTCACGCAATTCGGTGATGGCGGTGGTGCCGCTGATGCTGCTGATCATGCTCAGCGTACTGATGTTCCAGTTGCGCAGCTTCCCGCTGCTCATCATGGTCTTGAGTATCGTGCCGTTAGGACTCATCGGCGTGGTCGCCGCACTCTTGTTGGCGAATAAGCCACTCGGCTTCGTCGCCATCCTGGGCGTGCTCGCCCTCATCGGCATGATCGCCAAGAACTCGGTGATCCTGATCACCCAGATCGAACAGGAGCGGCGGGCGGGTCAGTCAATCTGGGACGCCGTGGTCGAGGCCAGCAGTTCGCGCTTGCGCCCCATCATGCTCACCGCGCTGTCCACCGTGCTCGGGCTCATCCCGATTGCCCCGACGGTCTTCTGGGGTCCCATGGCCTTCGCCATCATGGGCGGGCTGCTGGTGGGCTCGCTCCTCACCCTGGTCTTCGTGCCCACGCTGTATGTGACTTGGGAGTCACTCAAGGGCAGCGATCTGCGGGCGGTCCCCGCCGGGAAGCCTGACGGCGGGCCGGAGCCTTCAACCTGAAAAAAGCAATTGTCCGCAAATGAACGCAAATAAACGCAAATGAATCAAATGCTTGACTTCAGCTCCGTCGTCGCCCGCGAGGTGAGCTGGTGACCCAGGCCAAGTTCTTGATTATTGGCGTTCATTTGCGTTCATTTGCGGACGAACTGCTCTTTCTAGGTTCAACCTAAACTCGGGCATTGCTCACGCCAAGGCGCCAAGCTCGCCAAGGTGTTTCAGTGGGCAATTCACCCGTCGGATGATCTCTAGCCAATGGTCTTTCTTGGCGAGCTTGGCGCCTTGGCGTGAGCATAGATAACTAATGCCCCGGCGCGGGCTGACCGCCGCCGACTGGGGTGTCGATCTGCTCGGTGACACGGTCCAGCAAATAGGGGAAGAAGGGATTGGATGACATGCGGATCAGCGAGTCCAGGCTGACGATCAGGACGCCGCGCTCGCCGCGCACGGCGATTGACCCCAAATGGACGCCGAAATTCTCGGACAGGTCGGGGGTCATACCATACAGCGAGTCGGTCACGGGGAATGGCAGGGCCACATGGGAGAGCGAGAAGACATCGCCGGGATAGGTCAATCCCAACGGGCGCACCTGCTCCGTCGTCGCCCCGGCCTGCGTCACCCGCTCGACCACCTCCGCGGAGCCGGCGCTGGCATTGGTCACGACCGATGTGCGGTAGCGCCGCGGGGCCTTCGGCAGCAGCCGCGCGAGCATGGTCTCGGTGCTCGGGCGCAGCAAGGGGCCGAATTCGGTGTGACGATTGAGATCGAACAACACCAACTCGCTGCCATTCTCCGGCAGGTGCGCATAGAGCGCATTGACGACGGCCGGGGTACTGACCGTGAAGTCGGTGATCGATTGGAAGGTGAGGATCGGCGGCAGGGTGCTCAGTCGACCCTCCTGGGCGGCGCGGGCGAGCCGCGGTTGCAATGCGCGCGTGAGCAGTGACGATTGACGCGCCCCGTTGATCGGGAAGGAATTGTATTTGAACGGATTGAATTCAGGCATGATCGACAGCCAGGCGGCCTTGGCAAAGCGCGGCAAGAGGGCCGGCAGACCGGCGAACCCGGCAAAACGCGCCATGGCGGTAATGCCGATCATCGGTGAGATCAGAATGATCCGGTCGGCGCGCGGGAGCTTGGGGTCGTCGATGGCATCCAGTGCGTATTTCATCGCGAGCGCACCCCCGTTGGAGAACCCCACGATGTGCAGTGGCACCCCGGGGCCGACCCGGCGCCGGGCCTCGCGCACCGCCAGCCGGGTCGCGGCCGTCCAGTCCTCCCACTGCACCTGCGCGAGCCCGGCGGGCACGCTGCCGTGACCGGGTAAGCGGGGGGCGACCGTCGCAAAGCCCCGCTCCTGATAGCGCCGCGCGATATGGCGCAGGCTATAGGGCGAATCGGTCAGACCATGGAGCAGCACCACCACGCCGACCGGGGTGCCGGTAGGCTCCAACGTATACGAACGATTCCAATCCTGGACGAACCCTTCCGGATTGACGGGGCTGTCCTGGAAATAGCGATTGGCGGGGATGCGCTCCTCGGGTGCCAGGCGTTGCGTGACGTTGACACGGATCTCCTCGAAGATGGTCTTCTCCACCTCGAGATACTTTGCCCAATCTGCCTGATCGAGTTCATCGGCGGACAACTCGTGCGGTACAAAGGTATGCCAGGGCTCCAGCGGCGCACCTTGCTGGGCGTCATAGGCGCGTACACCCAGGAAGGTCACGGCCACCGCCAGGATCAGCACGGTGGCCCATTTCAATAGTGTGATCAGCTTGGATCCCATTGTGTTACTCCGATTCGTGTTCATTCTGGGCGGGGGTCATGGACCGCCAGTCATGCAGCGTCTGCAGAATCGGCGCAATGGCCGGCGGCTCCGGGGCGCCTGGCAACTGCCGCAAGAGCAGCCCGCGATGCGACGCGTTGAGCACCAGCGGCGGCGCCCCATTGGGGAGTCGCGCGGACTCCAGGGTCACGACGCCATCGCCCAAGTCCTGACCAATGCCGGACCACCAGGCCCTCAGCCGCTGCCGCAACTCATCGGACTGGACCTCAGCGGCGGCCGCCGCGAGCCCGGTGGAGAGGTCCGCGGGTGGGTCCAGTAGCTGGCCTTCGATGACGCGGATTGGCACCGCCGCCGGCCAGGGCCGGGCGTTGAGCGCCCGGAGGAAATCGCTCCCCGGCCGCAGGTCGATCTTGGCCTCGCCGGTGCCGTCGCGCAGGGCCGCGAACAGTGAGAAACGGCGCCCCTGGCCGGTTGGAAATTGGTCGCGCAACTCCAGCCAGACCCGCAGCCGGGCCCATTCCGAGCCTTGGTTGGGGGTGCCGACGAGGATCGCGCCGGCCACCGAGGTACCCGCGACCCGCGCCGGCGCACCCACCGGATGACGCAACCGGGAGACGAAGTCCCGCGCGACCAGCCCGCCCATGCTATGCCCAATCAGCACCACCGGGCGCCCCGGTGGCAGGTCCAGCCAGTGTTGCGCCAGATAGTCGGCACTGCGGTCGATGCCCTGATCGTTGGGATAGCGCAATTCCCAGACCTCGTAACCGGCGCCGCCTAAGGCCGGCACCAGGTCGTCCCAGATGCTTCCGGGCTCGTCCAGACCATGAATCAGCAGGACCCGGCCGACCGAGGCCCCGGCGGGCCGGTCCCGCAGATGGATGCCGTGCCAACCATCGTCGGGGGCCATCTCCCGCGGAAACCAGACGGCGAGTCGGTCATGGACCAGGACCCGCAGTTGGCGCTCCTGCCGCGGATGGCCCTCCGCCCACCAGGTCCAGAGCGTTGCCGCACCGATGAGTGACAACAGGCCGATGGCCAGGACCCGGCGGCGACGCCGCCGGGATACAGCGAGGCCGAACCAGGAGGCTATGCGCATCGGTGGTCTTGGCTCGACCCCCTGGGTTTGCCTCATCCCTTGGCGAGTTCGTCGGCGGTCTGAGTGGTGCGGAACATCAGCCAGAGACCGAGCACCAGGGTGACCACCTCAGCGCCGAGCGTCAGTATCAGGGCCATCAGGCTCACCAGGTCGACCGCTGAGACCCAACTGGCAGACCCGCCGGTGGTCGTCTGGACGGCCTGGATGCCCGCTTGCGGAGCGGACAGAAAATAGAACAGCAGTTGCCCCACATCCAGCAGCATCACCAGCATGGAGAACAGGAGACCCAGGCTGCTCGCCACCAGGCCAGTCCAGACGGTGCCCACCACCGCCGATTCCGTGGGGCGCGTTTGGGGATCCGCGATCCGCTTGGCCAGACCGGTATAGCGATAGAACCAGACGATGGTGAACAGGAGTACCAGCAGATTGGCCGTGCTCAGAAACTCGACGATCGGCAGCCCGGTGCGCGGACCTGAGAAACTCCCTGAGAAAACGAAGACGTAGGACATCAGAAGCACTGGAATAGACCCCAGCACCAACTGGAGCCAGAAACCGGTCCACCCGATGCGGGTAAAGGTCTTGGCCAGACCGTCGATCTTCGAGCTATGAAAGCCTGCAACAATTCTTTCGAGCATACTCATTACTTTACCTCGACCGCAGTGGGCGGTGTCGCTGGGGAGAGAGTGTGAATTGGCCACGGGGAGGTACGCGGCCGGTGGAGACAACGGTAGCATCGACGGTCACGCAACAGGTCTTGCCGCTTCACGGCCAGGCACACGACTGGGCACTGCCGTCCCTTGGCCGCCGCGCCGCACCATAGGTCGCGTGTGAGAATAGCCAAAGCGCCGGCCCGCGTCCATTGTTGGCGCATCACTTCCACACCAAGACGCCAGGTAAGGCCAGCGAGCGGGACGGGCGCGGCTGCCGGCAAGCATCCCGGCCTTGGTCATCGCGCCGGCTAGAACTGTCCTTGCGGCAACCCGTCGCGGCCTGGGGGCCGCTCCTACGCGGGTAGGAGCGGCCCCCGGCCGCGACGTATCTACGCGACGTCGTTTGTTGTGTAAATCTGGCCTCCGGGCGGCACGTGACGATCAGGCTTCGTCGGATGGCCTCCGCCTCGGCGCCGACCGAGAGCGCCAGTTGCGCCATTATGGCGAGCTCGCCATAATAAAGGCTTAGAGTCTCGCGCGCCGGGTTCTCCGGCTCATTATGTTCTATATGAGCACAAATCAAGCCGGGTCGACCGGTGCCGGGTTTGCAGCCGGTCTGTTCGGCGCCTCGCTGTTATTGGGCGATGCGGGGTATGCAGCCGAGCCGACGCGCGTCCCGTCCGCGGCCTACCCGGATGCGCTCCCCGTCGCCAATCACTTGGCGCTTGGTCGCTCTTATCTGGAGCGTCGCGAGTATGCCCGCGCGGTCCTCGAATTCGAGCAGGTACTGCGTTTCGACAATCTGCCGCCCGATCTGCATGAACAGGCCGAGATCTACGCCCGGAGCGCGCGGGACTACGCGGCGGGACGGCGGCTCTCCGGATTCGGCTACGCGGAGACCGGCGGCGGCTATTACCGCGAGAACGTCACCCGTTCCACCAATGCCGCGGGCGGTCATCCGGCCAGAGACTGGTTCTGGAAGGCGCGCGCCGGCGGCGGGGTGAGCTATATCGCCAGCGACGACGTCACGGTGGACGCCACCCTGGACTACCGATTCCGGTACTACGACAATCCCCAGCGGCGGGACGACTCGGACCTGCGCTGGAATGCGGCGGTGAAGCAGTCGCTCCCCCATGGCAGCCAGGCGATCGGGGTCCGCGGCCGGGCGAGTTACCGGGGACATCCCGGTTATCGCAACGACTACGGGGTGTTCGTCGATCGGTCATTCGCTGTCAATGCCGATAATCGGATCGAAGTGGAGGGCGAATTCCGGACGCGGCGATATCCCCTAGATCTCCGTCAACGCAGTCGCGACATCGCAGAAGTCACCGCTAGTTGGACGCACGCCTTGTTGGACGGCAAGGCGTCGCTGACCCTCTCGGTTAACGGCGGTCGCGAGTGGGCGACCCATAACAGGCCCGACGGCAACAGCAACTTCTTTGGGGCCGAGTTCAACTTTGGCATGGACTTCTCTGCAAGCCTCGGCAGCTTTCTGTTAGGACTCTGGGAACACAACGCTTACCTCGGGGACCGCACCCTGACCGACTCGGATTTCGAGCCGGTTTCATTCTACCGGCGCAGCGACGATATCTATGAGATTGGCGGCGGACTGACCTACGGCTTTGCTCGCGATTGGTCCCTGCGCCCGCAGGTGTTGTATACGCGCGATGAGAGCAATACGGTGGGGGGTAATTACAGCTCGACTGAGCTGTGGCTGACGATCCGCAAGCGGTTCTAGGCTGCACGTGGCGATGCTGTTTCTGATCGCGTCGGTGCTCGGCGGCGGGGTGGCGAAGATGGCCGACGGGAGCCCCGAGGGGCCACACCGTTCATACCCTCAAGTGCGTGGCGCAGCCAGAGCGCATTTAAAAGCATGCCCCGGCGGGCCATTGCGATGCGGTATGGCGGCGGTGGTGGAGACCCGCCAGGGGTTCGACTTGCCGGCGCCGCGCTGCCAGGTCACCGAGCCTCGGGTGCTCGAGGCGCAATGCACCTGCGGGAAGCTAACTGGGCCGGCCCGATCGGCACCCATCGCTGAACGTGGCGGTACGCGTCAGTGCGCTCCCGGCCTGAGCGATTGTGAAAAACCTCCCGACCGGTCCGAAGCACTGGGCTTGGGGGGGGTAAAATGGCTCCATCGAACTAGACAGTCGGTGATCGACGAGCGATGGCCAACGAAGCGCTTAATCTGTGTGCCAACGTACGGACGCCCCTTTCCCCTGCCCTTAAACTGCTGAATGGATCCGCAAACGGTCTTGCAACTCGTCGACAAGCCGGAGATCGCCGAGCTCGCGGCCGAGGTGCGCGGGCGCTTGGACCGGGTGCGCGACGTCCTCACGGCCGTTTGAGGCTATCGGATGATCGACGGTTACAAACGTAAGTGAGTAATACATAGCATGTCAAATGCCACCCTGGTGCTCTTGATCACTGCGGCAATCCTGGCCCAGGTGGCCGTATTTGGACTGTTCGGGTGGCTGCGTCAGCGCGCGCAACTGCGGGTGCTGGAGCGGCGAGGGGAGGGTGGGGCTGGCGGGGCGGTTCGGATGGTCGGTAAGCCGGAGCAGGACCAGGGCCTTGACCCCGCACCGGTCGCGCAGGCCCCGGCCTGGCCCGGCCACCGGGAGTTCGTGGTGCAACGCCGCGTGATTGAGGACGGCAACGGCGCGGTCTGTTCTTTCTACCTGTCCCCGGCGGACGGCCAGCCGCTGCCGACCTACAGACCCGGGCAGTACCTGACCTTCAAGCTGGAGGTGCCGGACCCCACCGGCGGCCCGCCGAAGACCCTGGTGCGTTGCTACTCCCTGTCGGATCGTCCGCGCACCGACTGCTACCGGGTGTCGATCAAGCGGGTCCCACCGCCCCCCGGTCGACCGGACCTGCCGGCGGGGGTCGTGTCGAATCACTTCCACGACCAACTCAAAGAAGGCTCCCGGGTGTGGGCACGGGCCCCGTCCGGTCACTTCTTTTTGACGCAGGACAGCGTCCTGCCAGTCGTGCTGATCGGCGGCGGGATCGGCATCACCCCGTTACTGAGCATCCTCAACACCATGAGTGATCGTGCCGATCCGCGCGAGGTCTGGCTCTTTTATGGGGTGCGCAACGGCGCCGAGCGGATCATGTCGGAACACCTCAAGACCCTGAGCGAGGGCCAGCCGGGGTTCCATCTGCATTGCTGTTACGCCGTGCCCGACCCGGATGACCTGCTGGGCCGTGACTATCAGCAACAGGGATACGTGGATCTGGCACTGCTGCAACGGACCCTGGACTTCCGCCGCCATGAATTCTATGTCTGCGGTCCGCCGGCGATGATGGAGTCACTGGTACCCGCGCTGGCGGCGCAGGGGGTGCCGGCGGCAGACATCCATTACGAGTCATTCGGTCCAGCCTCGTTGAACACGCGCGCGGTGCACGTGTCGACCACGCGAGCCAATACCAGCGTGGTGCGATTCAGCCGCTCCGGCAAGACGGTGTCGTGGGACGGCGCTGCCGCGTCCCTGCTCGATCTCGCCGAGGGGCAGGGGATCGTGGTGGACTCCGGCTGCCGGGCCGGCAGTTGCGGCACCTGCCAGACCCGGATCGAGTCCGGTGCGGTGACGTATTCCCAGGCGCCCGACGCGGATCTGAAGCCGGGCCATTGCCTACTTTGTATTTCTACCCCGACGACCGATCTGACCCTGACGTTGTAGAGGTCCCGATGAATCGCTCAATCGTTCGTAAAGAATTCGTTCCGTTCCTGTTGCTGTTCGGGTCCTTGATCGTCGCGACTGCGATCACCGATGCCCTGCTACACGTCTTCGGTCTCTACTGGATCGGTCGCTGGTTGGGCATCCCCGGGACCCTCCTGATCCTGCTCTCGTTCTTCTATTCCATGCGCAAGCGCAAGCTGATCAATTCCGGTAATCCCAAGACCCTGCTACGGTTGCATGAGGTGCTGACCTGGATTGGCGCGCTGATGATCCTGGTCCACGCCGGGATTCACGTCTATGCGGTCCTGCCCTGGCTGGCCCTGCTGGCGATGCTGGTGACTCTGGCCAGCGGCATGACCGGTCAATACCTGCTGGGCCGTTCACGGCGCGACCTGCTCGCGAAACGTCAGTTCCATGCCGACCACGGCGACAGCCCGGCGACCATCGACAAAGAGGTCTTCTGGGACGCGGTCACGGTGGACGTGATGAAGCAGTGGCGGGCGGTACACTTCCCCATCACGCTGGCCTTCGGCGTGCTGGGGCTCGCGCACATTCTCAGCATCTTACTGTTCTGGCAGTGGCAATGAACAAGCAACTCGTCTTCATCCTCGTCGCCGCCAATCTGGTCATTCTGATCCTGATTGCCGTGTTCTGGCCGCAACTCATGGTTGAACCGGGGCCGGTGATGCCAGCGCACCAAGCGTTCGAGACCGATTGCTTCGCCTGTCATCGGCCCTTCATCGGCAGTCGGCCGGCGCTGTGCGTGAAGTGCCACAAGCCCGCGGAGATCGGACTCGTCACCACCACAGGATTCGCGATCGCCAATGAGCGCAAACTCACCCCCTTCCATCAGGACCTGCTTGAACCGGACTGTATCGCCTGCCATAGCGACCACAAGGGGGTGAAGGCCTTCCGCCCCATCGGCCGGTTCTCGCACGACCTGCTCAAGGTCGCCCGCCGCGATCAGTGCAGCGGCTGTCATCAGGCGCCCGTGGACGCCATGCACCAAGGCGCGATCGGCGCCTGCGGCCAGTGCCACTCGCAGCGCGCCTGGACGCCTGCGACCTTTGACCACGAGTCCCTGTTCAGCCTCACCGGCGACCACGCGGCATCCTGCAACACCTGCCACGTCGGCCGTGACTACCGCACCTACACCTGTTACGGCTGCCATGAGCACTCCCGCTCCAAGATCCGCGAGAAGCATGTGGAGGAGGGCATCAGCAACTATGAGAATTGCATAGAGTGTCACCGCAAGGGCGAGGCCGATGAGGGTGAACGTGAAGGACGGGACCGGAAAGACCGGCACTCGGACGCGGGCGGGTCTGACGCGGAATCAGGCGGCGAGGATGACGATCACAAGAAGTCCAAGGAGCATGACGACTAGCAGTAGCCTTTGTGGGCAGGGAGTGGCGGACGCGTTGGGGTTGGGGCCGCGTGGCTGCTGGCGGCGGCCTCGCGTGCGGCCGCGCCAGCGTCCGTTCCTGCTAGTCGGGCATGTCTTCCTCGCCCGGTAAACGGGTCGCCTGGGCGTCGTCCATCGCCACGGCCATCGCCGACTTTTCCGCCGGCATCGGCGGCTCCTTGTACCGCGCCTTCGGTGTCGATTTGGCCTGAGCCTTCGCCTGCACCTGGGGCTTGGTTTGGACCGGGTCTTGCTTCTTCGGGGTTGGTGCGGGCTGGGGGCGGAGGGCTGTCGGCGGCGATGCCTGGCCGTACCACGCCTGACGGGCGGCGCTGCGTTGGCCGGCAAACTCACCGAGTAACTGGTGGGCGGTTCGGGCGATGTCGGATACGAAGGACTGGTCGGCGGCCCGTATCTCAATGGCCATCACGCCCCGGGCGCGCTGGAAGTCATCCAGCAGGTGGGCGACCTCTTGCTTGCGCTTGGCCTGAAGATCGGCCGCTTCGACTCGGCTATCGGCAACGGCGCAGCTAACTCGGGCGAGGAAGGCCATGCGATCGACCCGCATGGTTTCCACGCTGACCTTCAAATCACGCATGAAGGCGTGCGCAGCGTCGGCGACTTCCTGGCGGTTATCGTTGATTAGGGTCTGGCGGGCGATCCGCTCGCGGGCGATCTCATCGCGTAGCCGCCCCATGTCCTCAGTAAGACTCCACATGGTTTGCTCCTCGAATCAGGTTACGGAATCCAGCGTCGGGTCGCGCGGTTCCCCGCGCATCGCAATCAAGCGGTTAGGCGCGGCTTGCCACCTGGCCCGGCCGGGGAAAATGCCGCCCGGGGTCAATGCCTAGTGCCGCGGCGCGGCCGATGGAGCGGTGAGGCCGATGGCCTCGGCATACTTCAGGTAGGTCTCGACCGCGGCGATAACAATGCGGGCTTCGGTTGCCAGCAGCTCGATCACAACCAAGGACACCTTGACCCACACAATGACACCATTCTGCCTGTCCAATGGCCGATGCACCCACTCACATTGCGCGTCGATTGACTGTGAGCGGGTACGCGCGCGTATCGAGCACGAATGTGGGGGAAAATACACTGGTGCTCTTGCCGGGTCTGTACGCCAAATCACATGGGGCGGCAAGTGGATTTCGGTAAGCCACTAATCTTTCGGTAGCCCGCGAGGTCGTACCCGGATTCCGCTCGCGCTCCATCCGGGTTACGCCAGGCACGCTGCGAGTATTTTCCTAGCAGCCTGTCGGACTTGATGGCGTAACCGATTGATTAAACAGGAAAACGACTTTTTGGCGCAAAAGATGAAACTCTTTGCATTCAATCGGTTGCATCACTAAGTCCGACAGCCTGCTAGTCTCTGGATGGGTGTCACACGCAGGGCCTGAGGTTCAGCGGGCGGGATAACGACCAAGTCCGCTGCTGGCATAACCGAAGTGGGCGCAGCGTTCAGGTTCTCATGAGATACGCGTGTAAGGCTTCGGCCTCGCGATAGGCGGCGTAATCGTCGCGGTCCTGGTTGCGCGCCCTGTAGTGTTCTTGAATTAAGTGCTTGTATTTACTTGCGAACGCATCGACGGGGAGGCTCTTGTCGGCCAACAGTGCGATGGTGATGACCTCGTTTTCGGCAAGATCGACATAGAGTGCTTCTGAGTTCATGGGTTCTGCCTTTGGTGTGGTTTGTCTGTGCGCTTGTCTGGCCAGTTTGCTCCATGCATACTCGTCTCAAAATCCAAAAAAGCACTTGAGCAACAATGAAAACCGAGGCCGATGCGAGAGATTTCCCAGTCGTCTGTGTGGGCGGTTCTGCCGGTGGCCTCGACGCCTATATCCGGTTGCTCCAGCACTTGCCGGCCGATATGGGGGTGGCCATCGTCATCGTCAATCACTTGCGGACGGTCGCCACCCTGCTCCACGAGATCCTCCCGCATTACACGAAAATGCCCGTCGAGCTGATCACGGACCACTTATTGATCCGGCAGAACCGGGTATTTATCATCCCTGAACAGCGTGACTTACACATCCTTGACGGGGCCTTCCATCTGGAACCCATCTCAAAACCCCGGGGCTGGCCGGACGTGATTACGGTGTTTCTGCGTTCACTCACCGAGCACTGGAGCGGCAAACTGATCGCAGTCATCGTCTCCGGCTACGATGGCGATGGTGCAGCGGCCCTGTGCGGTATCAAGGAGGTGGGGGGTATTACCATTGCGCAGAAACTCGCCACCGCCAAGCGGCCGGACATGCCGGAGAGCGCGATTGCGAGCGGCTGTATCGATTTCATTCTGTCACCCGAGGACATTGCACAAGAGATCGTGCGCATTGCCCGACGTAATACCTAGGTTCATACGGCAGCACACACGCTCTCGCTTGGCATCTAGGCTTGCGCAATGGGCGCCAGGCGATGGCGTCCAGACCCTGCCGGATCACCTCCGCATTACGCCATCTGGCTGATGGTCCTGCGGAACCGATTGAGCGCAATGGTGAAGAGCGCTGCGCCGATCAGGAGCAATGTGAGGAACTGCGGCCAGACGACAGACAGGCCGGCACCGCGGAACAGGATGGCCTGGCTGCTGGCGACGAAGTGGGTGGTGGGGGCGACGAGCATCAGGTTCTGCACCAGCTCCGGCATGCTCTCGCGCGGGGTCGAGTTGCCCGATAGCAATTGCAGCGGCAGCAGGATCAGCACCGCGAGCATGCCGAATTGCGGCATCGAGCGCGCCAGCGTGGCCATGAAAATGCCCATCGAGGTCGTGGCGAAGAGATGCAGTGCGGCCGCGACCAGGAACAGTGCCACCGAGCCCTCAATCGGCACCCGCAGGATGCCCTGCACGACAAGCACCAGCGCAATTGACGCGGCCAGCAGCACCACCAGGCCCATCGACCACACCTTGGATAGCATGATCTCGGCGGGCGTCACCGGCATGGCCAGGAGATGGTCGATGGTTCCGTGCTCGCGCTCGCGGATGAGTGCCGCTCCGGTCAGGATGATCGACAGCATGGTGACGTTATTGATGATCTCCATCAGTGCGCCGAACCAAGACTGCTCCAGGTTGGGATTAAAACGCGCGCGCAGGGCCAGTTCCACCGGCAGTTCCGTGCTTGCGCGGTAACGCTGGACGAATTCGGTCACCTCGCCCAACACCATCTGCTGAACATAGCTGCTGCCGGTGAAGGCCTGGCTCATACGTGTGGCATCCACGTTGAGTTGGATCGCGGGCGATCGGCCGGCCAGCACATCGCGCTGGAAGTCGGGAGGAATGTCCATGACAAAGGTGAAATCCCCGGCATCCATGCCCGTATCGATACGGGCCAGGGGGATCATCGCCGGGGGATTGAAGCGCGGCGGATAGAAGGCCGTGGCGATGCGTATCGAGAGCGGCGATGCATCCTCATCGACGATGGCGAGCGGCGCCTTGTGCAGCGTCTCCGGCATCGCTGTGGCCGCGACATAGATCGACACGGTGAAGGTATAGGCAATCAACACCAGCATCATCGGGTCGCGAGCCAGGCTCCACAGCTCCTTGATCCCCAGGCGGTAAACAGTCGCGGCCTGCGACATGCTCAGGTTTCCTGCTTCTTCAACAGGAGGATCGACAGCCCCAGGATCACCGGCACGGCCAGTGCCAGCGGCCAGAACGCGGCTTGGAGGCCGACGAAGTCCAACCCCTTGTTGAAGACACCACGGCTGATCGTCAGGAAGTACGTGGCCGGGTAGACCCGGCCGATGACATACCCCACACCTTCGAGCGAGGACACCGGGTTCAGCATTCCGGCGAACTGGACGGCTGGGATGATGGTCCCGATCATGGCTACGAACATCGCCGCGATCTGGCTGCGGGTGAAGGTGGAGGCGAAGAGGCCGAAGCCGGTCGAGAAGATGACGAAGAGCAGCGCCCCCGCCGTCAGTGCCAGCAGGCTGCCCTTGACCGGGACGCCGAAGACCGTGACCGCCAACAGCGTCAGTAGGGCGAAATTGAGCATCGCCAGCAGGATGTACGGGAACTGTTTGCCGAGCAGGAACTCGCTGCGGGTCACCGGGGTAACGTAGAGATTGATGATGGAGCCCAGCTCCTTCTCGCGCACCACCGAGAGTGCGGCGAGCATCGCCGGGATCATCAGCAAGAGCATCGGGATGACCGCCGGGACCATCGCCGGTAGGCTGCGCACGTCGGGGTTGTAGCGAAAGCGCGTCGCGATCCTGGCCGGGCCGACCCCGGCGTCCTGACCGAGCTGCCGCGTCGCCTGGTCCAGCAGCCAGCCCTGGTGCATGCCCTGCACATAACCGCGCACGGTCTCGGCCCGCACCGGCATGGCGCCGTCCACCCAGGCGCCGATCTGCACCTGCTGCCCGCGCGCCAGGTCGCGGGCGAAGCCGTGTGGGATCTCGATCGCCAGCGCGAGCTGGCCAGCGCGCATACGCCGGTCGAGATCGCGCTCGTCGAGGATCGGCGGGCGTTCGACGAAGTAGCGCGAGCCCGCCAGGTTCAGCGCGTAGTTGCGGCTCAACCCGGTCTGGTCCCGGTCGAGCACCGCGTAGGTCAGGTTCTCCACATCCAGGCTGATCCCGTAGCCGAAGACAAACATCAGGATCGCCGTGCCCAGCAGCGCCATGGTGGCACGCACCGGGTCGCGTTGCAGCTCGAGCGTCTCGCGCAGGCTGTAGCTCCAGGCGCGACTCAGGCTGAAGGGGAATGCGCGCCTGGGCGGGGCGGTCGGCGCGACGACTGGCGGCGGCGCCGGCGCCGCGTCCGCGGAGGTTGCCGCACCGGACGCGCCGGCCTCTTCCAAGTAGCCGATAAAGGCCTGTTCGAGTGTGGCGACGCCCCGTTGGCGGACCAGTTCGGCGGGGACATCGGTGACGAGCACGCGCCCGGCATGCATCAGCGCGATGCGGTCGCAACGCCCGGCCTCGTTCATGAAGTGGGTGGAGATAAAGATCGTCACCTGGTCATTGCGGGCCAGGTCGATCATCAGTTGCCACAGGCGGTCGCGCGCGATGGGGTCCACGCCCGAGGTCGGTTCGTCCAGGATCAGCAGCTCCGGTCGATGCACCATGGCAACGGCCAGCGACAGGCGCTGGCGGATACCCAGCGGCAGCCGGTCGGGCAGCGCGTCCACCGACGCCTCCAGGCCGAAGCGACGCACCATCTCTGCCACCCGCGCCGGGATAGTGGCCTGGGGCAGTTGGAACAGGCGCGCGTGCAGCACCAGATTCTGGCGCACCGTCAACTCCGAATAGAGCGAGAACGCCTGCGACATGTAGCCCACGCGCCGGCGGGTGGCGATGTCCTTGGGGTCGACCGGGGCCCCGAACAGGGATGCACTGCCCTCGCTGGCCGGCAGCAGACCGGTCAGCATCTTCATGGTGGTGGACTTGCCGCAGCCGTTGGAGCCGATGAAGCCGAAGATCTCGCCGCGGCGGATGGACAGATTGACATGATCGACCGCGGTGAAATCACCGAAGCGCATCGTGAGGTCCTTGGCCGCGATGGCGATCTCGGTCTGGTCTCCAGCGACCAGGGGCGGGATGGTGACCGCCCGGTGGCCCCGCTGCAGCGCCTCCGGCAGCAGTGCGATGAAGGCGGCGTCGAGCGAGTCGGTCCCGGTGCGCGCCAGCAGCTCGGCGGGTGTGCCCGTGGCCAGCACGCGGCCGGCGTTCATGGCCACCAGCCAGTCGAAGCCTTGTGCCTCGTCCATGTAGGCGGTGGCCACGATCACGCTCATGCCGGGTCGCCCGGACCTGTCCTGAGCGGAGTCGACGGACCCGTCCTGAGCGGAGTCGACGGAGCGGATGCGCGCGATCAGGTCCCAGAACTGGGCGCGGGCGAGCGGGTCCACACCGGTGGTCGGCTCATCCAGGATCAGCAAATCCGGGTCGTGGATCAGGGCGCAGCACAGGGCGAGCTTCTGTTTCATGCCGCCGGAGAGCTTGCCGACCGGGCGCGCCAGGAACGGCGACAGGCCGGTGTCACGGGTGAGCTCGTCGATGCGGCGGCGGCGTTCGGCCGCTTGGTGGCCGAACAGCCGGCCGAAGAACTGCAAGTTCTCCTCCACCGACAGGGTCGGATAGAGGTTCTTCCCCAGGCCCTGGGGCATGTAGGCGATGGAGGGACAGACGCGGCGGCGATGACGGCGGTTGCCCATGTCACCGTCCAGGGCGTGTACGCTTCCCTGCTGCACGGCCCGGGCCCCGGCGAGCAGCGCCAGGAGGCTCGACTTGCCCACGCCGTCCGGGCCGAGCAGTCCGACCATGCGCCCGGCTGGGATCGCGAGCGTGATGTCGGCCAACGCCACGACCTTGCCGTAGTGCAGACTGACATCGACCAGACCGGCCACCGGCGCGGAAGTATCCCGCCCCGGTGGCTCCATCACGGGCAGCGCGGGCCCGCTCGTGCTCAAGCCAGCGCTCAATCCGGCACCTTGAGCACCAGATTGGCCGGCCACGCCGCCTGCGCATTCAGCTTGAGCCAGGCCATGCCTGGCAGGCCGGTCTTGACCAGCTTCAAGTGCCTTTGCAGCAGCTCAGGGTCGATCTGCGCCTTGACCCGGAACATCAGCTTCTGCCGCTCGCTGGCCGTCTCCACCGTCTTGGGCGTGAACTGGGCGGTGCTGGCCACGTAGGACACCCGCGCCGGGATCACATACTGCGGCGCGGCATCGAGCACGATATGCACCTCGCTGCCCAGCGCCACCCGGCCGGCCACCGTCTCGGGCAGGAAGAACGTCATGTAGACATCGCTCAAGTCGACCAGGTTGAGCACCTTGCCGCCGTTGGCCAGCACCTCGCCCGGCTGCGCGATGCGGTACTGCACACGCCCGGTGCGCGGGGATTTCAGCAGGCTGTCCTCAATGTCGGCCTCGACGCGGGCCACCGTCGCCTCGCTCGCCTCGACACCGGAGTTGGCGCCGACGACTTTGGCCTGTGCGGCCGTGATCGCCGCCTGAGCGGCGGTTACCTGGGCCTCTGCACCGGCCAGCGTGGCCTCGGCGCCCTGCACCCTGGCGCGGTCGTCATCGAGCAGTTGGCGGGTCGTCATCCCCTTCTTGGCCAGCGTCTGCGAGCGCTCAAAGCGTCGTTGCGCCGCATCCAACTCGGCCTCGCGCTGCCCCACCAGGGCCTGCGCGGCGAGCGTATCGCTCTCGCGCACGGCGACCTGGGCCTTGGCACTGGCCACCGTGGTGACGGCCTGACGGGACAGGGCCATGGCCTCGTCATACTGTGCGTCGAGCACCGCGATGCGCATCTGCGCCAGGGGCTGGCCCACCTGCACGAAGTCGCCCTCGTTGACCAAGATGTCCTGCACCCGCCCGGCGAGCTTGGTCGCGACATCGATCTCGGTGGCCTCGATGCGACCGTTCCCCTTGACGAAGCCGACACCCGGGCCGGTCGGCTTCAAGGCCATCCAGGCGAAGACGGCGATCGCCGCGAGCGCGGTCGCGGCGACTGCTGAGAGCAGCAGCCTTCTGATTCCTGGCGAAACATGTGATGGTGTGTCAGTCATCGGCCGATGATATCGCCCGCTGGGCCTCGCGTTCGTACGGTGCCATACATTGCGCTGACCGACGTCATCACTGTATTGGCAGCGGATCGCGATCGCCTGCGCACGGAGTCAAGGCTGGGGCGATGCAACTCCGCACACCGGACAGCTCGGGTCGGCCACGAGCCGCACCTGCCGCCACTCCATGCGAGCGGCATCGAGCAGCAGGAGTCGCCCAAACAGCGGTTCACCCAGCCCGCTGAGCACCTTGATTGCCTCAGTCGCCTGGATGCTGCCGATGATGCCCAGCACCGGGGCCAGTACACTGTTGGCGGTGCAGGTCTCGTCGATCCCGCCATCGCGCGGGTAGAGGCATTGATAACAGGGACCGCCCGGTTGCCCGGAGAAGGTCGTCACCTGGCCCTCCAGACGAATCGCTGCGCCGCTCACCAGTGGTTTGCCCGCGGCCACGCAGGCGGCATTGATGGCGAAGCGGGTGTCGAAGTTGTCGCAGCAGTCCACCACCAGGTCCAGGTCGCGCAGCAGGTCCGGCAGGGTCGCGGCGGTGAGTCGTTCGCGCACCGGCACCAGTTCGACTTCGGGGTTGAGCGCGGCCAGGGTCGCGCATGCCGACTCCGCCTTGGGTTGCCCGATCCGCGGCGTGGTGTGGATGATCTGGCGCTGGAGATTGCTGAGATCGACGGCATCGTGATCGGCCAGCACCAGGCGCCCGACCCCGGCCGCCGCCAGATACATGGCCACCGGAGAGCCGAGTCCGCCCAGTCCCACCAGCAACACCCGGGCCGCGCGCAGCCGCTCCTGGCCTTCGATGCCGAAGGTCGGGAGCAGGATCTGCCGGCTGTAGCGCAGCAGTTGTGTGTCATCCATGTTACTTGGGTCCCAATACCAGCCGGTTCTGTTCGTCTTCGATGGTGACCCGGAAGCGCCCGAGCAGGCTCATCCCCAGCAATGCATTACCGCCGAGCCGCGCGTCCTCGATGAAGGCGACCGGGACCTCGGCCACGCGCTGCTGTTGCAGCCAGACCGCCGGGAGGGTCCCGAGTGCCGCCTCCACGTTACCGTTGGCGGTCTGCACCTGCTGGGTGTGCAGTGCGTCGGGGGCGAGGCCGAGTTGGCCGATCAGCGAAGTCGGGAGCACCACATAGTCGGCCCCCGTATCGACCAGGAGCTGCCGTTGGACCCGTCGGCCGTTCTGACCCTCCAGCATCAGGGTGACGGCGTGGGACGAGCCGATGCGCTGGGTCTCCAGGGTGATCTCGCCGGCGGGCGGGGCCGCGGGTGCCGCCGCAGCCGGGGCGGGCGGGGTGTAGGGGGTCTTGGCGCCCAGGATCAGGACCCGCTCGACCCCCCCTTGGCCCGATTGGACGATGATGTGGTCGAACCCCTCCAGGAGCGCGCGCAGGTGCGGCAGCAGTTCGGTCCCTTCCGCCGCGCGCCCCTGCTTGTCGCGGGTCGCCTCCAGGTCCGCCGGCTTCATCTGGAAGCCATACTGGGCCATCAGGCGTTCCAGTTCCCCCGCGACCTCAACCTGGGCGGCGCCCGCGACCCCCAGGCAGAGCCACAATGCGAGCGGCGTCAGGGTGCGGACCAGTATCCGCCGATGTGAGTGGGGGGCGGGACACGCCATGATTGCAACTCCGGCCTGGGGGCTCATGGGTGTTATTTGACCAGAGTGACCGGCAACGGGCTCAGGTGGACGACCGCACTGGCCACCGAGCCCAGGAACAGTGACGCCAGCGTGCCGCGACCATGGGTGCCCATGACGATGTGGTCGCAGCCTTGTTGTATGGAGAATTCGGCGATGGTCTCGGCGATGGGTCCGCAAGCGACTTGGGCGGTGTAGGCGATCCCGGTCGCCTCGAGCAGGTCGCGCGCACCGCGCAGGTCGGCCTCGCCCTCCTGCTGCTGGATGTCTGCGATCTCCTTGGGATTGAGGAAGCTGCGGACCTCCCAGGCGTCCGCCGGATCGCGTACATTGAGGAGGCGAAGCTCCGGGGCCGGGTGGCCGGCGGCGAGTCGCAGCAGATGACGTAGCGCCCGTAGTGAGTGCTCGGAGCCGTCGCAGGGGACCAAGAAGCGCATCATAACCTCATCGATAAGTGTGATTCCTGACCCGCGGCTGGCGGGTCACAGTGTGAGCTGGCGCAGCACTGGGCCGCGGTCGCTGACTGCGCGGCGCCGCTCGGAGGCTGGCGGGGCTGCCAACCGAGGATCGAGAGCAGTGCCGCGAACCCTAAGACATAGGCCAGTATGACGTGCCAGCCATCGCGCACCCAGCCCCCCACCGATTTGGCCTGGGGATAGAGGTTGGACAGGGCCACGCCGGCGGAGCTGCCAAACCAGATCATCGACCCGCCGAAACCGACCGCGTAGGCGAGCACGCCCCAATCGTATCCGCCCTGCTTGAGTGCCAGGGCGGTCAGGGGGATATTGTCGAAGACGGCGGAGACGAACCCCAGGGCCAGGGCCGAGGGCCAGGAGGCCGGCGGCAGTTGCTCCACCGGCATCATCGAGGCGCAGATCACCAGTGAGAGCAGGAACAGGCTGCCTTTGAAGGCCTCCGGCAGCAGGCCCCAGTCGGGCCGGCGCAGCGCGGCGGTGGCGAGAATCGCCACCCAGACGGCCGCGCCCAGGAAGGGGAAGCTGCCGGCCGCGGCCTTGAGATGCAGATTCACCAGTACATTGGTGGCGACGGCCACGCCCAGGATGGTCGCGACGATGCCGACCCGGGTCCAGTCCACCCGCACGCCCGCGGGCACCTCCTGCATCGTCGCGCCGCAACGCTGCTGCTGGATGGCCGCCGGGATGCCGAACATCGCCAGGGCCACGCCGGCGGCAATATAGGCATGCACCACCTCCAAGGGGCCGATCCCGGAGATCCACATCATGGTGGTGGTGGTATCGCCCACCACGCTGCCGGCGCCGCCCGCGTTGGCCGCGGCCACGATGGCCGCGAGGTAACCCAGATGCACCCGATGGCCGAAGACCCCGGCGGCCACGGTGCCGCCGATCAGGGCGGCGGCAATGTTGTCGAGGAAGCTCGACAACACGAAGATCATGACCAACAGGACGAAACCGCCCGGCCAGCCGGCGGGCAGGAAGCGCGGCAACAGCAGCGGGATGCGGCTGTCCTCGAAGTGACGGGCCAGCAGCGCAAAGCCGAGCAGTAGGCCCAGCAGGTTGGCGAGTATCACCCACTCATGTCCCAGGTGGGCGAGCAGTCCGGTGAGTCCTGGCCCAGCGTGGAAGCCGGTGACGGCGAGTTTGAAGCCGGTAATCGCCGCCAGCCCGGTCAGGGCCACCACGAGGGTATGGCGGTGGAAGCTGGCCACCCCCAACAGGGTTGCCGCGAACAGGATGAATTCGGTCGGGATGCCGAAGAGTTGCGTCCCCGTGGGCGGGACCGGCGCCGCCGCCAGGGCGGGGCCGCCGATCAGCATCGCCACCAAGGCCAGCAGGGGCCGGCGGGTGCGGGCGTTGGGGGTTGCATGCATGATCGGGGTCAAGGGATCGCCGCAGGAGACAGGACAGGGTTTCGGCGATGATAGCCCGGGCCGCCGTGAACTGCGATGGGCTCCGCACATTGCCGGTCGGTGGCCCCGGGTCGGGGGACGCGGTAGCATGACGACCCGCGCCAGGTGTCTGCGGACACCATGCTTGCCGGAGGCGGCGACGCGCGGCCGGCCACCCCTGAAATGCACCGTGCGACAGTCAATGAACGCAGATAAATGCAAAGCTACTCATATGATTAAGATATGAAAATTGTCATCCTCGGCGCCGGCCAGGTCGGGACCTCGGTGGCCGAAAGTCTGGTCTCCGAGGCCAACGAGATCACCGTGATCGATACCGACCTGGTACGTCTGGCGCGCCTCCAGGACCGGCTGGACCTGCGCACCGTGGTCGGTAACGCCGCCCTGCCCTCGATCCTGGAACTGGCCGGGACCGGCGATGCGGATATGTTGATCGCCGTGACCCAGAGCGATCAGACCAACCTGTGCGCCTGCCGCACCGCCGCCACCCTCTACAAGACCCCGACCAAGATCGCCCGGTTGCGCTCGACGGACTATGCCCGGTACCCGCAACTGCTGGAGGCGAAGAACTTCGCGGTGGACTTCAGCATCTGCCCGGAGCAGATCATCACCGACTATATCGTCAAGTTAATGGCCTTCCCGGAGGCCCTGCAGGTGTTGGAGTTTGCCGACGGGCTGCTGAGTCTGGTGGCGGTGCGTGCCATTCCCGGCGGCAAGTTGGTGGGGTGTCCGGTGTCCGATCTGCGCCGCCACATCCCCAGCGTTGAGGTGCGCATCGCCGCAATCTACCGCGGCGACCAGCCGACGATCCCGGACGGCGAGACCCTGATCGAGGCGGGCGATGAGGTGTTCTTCCTGGCCGCTACCCGCGACATCCGTCAGGTCTTGAGCGAGTTGCGGCGGCGCGACCGCCCGACCAGGCGCATCCTCATCGCCGGTGGCGGGAACATCGGGGAGCGGCTCGCCAGTGCCACCCAGGATCGCTATCAGGTGAAACTGGTGGAGGCCGACGAGCGGCGTGCGCGCAATCTGGGCGCGACCCTGAAGCACACCCTGGTGCTGGTAGGCGATGCGGCGGACGAGAATCTGCTCTCGGCCGAGTCGATCGAGGAGATGGACTGCTTCCTCGCCCTCACCAATGACGACGAGAACAATATACTCTCCGCCCTGCTCGCCAAGGGTATGGGGGCGCGGCGCGTGCTGGCCTTGATCAACCGGCGCGCCTATGCCGATCTGATGCAGGCGGACCGGATCGATATCGCCATCTCACCCGCCCAGGTCTCCATCGGTTCGCTGTTGGCCCATGTGCGTCAGGGGGATGTGGCCGCGGTACACAGCCTGCGCCGGGGGGCGGCGGAGGCCCTGGAACTGGTCGTCCATGGGGACAAAAACACCTCCAAGGTGGTGGGGCGGCGGGTCGACCAACTGGACCTGCCCCACGGGGTGACGCTGGGTGCCATCATGCGCGGGAGCGCGCCCGTGGCGGGTGTCGCTGACCGGCGCCGGGTCCTGATCGCCCACCACGATACGGTGATCGAGGCCGAGGACCATGTGATCCTGTTCGTGATCAGTAAGGACCTGGTGCGCAAGGTGGAGCGCTATTTCCAGGTGAGTCTGGGTTTCTTCTGATGTACTCGGTGCTGTCGGTTACCAATGTACTCGGGCGCCTGTTGATGGTGTTCAGCCTGACCTATCTGCTGCCCATCGCCTGTGCCCTGATCTACCAGGACGGGACCCTGTTCACCTTTGTGTTCAGCATGATTGCCTGTGTCTTCGCCGGCCTGATGCTGGTGGGGCTCACCCGTCGCCACCGCGCCGAACTCAAGGCGCGCGACGGCTTCATGCTGGTCGCCATGGCCTGGACGCTGACCGCCGCCATTGCCACCGTGCCGCTGATGCTGCATCAGCAACTGTCCTTCACCCACGCCTTTTTTGAGACCATGTCGGGGCTGACCACCACCGGGGCCACGGTGATGACCGGGCTCGATCACGTGGCGCCATCCATCAACCTGTGGCGCCATACCCTGAATTGGTTGGGCGGCATGGGGATCATCGTGCTGGCGGTCGCCATTCTGCCCTTTCTGGGGGTCGGTGGTATGCAGCTCATGCGTGCCGAGGTGCCGGGGCCGATCAAGGACACCAAACTCACTGCCCGCATCGGCGATACGGCCACCCTATTGTGGTTCATTTATGCGAGCCTCACCCTGGCCTGCATCCTGTCACTGCGGGTCGCCGGCATGAGTTGGTTCGATGCCGTCTGCCATGCCTTTGCGGCCATCAGCCTGGGCGGCTTCTCCACCCGGGACGCGAGCATCGGCGCTTGGGACTCGCCGGCCATCGAGGCGGTGTTGATCGTTTTCATGGTGCTCGCCGCGTTCAATTTCGCGACCCATTACATGGTCTGGAGGTATCGCAGCCTGCGTCCGATTTGGCGCGATCCGGAGGCCAAGGCGGTGCTCGGGGTGTTGCTGTTGAGCTGTTTCGGTTGCGCCGCCTATCTCTGGTTCACTCAATTCTATGCGAGCTTCTGGACGGCCCTGCGTTATGTGAGTTTCAACTTGGTTTCCATCGCCACCGACTGCGGGCTGGTCAATACCGACTATGCTATTTGGCCGATTTTCGTCCCCTTGTGGATGCTCTTCCTCTCCTCGGTGACCGCCAGTTCCGGCTCCACCGGCGGCGGGATCAAGATGATCCGTACCCTGATTCTTGTGCGTCAGTCCTCCCGCGAGGTGTCCCGGCTGATCCATCCCTCGCTGGCTGCCCCGGTCACGATCGGCGGGTCGCCGATTCCCAACAGCGTGGTCTTCGCCGTTCTTGGATTCATTTTTCTTTACTTCATGAGCATCATTGGGCTGACCTTCCTGCTCATATTCGGCGGACTCGACTTCATCTCCGCCTTCAGCGCTGTTATCGCTTGCATCAACAACGCGGGTCCGGGCCTGGCCGCGGTGGGACCGGCTGGCAATTACGGGGGGCTGAACGACTATGAGATCTGGGTCTGCACCTTCGCCATGCTGCTCGGTCGGCTGGAGGTCTTCTCGCTCCTGATCCTGTTCACGCCGCAGTTTTGGCGCAAGTAGGAGCGCCGCCGTTAAGCGGGCCTTGATCATCAAGCCGGCCATCGCAGCACCTGGGGCGCCGGAAGTCAATCGCCGTTTTGCCACGGAAACACACGGAAACACACGGAAGGACACGGAAGGACACGGAAACGTTCTTCTCCTAATGATGAGACGGCGCAGTAGCGTGAGGATATTGACAAAACATGCGAGATTTGCTTGACTGCCCTAGGCGCCCCAAATTACGGGGTAGTTCGTCCGGCGAAATCTGTTTAGGCGACAACAACCCATGCGAATCGCTACTTGGAATCTCGAGCGCCCGCGTAAGGGGGGCGAGATCAAGAATGCCCTTCTTCTTCAGAGGATGCGTGAGATTGATGCGGACATCTGGGTCCTGACCGAAGCAAGTGAGGCAGTTTTTCTACCCGGCTACTATGCGGTCGCTACTCCACCATTAGACGGCTATCACCGTCCCGGCGAAACATCCACTGCTGTTCTCTCTCGCTGGCCTATTATTGGCGAAGCTCCGACCTGGGATCCAAGGTTGTCGGTCTGCGCCAAAGTCGCAGCTCCGTCAGGGACGGTTCATGTCTACGGGACGATCATCGCCTACGCTAACGACAAGGGGCAGTCAGAGACGTCGAAGCGATGGGTCGAGCATCGCCGTTCGATCGAAAAACACCGAAGTGACTGGCTCAAACTTTCGCAATCCCATTCGTCGCAAACGCCTCTGGTCGTTGCGGGCGACTTCAACCAGAGCAGAGATGGCTCAGGGTGGTATCAAGACAAGTTCTCAGTGGACCTGCTCTCGGACGTGCTGCGTCAATCTGGCTTGCAGTGCGTAACCGAGCAAGACTTCCGCAAGACTCAAGGGCTGAGTCGAGCCAGTATTGACCATATCTGCCTGCCCGAACAACTCGCAGGTTGCGTGTCGAAGGTGGCGGCTTGGGAGGGTGCAGTCGATGGCCGCGCCGTTAGTGACCACAACGGGGTTTATGTCCAGATTGACATATCGCGATAAGGAGCCATAAGGGACCAGGCTCAATCGTCTCCGAACTAAGAGCCTGTCTAGAAACTAAATTATTGATTTTATAGCAAAAAAATTGTAGAATCTCCGGAATCCATACGAAAATGCGATCTTATTCCGGGTTTCAATATGAATGAAGACAGCATCGAGTCGCCTGCCAGGTATCCTA
>NZ_CAJAXH010000186.1 GCF_903946935.1 uncultured Thiodictyon sp.
CGGCAGGACCTTCGAACATGGTGCTTCACCCTCGGTTTGTTTGCACTTCCAAGGGTACACAATTTCGCGGGTCCTGCCGCTCTCCTGCGGTGATTCACCAAGCCCTACGCTAGGTCTTGGCCGGATTTATGATCAAGGCCATCGCAAGCACGGGGGTACCGGGCTCGGGCTCGCCATCTCGCAGAAGCTCGCCGAACTCATGGACGGGCGCATGTGGGTGGAGAGCGAGCCCGGCAGCGGCAGCCGCTTTCATTTCACGGTGCGCCTGCCCCGCACCGAGGGTCGAGCGCCGCCCGATTTGGGCGCACCACGGGTCTTGCTGGCCGGTATCGACACCATCGCCATCGGACTGGTAGGCGAGCGCCTGAACCAGCAGGGCTGCCGCGCCGAGACGGTCTTCGACGTTGCCGTGGCGAACGCCCGACTCAGGGCCGCGGCGGCGGGCCAGGACCCCTTCAGCGTCGTCGTGCTGGAGAAGCGCCTGTACGATGCCACCAGCACCGACCTACCAAGCTTCCTGCACGAGCTCCCGGTGGCGCCGGAGCTGACCCTGATCGCCCTGTCCGAGCCGGACCCGCAGGAGCGCGAGCGACTCGCCGGGGCGCCAGGGGTGTTGTGCGTGACCACGCCACTGATCGTCGGCGAGCTGCTCAACCACATGCATGACTTGGCCGAGGCCCAGCGCTTGGCGGCCTCCGGCATCGTGGCACCGACCCCGCCGCCGCCGCGGGGGACCTATCGCATCCTGTTGGTCGAGGACAACCACGTCAACAGCGTCATCGCCCGCCGCGTCCTGGAGAAGGACAACCATGAGGTCGCCGAGGCCCCGGACGGCGAGATCGCCCTGATCGCGCTCACGTCCGAGAAGTTCGATCTCGTGTTGATGGACGTGCAGATGCCGACGATGGACGGACTGGAGGCCACGCGCATCATCCGCGCCCTGGAGGGCGGACAGCCGCCCGAGCGCCCGGAGACCGTACCCGAAGGACTGCCCGATCGTCTGCGCGGCCGCCACCTCCCGGTGGTCGCCATGACCGCCAACGTCATGGCCGGCGACCGCGAACTGTGTCTCGGCGTCGGCATGGACGACTACATCACCAAGCCATTCAAGCGCGAGGAGATGCTGGAGACGGTGCAGCGGGTGATGAGCAACCGGGAGGCCGGGCCGCCGAAATCGACCTAAGACAATAGAAAACGGTTGGTTATAGGTTTGCCTGGAGCAAGCTCGGCGCACCCGGCGGGCACTTGGCCGCTTGGGCAGGACGGAGATAACCTCCTGTATTTATTTGCGTTCGTTTGCGGCAGAATACGCTGTCTAGGGTGAGCTTTCCTCCGCCCGCCCTGGCGGCGCTGCGAGCGGCAAATTTTTCTCGCGCTTTCTCAGTCGGTTGTGTCGTATGATTAGGTACTTAGACAGGCCACTTCGTGCAGGCAGGAATCGACACCCATGGTTGATCGCGACACCCTCGAAGAGCGCGCACCGGACCCCACGGCCGTCCGGTCATCGAGCCACCCCACGGGGCGCCGCGGCACACCGGGCCTGCGACCGCCTGGACAAGACGCCCGACCGGGGGAGGTCGAGGTATGACCCCCGCCCCCTGCCTCCATCTGGCCACCACCGCCGACTCAACCGCAGCGCGCTGGGCCGGCGCCGGTGTTCCCGATGCGCCCCAGCGCCGCTGGCTGATCCGGCACCGGGACGGGTCGGTGGCATCGCACTCATTCAGCCCGCCGGCGAGCCGCACCGAGGTCCAGTCCTGGTATCCGGGTGCGGCGCTCGAATCGGAGCCCGAGCACCCGACCTAAGCGGCGCGGCAACCGGCGACGGTTCAGCGCCACCCGAGGATGGCTATTTGGCCGGTTTAGCCTCCGGGGGGGCGGCCTTGGCCGACTCGGTCGGGGCCTTGGCGGACTCGGCCGGTGCCTGGACGGGGCTCCAGATCAGGGTGTTTTCCCGCACCAGGCCATCCTCTACCTTCTTGAGCTCGAGATTGGCCTCGTGCAACTTGCCCGCATCGATCAGCTTGCGGGCCTGGTCCACCAGCGCCGTGGTGTCGCCGAGCGGCATGCTCACCTCCAGTGAGGCCACCCCGACCTCGGCCGCCTTGAGCACCTCAAGGGCCTGTTGCCGCTCGCCCTTGCCCAGATGGCCCTTCGCCTTACCGAGCGCATCCAGCTTGGCGGGGCTCTCGGCGACATCCTCGATCACCTGTAGGTCAGACAGGATGGGGATCAGGTCGGGGGCCACGGTGTCCTTCTCAGACTCGACCGCCTTGGTGCCCACCTTGACCTGCGCGGACACGGTCACCGGTTTATCGTCTGCCTTTACCTTTTCAAGCTGTTCGTGGGCCTCCGCCAAAAGCTTCTTGGCCTGCTCGGTATAGCCGTCGTTGAGCGCCACGCGCGCCAGATGGGCGGCGCGCACCGCGGCCAGTCCAGCGCTCGACATCACCCGGTCCTGCTGCGCGGTAGGTCCGCCGGTAACGGTCTCGGTGACCTCCACCGGTACCTGATCCTGCGCCTTGGCTGCCGCGGCCGGCGGCTTGGTCGCGGGGGCGGCGGTGTCCGCCATCGTGTAGGCGATCCCCGATCCGGACAGGGCCAACGCGATGGCGACGGCGAGTGTGCGGTTCAGCTTGGTCATGACTGTGTTCCTCTTGCGATAGACAATGTGTCAGGCGGCGCCGATGCGCTTCCCGGCGCCTGCAAACAGTCTGACTCAAGCCCCATTGCCGAACGATGGCCGATCCATTAACGCTGAGTCATGCGCCCCCGCCCACGCGATGCCGCTGCGCCAAGCGGACATAGTTGGCCGCCGAGTACTCCAGATATTCCAGCTCGCGCTCGGTCAGCGCCCGCACCCGTCGCGCGGGGGCACCGACCCACAGCGCACCGCCGGGAAGCACCTGCCCCGGGGGCACCAGCGCGCCGGCGCCGAGCAGGGTGCGGGGCTCGATCACCGCCCGGTCCAGCACCCGGGCACCGATGCCGATCAGACACAGCTCGCCAATCTCGCAGCCATGCAGCACCACCTGGTGCCCGACCGTCACCCGCTCGTGGACGATCAGCGGCGCGCCCCCGGGGTTGAAGCGGCTGTCGTGCGTAACATGCAGGATGCTGCCGTCCTGGATATTGGTCTGCGCGCCGATCCTGATCCGGTGGATGTCCCCGCGCACCACGCACAGCGGCCAGATGGAGCCGCCGGCACCCAAGGTGACATCGCCGATGACCACGGCGGTCGGGTCCACCCAGGCGCTGGGGTCGATGTCGGGACGCAGGCCTTCAAAGGGTCGGATGGGGTCCATTTTAGTTCGAGAGAAACGGCCGAGTGGATAATTGCACAGTCTCGGAGCTTGGGAACCAGAGCAACTTGGATTCCGCTGTCCCGGCTGTAATGAAGCGCGTCAGGCGTAGGCCGGCGCGAAGGCCAATTCGGGGTCGGTAATCGGCCCATTCTCGCCCCAATAGGGTGAGAGCTTGCGCAATTGGGCGACGATGGGCGGGACGGCGCGGATGACGGTCTCGACCTCCTCCATGGTGTTGTAGCGGGAGAAGCTGAAACGCACGGTGCCATGGGCGGCGGTATAGGGGATGCCCATGGCGCGCATGACGTGCGAGGGCTCCAGCGAGCCGGAGGTGCAGGCCGAGCCGGAGGAGGCGGCGATGCCCAGCTTATTGAGAAGCAACAGGATCGACTCGCCCTCGATATATTCGAATGCGATATTGCAGGTGTTGGGCAGCCGGTTGGTCGTGTCACCGGTGACGAAGGCATGCGGGACGGCCGCCAGGATGCCCTGCTCCAGACGGTCGCGCATCCGGCGCACGGTCCGCTTCTCGGTATCGATGTGTTGCAGGGCCAGTTCGCAGGCCTTGCCCAGGGCGACGATGGAGGCCGAATTCTCGGTACCGGCACGCCGGCCGCGCTCCTGGTGTCCGCCGCGCAGCAGTGGGCGGAAGCGGGTGTTGCGGCGCAGATACAGCACACCGATCCCCTTGGGTGCGTGGAGCTTATGACCCGAGAGTGACAGCATGTCGATGCTGGTGTCCTTCAGATCAATCGGGATCTTGCCGACCGCCTGCACCGCGTCGGTATGGAACATGACCCCCGCCGAGCGTGCCAGGTCGGCCATCTCCTCCACCGGGAACAGGGTGCCCGATTCGTTATTGGCCCACATCACGGTGACGAGCGCGACCCGCTCCGACAGCAGGTCCATGTACTCCTGCATGTCGAGCCGGCCCTTGCCGTTCACCTTCAGACGGTGGATCTTGTAGCCCTCCTTCTCCAACTGTTCGCACAGGGCCAGGATGGCCGGGTGTTCCACCACGGTGGTGATGATCTCCTTGCGTTCCGGCTGGGCCTTGATGGCGGAGAGGATCGCGGTGGAATCCGACTCGGTGCCGCAGGAGGTGAAGATGATCTCCGACTCATGCTCGGCGCCCAGCAGTGCCTGCACCTGCTGGCGGGCCTGTTTGATGGCCTGACCGACCCGGTTGCCGTATTGGTGCAGCGAGGACGGATTGCCGAACTGCTCGGTGAAATAGGGCAGCATGGCCTGCACCACCTCCGGCGAGACCATGGTGGTAGCGTTATTGTCGAGATAGATGCCGTCGGTCATGGTCGTGCCTCGGTTAGGTACCGTCGTACTGGAAGAAGGGATTCTCACGCCAAGGCGCCAAGACGCCAAGGGTCTTCAATGCATGATCGACAGCGGGTGATGAACCCGAAGGGTCCCAAGTCATCTAGGGACTTCATTGTCTTTCTTGGCGTCTTGGCGCCTTGGCGTGAGCAACTTCCGGTTTTGGTCCGGTTTGACAGCGTCAGGCCCGCGCCCGCATGGCGGCGGCCGGCAGGACGCGCACGAATTCGCCCAGGTCCTCGATGATCCGCTGCTGGATGCCCTCGATGGTGACCGAGGCCATCTGACAACCGGCGCAGGCCCCGGTCATATTCACATAGACGGTCTTACCGTCCACCTCCACCAGCTCCACGTCCCCGCGGTCACGCTGGAGGTTCGGCCGGATCGCCTCGATGGCCCCCTCGATGCGGCGGATGCGCGCCAGGGTCCCGAGCTTGGGTCGAACGGCGGGCGGGGGTGCGGCCGCAGTGGCATTGAAGGCCCGGCCCTGTTCCTTGCATACGCGGGTCAGGATCTCCTCCACCCCCTCGTGACAGGCGGAGCAGCCGCCGCCGGCCTTGGTATAGTTGGTTACCTCCTCGACACTGGAGAGCCCATTCGCCCGGATGGTCTCCTCGATCAGCACCGCGTCCACCGCGAAGCACTTGCACACCATGGCGCCTTCCTCGTGGTCATCCTTCCAGACCTCACCGCGGTAGTTGGCGACGGCCGCCTGGAGCGCCTCGCGCCCCATCACCGAGCAATGCATCTTCTCCGCGGGCAGGCCGTCGAGAAAATCGGCGATGTCCTGGTTGGTGACCGTCAGTGCCTGATCCAGGGTCATGCCCTTGATGATCTCGGTGAGCGCGGAACTCGACGCGATGGCCGAGCCGCAGCCGAAGGTCTGGAAACCCGCATCTTTGATGACCTGAGTCTCCGGATCGACCTTCAGTGAGAGCCGCAGTGCATCGCCACAGGACAGCGACCCCACATCGCCGACGGCATTGGCGTCGGCCACCGCACCGGCGTTGCGCGGGCTGAAGAAGTGGTCTTTGACCTTGTCCGAGTAATCCCACATGGCGTGTCTCCGGGAAAGAAGATGAATCTGAACCGCAACGGCGCAGCTGGCGCCGACGATTGGGGGCCGTCTAGGCGCTGAATGACTTGCCGCAGCCGCAACTCTGGGAGGCATTGGGATTGACGAAGGTGAATCCGTTGCTCTCCATGCTGTCCTTGAAGTCCATGGTGATGCCGGCTAGCAGCGGCGCGCTGGTGGGGTCCACCAGGATCGTCACCCCCCCGCACTCGACCGTCGTGTCGTCGCTGCGTGCCGCGGCCTCCAGGGCCAGAGCATACTGCAGGCCGGAGCAGCCGCCGCCAGTCACTGAGATGCGCAGCCCGGCGACCGGGTCGGCCGATCCCTTGATAAAACGGCTCACGGCCTTCAGTGCGCTGGGGGTCAGGGTCAACATGGTTCAGGTGCTCCGGATGGCTTGAGTCTTGCTTTTGCTGTTAGTGAAGAATTAGCAATCCCCATGCCACGCGCTAAGACGCAGACATATCGCTGATTTTGTTTAGCATAACGACCAACTGCCGGCTCGCTTGTCGGCTCTGCCACAGGACGGCGCAGTATCTTGGTCGGATTAATGACAGACCCGCAGTCCCCATCCACCAACTCCACCACTAACGGAGCACACCCCATGACGCTCGACGAACTCAACCCCGGCGATCTGGTCTATGCCGCCACCGACATCATCAACGACGGGGGCATCCCGGACCTGGCCGCGGACGCATTGATCGCCTCCCCCGGGACCCGGGGGGTGATCCTCAAGATCGGTCATCTGGAGGAAGACCCTGAGCGCACACTCTATCTGGTCCGCTTCGAGGGACCTGAGCTGGTGCTCGGGCCCCCGACCGGGTGCTGGGCGGAGGAACTGACGACCGAGGCGGCCTGACTCTCCCCCTCGGAGGGTCAGGTAAAGAGCATCAACACGCCGGTATAGCCATAGAGCCGGTCCTGGGAGATCTCGCCGTTGGCATAGAAGCCGACCAGTGGGACATCTCCCAGGGCCTCCTGGATCTGGCACAGTTCCGCGGAGTCGGGGCCGAAGAGGTTGACCCCCCGCCCCAGACAGGTCACGTAGACCCCACCCCGGGGCGGCTCCCGCAGCCGGCCCTTGAGTGAGGCGAGCATCCGGTTCATGTCATCGCGGGCGGTCGCGCCGTCGCGGCGGCAGAACATCAGCCTTTGGCCCGGCTCCAGCAGGTCGCCCACCGCCACCAGACCCTCGTCGGGGTCGAGCCCCACCAGGTTGCGCACCAGGTAGTCGCCGGTGTCGGAACCGACGATCGGCAAGCCGACGAAGATCGTGCGCCCGATGTGCATCAGGTCGCGCGCGAGGACCTCGCCGATATCCTCCTTGAGGACATCCAGGGCACGCCGGCCGTCCAGGGTCATCAGGATATTGCGCTCCACCTTGGTGACGGTTCGGTGGGGGCCGATGGGCAAGCAGCCCTGGCTCAGGCGCGTGAGGACCCCGACCCCCTCGGCGAAGAGCACGCCGGACAGCCCACCCTGGTGCAACCCGTTGGCGATGGTGCAGGTATGACCCCGCGAACTGGCGAGCCCGCCCACCAGAAAACCGGCCGCGGTGCGGGTGGCGAGTTGTTCGATCAGCTCCTCGGTGACGCCGCCCGTCGGGTCCCCGTGGACCAGGGCCAGCAGCGGGTGGCGCTCCGCGATCCACTCACCATTGCACGTATCAAAGGCAGCCAGGTCATCGACCAGATTCGGGAAGACCCGGAAGCCGTCGGGCGGGAACTCGCCCAACATCACGGCCGCCGCCGGGTCCTCGTAATACTCGGTGCCGGTGGCACAGATGCCGATGCCCACGGCGCCGACCCAGTCGCGCACCCGGGTGGCGTCCTTCAACCGGCCGAGCAGCTCGGCCAAGTCGTCCGCCAGCGAATCGGTGACATACAGAAAGCCCAGGTTGGCGGCCGCCGGCACCTCGCCGAGCTGGCTCAGGCAGGCGTCCGCAATCTCCCGCCAGTCGTCACCGGCGGCATGGGCGTATCGGAATGGGCGCATGGGGGCAAAACCTCCGGCGGTGGTGCGGGCTGGATCCTATAAAGCAGCGTTCAACTCGGCCGCCAGGTCCTCGGCCGGGTAGTCTACGGCGACCAGACCGAGCGAGCCGAGCAGGTCAATAAACCCATCCAAGGACAGCCCGGCAACCGTGGCCGCCTGCGCCAGGGTGAGTTGTCGACCCTCAAACAGGCGCAAAGCAAGGGCTCGGTGGACGCCCTGCTCCAGCAACCGACGGTCGAACGGCAAGGCGAGGATGGCCGGCCGACCATGTTTCGTAATCAGCGACATCTGGCCAAGCTCGGCGTCCTTGAGCAGGTCACCGGAGCGTGTCCGAAGCTCCCGGACCGAGAAGATATCAAGTGTTTCCATGGGCGGGCCTCGATGAAGTGTACCGGCAAAGCGTAACACACACAGGGAGCGGCCAACCTGCCCCGGGTCATGCGGTCGCCACCGGCACGCCTGGCTCACAGGGCATTCGCCGCGCGACACCGAAGCTCCGGCTCCGCCATGGGCCGCCGGCCGCGCCACCCGTTCTGTCGGAATTGGTTAAGGTCATTATTGCACCTATCCTGGTCAGACCCGATGCTCACCCTGGGTACGCTGGTCCTCTTCGAGGTTGAAAACATGGTAACGATTCTTGCCGGCCAGCTTGGCCCGATACATGGACTGGTCGGCCTGAAGCAGCAGTCGATCCGCGTCCACCTCCTGCGGCTGCGGATAGTAGGTGACGCCGATACTGGCCGACACCTGCACGATGAGATTGCCAAGGGGCACCGGCGCGGCGACGGCGGCCAGTAGGCGGTTGAACAGCGGCACACTTGCGTCGCTGTCTTCCTGATCGATCAGCACGGCCACGAACTCGTCGCCGCCAAGGCGCGCCAGGGTGTCGCCTTCACGCAGGGCCTGGCGCATCCGGTCGGCCAGGGTCACCAACAACTGGTCGCCAACGGCGTGTCCGTGGCGGTCATTGACCGCCTTGAAGCCATCCAGGTCGAGATAGGCCACCGCCAGGCGTTGTCGCCGTCGCTGGGTCTGCGCCATGGCCTGATGCAGACGGTCGGCCAGCAACAGGCGGTTGGGCAGTCCGGTCAGCGCGTCAAAATGGGCGAGGCGTTCAAAGCGCGCCTCGCTGTCACTCAGTGCCTGCGCGCGCTCGCGCAACTGGAGTTGCAGTCCAACCCGCAGACGCAGCACCGGTGGATTGATCGGTTTGGGGATGAAATCCGCCGCGCCCCCCTCCAGGGCCTGGGTCTCAGTGTCCGAATCCCGGCTGGCGGTCACAAAGATTACCGCAATGCCCTTTAGGCGCGGGTCGGCCTGAAGCGTCCGGCACAGGCAGTGGCCGTCCATCACCGGCATCATGACATCGAGCAGGATCAGTGCCGGCAACTCATCCGCGGCCAGTCGCTCCAAGGCCGCCGATCCGGATAAGGCAAAGTCGCACCGGCACACGGGCTTGAGCGCCCGCGCCATGATCTCGACGCTGACGGGATCGTCGTCGACGATCAGGATCCAGGCGGCGGGGCTCGCGGGTATGACTTCAACCTCGAACAGGTCCAGGGCCGCCAGATCATGCCCGGATCGGGCGTCGCCGAGCGCGGTGAGCCGGCCCGCGTGCAGCGGCGCATCGGGGTCTGCATCCGGCACCGGTGCTGCACCGTCCAGCCAGGGCGCCAGCGCGGTGAGCAGAGCGCACAAGCGCGCATCGAAGTCCGCCAGCGCCGGCGCCGGGTCCACCCGCGGGTCGGCGAGCGCGGTTTCCAGCACCTCGGCGCTCTGCGCCAGTGCGAGTGCGCCAAGGTTCCCGGCGTGGCCGCGCAGGGTATGCAGTCGTCGGGCGGCCGCCATGACCTCGCCGCGCGCCAGGGCCTGTTGGGTCTGCCGGGTTGCGTCGGCGAAATCGGCGGCAAACCGCTGCGCCAGACGCAGGAAGAACGACCAGTCCCGGTCGAGCAGGCGCGCCGCCCGGCGACCATCGATGCCGGGGATGTCCGGAAACCCCGCCGGACCTGGCGACGGCGTCGGGACCGGCCCCGCGGCCCCGGGCGCAACCGCCGGTGGCGGCTTGGTCCAGCGGCGCAGCACCGCGACCAGGTCATCCAGGTCCACGGGTTTCGCCAGGAAGTCGCTGACCCCGGCATCTTGTGCCTGTTGGCGTTGCTCGGCCAGCACGCCGGCGGAGAAGGCGATCACGGGCAACGCGGTCAGGCCGAGTTCCCGGCGGATCGCGCGGGTCGCGGTGAGTCCATCCATCACCGGCATCTGGATGTCCATCAGCACGGCATCGATATCCTGGGCGTGGGCGCGCAGACAGTCCAGGGCCTGCTGGCCATCGGCGACCAGGGTCGTGCGGGCGCCCTCGCGCCTTAATGCACGTTCGACCACCTCCAGATTCAGGGGGCTGTCGTCCACCACCAGACAATGCACGCCGCTCAGGCCGGGTCCGGCCGGCCGCCCGGCGGGCGCGGCCTCCTGCGGCGGCGTGTCGTTCGCGCTGGCCCGCTCGCAGGGTAGTTCAAACCAGAAGGTACTGCCGACCCCCAGGGTGCTGTCGACCCCGACGCAACCCCCCATCCGCTCCACCAACTGCTTGCTGATGGCCAGGCCCAGCCCGGTGCCGCCGAAACGGCGGGTAATGCTCCCATCGGCCTGGGTAAAGGGGGTACCCAGGAGGGCCAGGTCCTCATGCCCGATCCCGATCCCGGTGTCGCGGACCTCCAGGCGCAGACGCACCGTCCGGGTGTCGACCTCCTGTTGGCTGACCCGGATGCGCACGCCGCCGCGCTCGGTGAATTTCACCGCGTTGCCGACCAGGTTGACGAGGATCTGCTCCAACCGCAGCGGGTCCCCGCGCAGCCAGGAGGAAAGCCCCGCCGGGATCTCGAGCCGGAAGTCGAGCCCCTTGGCCCGGGCCTGCTGACCCAGGAGGCTCTCCACCTGGGCCAGCACCGCCGCCGGCGCGTAGGTCCGCACCTCCACGCGCAACCGATCGGACTCGAGCTTGGAGAGATCGAGGATGTCGTTGACCAGCCCGAGCAGGGACCGCCCGGCCGTGTGCAGCCCTTGGACCAGGTGGCGCTGCTCGGCGGACAGCGCCTCGCCTTCGAGCAGTTGCGCCAAGCCCAGCATGGCATTGAGCGGGGTGCGGATCTCATGGCTCATGTTGGCCAGGAATTCGGATTTGACCCGGGCCGCCTGCTCGGCCGCCTCGCGGGCCTGTTTGAGGTCGGTGATGTCGAAGAAACTGACCAGTAACAGATCCTCGAAGGCTGAACCGAGTGCCGCTGCCCCGCACACCGCGGTGCGATCCTTGCCATTCTTGCAGCGAAGGGTCACCTCCGGCACCGTCACGAAGCGTCCGCCGTTGTGCCGGGTCTGCTCGATCCGTTCCCGCCAGGTGTCCATGGCCCACTGGCGATAGTCGGGATCTGGATAGGCCAGCGCCCACCACTCCACCAGGGTAGGAATATCCGCCAGCGTATAGCCGAACAGCTCGATAAAGGCCCGGTTCAGATAGGTGATGTTCTGCTGCGCATCGTTCAGGGCAAAGGGCACCGGTGCGGCGTCGATGATGGCGCGGTACCGTTGCTCGCTCTCGCGCAGCGCGTGCTCGGCAGCCTTGCGCTGGGTCGCGTCGATACAGATCCCAGTCATGCGCACGGCTTGCCCCGCTGCGTCGTAGGCGATGTCACCAACTGTATCGACCCAACGCACCTCGCCAGAGGGCAGAACAATCCGGTATTCGTTGTTCAGCGGGATGTGCTTGCGGATGGCCTCGTGAATGCGCGCTTCAGCCGCCACCCGATCTGCCGGGTGAAGCGCGTTGCGCCAGACCTCGAAGCTCGCCGCGAACGCGGCCGGATCAAGTCCGAAGAGCTGGAAGAACTCCTTCGACCAGTTCAGGTGGCCGGTCCGGATATCCCAGTCCCAGATCCCCGCCGCGGCGGCGCGCTGCGCCATGGACAGGCGCTCCTGGGCCTCAAGCAAGGCCGCTTCCTGCTGCCGGCGTGCGGTGATGTCGAGTCCCATGCCGGCGACGAAGGTGTTTCCCGCCGCGTCCGTGAACGGGAACTTGACGTTGAGCCAGACCGCGCGACTGCCATCGCGCTGGGGGGTCTCCTCGATCGCTTCCAGCGAACGGCCGCCGGCGAGCACGTACAGATCGTTCCGGCGCAGGGTGGCGGCAACCTCGGCCGGCCACATATCGGCATCGGTCTTTCCCTGCCAGTCCGCCAGACGCACCCCAAACCGCTCCTCGCAGGTCTTGTTGATGTAGACATACCGCCCCTGCGCATCCTTCATCCAGGCAATCGCGGGGCTGTGGTCCATGAAGAGCCGAAAGCGCTCTTCGCTCTGCCGCAGCGCATCCTCCGCCTGCTTAAACCGCGTCGTCTCGCTGAGCGAGAACGCGAGCCCCGTCACCGCCTTGTGTTCGTCTTTGACCGGCGTCAGACACCAATCCCAATAAGTCACACCCCGTTCCGGCTGGCCCGGGAATGCGAACGGCCGGTCGTTGTAGACAACCGCCTCGCCCGAGTCGCGAGCCTGGCGGAAGATCGCCTCGTTTTCGGCGTCGGGATGCAAGGCGAAATGGTTCTTTCCAAGCAGTTCCTCGGGCGCCATCCGGCAGGCTTGTGCGTAGGCGGGACTCACCCACACGAAATTGAACGCCGGATCGAGCAGTACCAGCATCGCGTCGGTCGCCTGCATGACGCTGTCGAGTGCGTGGTATTTACGCAGCTCTTGAATCAATGCGTCCCGACTTAGATTGTCATCGTGAGGCAACTGCAAATCTCCAACTTCGCCGATCTTTGCTGCGGGTAGGATACTGGAATTCCAGCAACTCAGACCTCCGCCAGGTCGCCCTTCTCCTGCAACCACGCCCGGCGGTCCGCGGCGCGCTTCTTGGCCAGCAGCATGTCGAGCACCTTACTGCTATCGTCCTCGGCCTCGATCGTCAACTGCACCAACCGGCGGGTGTCCGGATGGATAGTGGTCTCGCGCAACTGGGCCGGGTTCATCTCGCCCAGGCCCTTGAAGCGCTGAACATTGACCTGGCCCTTGATACGCTCGGCGGCAATCCGGTCGAGGATACCCTGTTTCTCGCCATCGTCCAGTGCATAGAAGACCTGCTTGCCCACGTCGATCCGATACAGCGGCGGCATCGCCACATGCACATGGCCTTCCGCCACCAGACGCCGGAAGTGCTTGAGAAACAAGGCGCACAGCAGGGTGGCGATGTGTGCCCCGTCGGAGTCCGCATCCGCCAGGATGCAGACCTTGCCGAAGCGCAGGCGGGTCAGGTCGTCGCTGCCCGGGTCCACCCCAATGGCCACCGCGACGTCATGGACCTCCTGGGAGCCCAGCACCTCCGCCGAGTCCACCTCCCAGGTGTTGAGGATCTTGCCGCGCAACGGCAGGATCGCCTGAAACTCACGGTCGCGTGCCTGCTTGGCCGAGCCGCCGGCGGAGTCACCCTCCACCAGAAAGAGCTCGCTGCGATCCGGGTCGGTGGAGGTGCAGTCCGCCAGCTTCCCCGGCAGGGCCGGACCCTGGGTGATCTTCTTGCGGATGACGGTGCGCCCGGCGCGCAGCCGCGCCTGGGCGGCGTTGATGGCCAGCTCCGCGATCCGCTCGCCCTCGGCGGTGTGCTGGTTGAGCCACAGGCTGAAGGCGTCCTTGACCACCCCGGAGACGAAGGCGGCGCACTCGCGCGAGGACAGCCGCTCCTTGGTCTGGCCGGAGAATTGGGGGTCGATGAGCTTCACCGAAAGGATGTAGGCGAGCCGGTTCCACACGTCCTCCGGGGCCAGCTTGACCCCGCGGGGCAGCAGATTGCGGAACTCGCAGAATTCGCGCACCGCCTCGGTGAGCCCGCTGCGCAGGCCGTTGACATGGGTGCCGCCCTGCACCGTCGGGATCAGGTTGACATAGCTCTCGGTGACCGGCTCGCCGGCCTCCGGGGTCCAGGCCAGGGCCCAGCTGGCGGCTTCGTTGGTACTCTCCAGGTCGCCGACGAAGGGCTCGCTGGGCAACGTCTCGCAGCCACCCAGGGTCTGGATCAGATAGTCCTTGAGCCCGTCCTGATAGCACCACTCAAGCTGCTGCGCCGCGGCCTCGTCACGGAAGCGCACGGTGAGTCCAGGACACAGGACCGCCTTGGCCTGCAACAGGTGGATCAACGGCTTGGGTGCGAACTTGGGGGTGTCGAAATACTTAGGGTCCGGCCAGAAACGCAGCCGGGTGCCGGTGCGGGCGCGCGCCACCGTGCCGATCGGCGTCAGGTCGCTCGCCTTGTCCCCGTTGGCAAAGGCCATGTGATATTCCTGCGCGGCCCGCCGCACCCAGACCTCCAGGCGGTTAGAGAGTGCGTTGACCACCGACACACCCACGCCGTGGAGCCCGCCGGAGAAGCGATAGCTCCCGCCGCCGAACTTGCCGCCCGCGTGAAGCTTGGTCAAAATCACCTCCACCCCGGGCAGTCCCTGCTCGGGGTGCATATCCACCGGCATACCGCGGCCGTCGTCGGCCACCTCGAGCGAGCCGTCGGCGTAGAGCACCACATCGATGGTGCGGGCATGGCCGGCCAGGGCCTCGTCGACACTGTTGTCGATAACCTCCTGAGCCAGGTGGTTGGGGCGGGAGGTGTCGGTGTACATCCCGGGGCGCTTGCGCACCGGGTCGAGACCGCTTAAGACCTCGATTGCTGAGGCGTCGTAGGTGCCTGTCATGGGCTTAATCGTTGCTCCCTGGGGCAAGTGGGCGGCGCAGCCGTCCGGTGGGCCCGTCGGTCCGCCGGTTTGACCGCAAAACCTGGGTACGCTACCGTACCTTTAAACCTTGATGCAAACCTTATGAAGAAACCAGCAGACCCGTCTCCGCCCCCTTTCGAGCAGTCGCTGAACGAACTGGAGACCATCGTCGCCGCACTGGAAAAGGGTGACCTGACGCTGGAGGCGTCCCTCGCGGCCTTTGAACGCGGCGTGACCCTCACCCGCGCCTGCCGCCAGGCCCTGGAGGGCGCCGAACAACGGGTACGCATCCTGACCGACAACCGCCCGGACGCCACGCCCGAGCCCTTCGCCAACTCCACGGCCCCCACTATCGCCCCCCCGGATCGTCCATGAGTGAACAAGCACTGGATGCCTTTCGGGCGCGCTGCGTTGCACGCGTCCAGGCCACCCTCGAACAACTGCTGCCGGCCCCGGGGCTTGAGCCCACGCGCCTGCATGAGGCCATGCGCTACAGCGTGCTCAACGGGGGCAAACGCATCCGCCCGCTGCTGTGCTATGCCGCCGGCGAGGCCCTGGGGATCGCCCCGGCCCTGCTCGATCGCCCGGCCGCGGCGGTGGAGCTGATCCACGCCTACTCCCTGATCCATGACGACCTGCCGGCGATGGACGACGATGCCTTGCGCCGCGGCCGCCCCACCTGCCACATCGCCTTCGATGAGGCCACCGCCATCCTCGCCGGGGACTCGCTGCAAACCCTCGCCTTCCAGGCCCTGGCGGAGGCCTCGGAGTTGAGCGCCGGCGCGCGCATCGCCATGGTCGAGACCCTGGCCCAGGCCAGCGGCTCGCGCGGCATGGCCGGCGGCCAGGCGTTGGACCTGGCGGCCGAGGGCAAGCAGTTGGACCGGGTGATGCTGGAACACATCCACATCCACAAGACCGGTGCATTGATCCGTGCCGCCGTGCGCCTGGCCATTTTGGCCGACACCCCACTGGATGCGGACCATGCCGAGCGTCTGGACCGCTATGCCAAGTGTGTCGGGCTCGCCTTCCAGATCCAGGACGACGTGTTGGACGTGGTGGCCGAGACCACCGTGACCGGCAAAACCCGCGGGCGCGACCAGGATCTGGCCAAATCCACCTACCCCTCCGTGGTCGGGCTGGTGGAGGCCAAGGAGATGGCCCACAACCTGCTCACCGACGCGCTGACCGCCGTCTCGGTCTTCGGTGTGCGCGGCGACCCGCTGCGCTGGGTGGTCGAATCACTGATCGTGCGCACCGGCTAGCATGGACGCCGATTTTTGGCTGACGCGCTGGCATCGGGGTGAGACCGGCTGGCACTTGGAGGAGGTCAACCGCCATCTCAGCACCTTTTGGCCCCCCCTGGCGGTCCCGGCTGGGACCCAGGTGCTGGTGCCGCTGTGCGGCAAGACCATTGATCTCTTGTGGCTCGCCGGCCAGGGCTACCGGGTGCTCGGGGTCGAGTTGAGCCCGCTCGCGGTCGACGCCTTTTTTGCCCACAACGGCCTGACCCCCACCGTCACGGATGACGCGGGGCTGCGCCGCCACCGGGTCGACGAACTGGAGATCCTGTGCGGGGATGTCTTCGCCCTGCCCCCCGCCCAGCTGGCCGGGGTCGGGGCCGTCTATGACCGCGCCGCCCTGATCGCGCTGCCACCCGAGTTGCGCGAGCGCTATGCCGCGCACCTCGCGGCACTGCTACCCGCCGGGGTACCGCGCCTGTTGATCACACTGGAATATGACCAGGCACTGATGGCCGGGCCGCCCTTCTCGGTGTCGAGCGCGGAGGTGCAGCAGCTCTTCGGTGAGACCCACCGGATCACGGCACTGGGCACGTTCGATGCACTGCCGGAATCGCCAGGGATGCGCCAACGGGGACTCACCGAGCTCACAGAACGGGTCTATCGACTGGACCCGGCCTGAGCGGGCTTCTTGCCATTGAGGCCGTCGGGCGGCGCCTGGTACGATCTGAGCTAGTACTCGCCTAGCTCCAGACGGTGCCGCGGCCAAAACCGCCGGAGCCAAAGTCCGGGTCGGACTGCTCCGCGCGATAGCGCTGCTGCTCCTGGAGGGTGCGCCAGACCTGTTGGCGGTCGACGGCGCCGCGCAGAAATTCGGCCAGCACCGTGGCGATCAGTGCCTCGTTATCAAAGCTGGAGCCGGCACGGTCATAGCGGCTGGTCTTGAAGTCCGCGCACAGGGTCTGGGCCTCGGCGACCCGCCGCTGCTGGTCCGCGAGCGCCTCGCGCAGCCCCTGCATGGACGCCTCGAGTCGGCGGCGCTCCTCGTCCGCCTGCATCAAGCGGGCGACGATCAGATCATCGTCCGGCGCGGGGGTGGCCAGGGCCGCCCGGCGCAGTTCCAGCAGGTCATCGCGCTTGAGTTCGGCGGCCAGGAACGCCAGCGCCTGTTGGGAGTGCTCGTCCTCACCGCAGGTATAGCGTGAGGTCTGCGCCTGGAGCGCCTCGCGCTCGGACTCGGCCTGGGTGAGGCGCGCCTCGATGGCGGCAAGCCGGGACTGCGCCTGCGCCAACTGCGCCGCCAATGCCGGGACCTCGTCGGCCGCCCGGGCGGCCTCGTCCAGGGAGCGCAGCACGGCAAAATCGGCCTCCGCTTGGGCCTTGAGCGTGGCGGCGTGTTCACGCAGGCGCTCCGGGATCGCGTTTAAGCGGTCATAGTTGGCGCGGGCGTCGACAAAGCCGATGCGCCGGGCGACCTTGCCGTCGAGATACCGGGTGAGGGCGAAGCCGCGGTACTCGGGCAGGCCAAAGCGACGCTCCCACAGGTACATGAAGAGCGGATCGGCGCGGTAGGAGGCCCCCTTCTGTTCACGCTCCGCGGCGCTCTGGGTCGCCTTCTCCTCCGACTGGGCCGCCGTGCGTTGCGCCGCTTGGGCGCGTTCGCGCCGGCCCTGGTAGTCGGGGTCCGCGGCCAGCCGTGCCTGGGTCCTGGCCTGCGCCGCGTCCAACGCCTGGGCGGCGGCATCGACCGCCGCGGCCTCATCGGCGCGCTGCGCCGCCAGCGCGCGCGCGGCCGCCGCGGCGGTCTCAAGCTGCGCCTGCAATTGCGTCAAGGCCGTCTGGCGCGGGGCGAGCAGGGCCGCCACCGTCAGCTGCGTCTGGTCCAGCCGCTCCACCAGGGTGGTGTCGCCGAGCTGACCCAGACGCAGCTTGGCCAGGTCCTGATAGTCCTTGGTCTCACCGTCGCGCTGCGTCTGCAGCTGCTGATTGAGCGCCGCCATCTGCGCCTCGACCGCCGCGGCCTGGGCGCCCGCCGCAGCCACCGCCTCCTCGAGGCGCTCCAGGGTCTGTCTGCCGGAAACCATATCTGTGCTCACCGCTTGCTACTCGCCCCGCCAGTCGTGTTCATCGCGTCATGGAAAACCCGCTCGCCACGGGGCTTGCCGTCGTCGTGCGTGTCACTGATATCGGCGGCCGCGGGGGCAACCAAGAGGACATAGCCGACCCCGACCGCCAGCACGCCGAGCGCGACGATCCCGCCGAGCCACTTGCCCCAGCGACCGCGCCGGACATAGAGCAACGCCAGCCGGGTGCCGAGGGTGTCCGGCGGCGGCCGATAGGTGAAACGCTCCTCCTTGAGCGCCGCCACACCCTGCTCGATCACGCGGTCCGGGACCTCCAGACCCTGCTCCGCATAAATCGTGCGCAGGCGCGCCACCAGGTCCTCCGCGCGGCCCAGGTCGTCCAGCTCCGTCTTGGCGAGGCGCTCACGCCGCCGCAGCGTATCCACCACGTCCATGGCGAGCATGATCTCGTCGAGCGGCGGCTTGCCGGCCGCCCGATCAATCGCCGCCGGCTCGCTCATGATGGCGCGCTCTGCCCAACGGTCAGCTCAAGCCCCTTGCCCTGCTCCGCCAGGCGCGCCAGCTTGCGCTTGCCGTCCTCCACCGCGTCGCGGATCTCGTTGGCGTTCTGGGTGCTCTGTTGGCGCATCTCCTCGATGATCTCGTGCGACTTGGTCTGCCAGGAGACCACCGACTCCACCAGCTTCTTGACCGACTCGGCGCGGATGGTCGGGCCATAGCCGGCACGCACCGCCGCCTCCTGGACCTTGCCGCCCATCTCCGCCAGCACCTCCAGCGACTTGCTCACGCCATCCTTCATGGCCTCCACCGTCTGGGTCGCCACATACAGACCAAACATGCCGGTGAAGGAGGCGGTGAGCGCGGTCAGGACCACCTCATTGGTGCTGAAGAAGCTGATCGCCTGCGAATAGACCCGCTCCTTGGCGTTGGTGGTCTGAAGCAGGCGCGCCATCACGACCTCGGAGGTGTTGTAGGAGACCGTCAGGTTGTCCGACAGGTCCTTGGCGATCTGGTAGCGCTTCTCCTCCTGTTGCAGTGCACGCACCTGCTCGTCCCGGGCCAGTTCCAGACGGGCGCGGTCCGCGGCGTCCTGGGACGCACCGGGGACGCCGGCCGAGTCGATCACCTTCATCGCCCACTGGACGGCCTCCTTGGCCGCGTCGAGGCGCCCCTGGGCGGTCTTCAGCACCTCCAGCGCCAGGACCTCGGACTGCTTGAGCGCCCCGCGGAAGTCCTGATAGGCCTCCAGAATCCGCTGCTCACGCTGGATCTGGTCGCTGGTGGCGGCGGTCACGTCCAGATAGGTCTCCTTGATCTTGTCGAAGCGGCTGGCGATGTCACCGCGGGTAACCTTCATCCAGACGTTGCTCAGGCGCTCGAAGCTGTCGAGCTTGCCGTCCGCGATCTGGTCCACCATGGTCTTGGCGTCATCACGGATGCTGTTGAAGGCGTTGGTGATCTCCTCGTAGCGGCTGCCGATCTCCATGGCCTGGACCTCGCGGCGCACCACGTCGTTGAAGAGCGAGGACTGGTTCAGGGTACGCGCGATGGCGGTGACGCGCGCCGCGTCCAGTTCCGAGATCTGGTTCAGGAGCGCGATGATGGGGTCGACCTGCTTGGCGCCCTCGGCCGGCACCAGCCCCAGGTCGTGCAGGCCGTTCATGGCCTTGTCCAGATACTGCATGGGGGTCGCCCGGGCGACGGCCGTCGCGTTGGCCGTCGCGGCGGTGATGGCGGTCTCGGTGGTGCTCATGGTGATTCCGGAGTCAATGGGAGGTCTGGGACTGGCCCGCGCACGGGCAGAAGCGGTAGGAACATGGTGGCGATCAAGGGAGTTTACACCGGCACCGGGCTTAGCGGCCTTGACCAGGGGCATGTCGATCGCCCTTCAGGGCGACCGACGCTGGCGGGCGTCACAACCCGGCCCAAGGTCCAGGTCTATAATCGCCCCATCCCCAGCACCGGGAGCATCCCATGTCACTGCAACCCAAACCCCATGTCAGCTTCGATGATTGGCTGGCAGGCGAGCGCGCGGCCTTGGAGGACCGCAACGAGTATATCGACGGCAAGGTCCGCCCTAAGACCGGGGCGAGCGCGGCCCACAACGCCATCGTGATGAATGTCGCCGGTCAATTATGGACCCAGATGAAGGGCCGCCCCTGCCAGGTCTACGCCAACGACATGAAGGTGCGCATCCGCGCCGCCAATGCCGGCACCTATCCGGGCCTGGTCGCCTTCTGTGCCGAGCACGAATTCCAAGACGACCGCACCGATATGCTGCTCAACCCCAGCCTGATCGTCGAGGTCCTCTCCGACTCCACCGAGGCCTATGACCGCGGCGGCAAGTTTGCACTCTATCGCCAGGTCCCGAGCCTGCGCGAATACCTGCTGATCTCACAACACCAGGCGCAGGTAGACCTCTATACCCGCGGCGCGGACGACCGCTGGATACTCACCGACTTCAACGCCTTGACCGACAGCGTCTATCTGCCAAGCGTGGACTGCACCCTGGACCTGGCGGAGGTTTATGACAAGATAGATCTCTCGGCCACGTGATAGGCCAGAAACCCTGACCACGAAGATTCGTAGCCCAGCAAGATTCCCGGACAAGAGGTAGACTTAGGTTTCTTTTAGCCACGTATTCCCGCCGGCCCGATCGCCGGCCCAATCACATTGGGGGCAAACCATGGCACGCACCATCCGAGCACTCGTCGCACCGGCCGAAACCACCCAGACCAAAGGCATGACTGCCCGCAGCACCGAGGCCGTGCTTGCACAGGTCGACGTCGACAAACTGAAGGCAAGCATTGAGGAGCTGCGTCAGGACATGGCGGACCTCTTCGCCGCCCGTGATGAGGCCGGCTTCCGCCTCAAGACCGTCAGCGTCGGGATCGAGATCTCCGCGCAGGGCGGCGTGACCCTCATCGGCACCCTCACGGCAGGCGCCAAGGCGGCGGTAACCCTCACCTTCGAGCGGGCCTGAACCCATGGCGCGCAAGGCCCTGCTGCTCGGGGTCGATGCTTACGAAGAGTCGTCGCTGCGCCTGCCTGCCGCCGGGCGCGACACCAAGGACCTCGCGGCGGCGCTCGTCCTGGCCGGTTTCGCGCCCGACCAGGTCACGAGCCTCGTCGGGAGCAAGGGCGAGTACCTCAGCACCAAGAACCTGCGCAAGCACATCCGGCAGTTCCTGGAGGCGGGGCAGCCCGCGGACGAGTTGCTCATCTACTTCTCCGGGCACGGGGTCGAATGGGACGGGCGCCGCCTCCTGATCCCCCAGGACTACGACCCGGCCGACCCAAGCCCGCGCCACGACCTCATCGGCGATACCGACCTCTACGCCCTGGCGCGCAGGTCCGGGGCCGACTCCGCGATCATCGTCATCGACGCCTGCCGCCAGGACATCCGGCTCGAAGTCGTGGACAACAAGGGGCCGGAGGCACCGCCACCCCAACCCGGAGCGGAAACGCCCAGCATCGCCTTCCTCCTCAGTTGCGCCGCGGGCGAGTTCAGCCAAGCCGCCACCGGGGCCGACGCCTCCAGCTATTTCACCCGCGCCCTGTGCGAGGCCCTGACCGCCGAGGACGCCTTCGACACCCTGGGCGACGTATGCGCCGCCGTCCAGACACGGCTGGACGCCAGGCTCGCCCCGCTCGGTCTGCACCAGACCGTCACCCTGAGCGAACTCCGTGCCGAAGGCCGCGGCGGCGACCCGCTGAAGCTCGTCATCAAGGAGAGCCCCGCCGCCCGGCTGCGCCAGCAGATCGACCGCAGCCACTGGGTCCGGCTCGCCACTCGGGGGCCGATCTGGGACCTGGCCGCCGGCGCCTCCCAGGGGTTCGCCGACCAACTGCGCACCCTGATCCAGCGCGCCGAGGCCATCCACCACCAGGCCCGCGAGCGCCTGCCCCGCCAACGCTGGGGCGACGACGCGGCCCCGGCGCGCATCCTACGGCGCCTGGAGGTCCTGCTCGACGGCGCGGCGGCGGCCTTCCTGACCCCCGCCGAGGCCGCCGCCGTCATCGCCGTCCCCCATCTCTACGAGGCGATCCTGGCCGCCGCCCAACTGCGCCTGCTGGCGAACGGCGACCCCCTGACCCCCGCCGACTTTGGCCCGGACGCCTGCCGCATGGCCCTCGCCCTGCGCAACCGGGTCGCCTCCGAGGCCGCCTGGGAGCGCCGCCGCGCCTTGTTGCGCGGACGCGGGCTCGACGCCGCGGCGGACGACCTGGCCGCCTGGCAACTGCTGCGCTTCCTACACGAGAGCGGCGAGCTTTGGGACTATGCCCCGGGCCAGCCCGCCGGCGCCCGCCGCTGGGCCAACGAGGCACTGGACACCGTGCTCGCCCCCGCGCCCCTGCCCGCGGTGGCGGCGGATGCGCGGGTCCCCCGCGTACTCGACGGTGCCCGCCTGGTCGCGCTGGTGCGGCTCGCCTTCGCCGGGTTCGACGACATTGGGCTCGAAGAGCGGCGCGATGGCCCCCAAGGGCTGGAGCGCAACCGGTCCTTCGGCGAGGGGACGGCGCAATGCTGTCTGGACGAGGTCAAGCTCGCCCACCTGTTGAATCTCGCCTTCGGAATGGCCCTGGACGCGCGGCGGCTGCCCCCGGTCCTGGCCGAGCACCTGGGAGTGGACGCGCCAGTCACCGCCGCCTTTCTCGCCCAAACCCTCACCAAGGCGGAATGGCACCGGGACGGCAGCGGCCTGACCCTGGCGCTCGACTGCCCCCACGAGGCCCTGGACGCCGCGCTCGAGACCCATGTGGCCACGCTGGGGGAGCACCTGCACCGGCTCGCGCGAGAAGAGGTCCTGCCTGCCGACCTGATCGCGAACCTGCCCAGACGCCTGGGGGACGGCAGCGTAAGACCAGCCCAGGACCCCGAGGCCCCGCGTTACTCCCGCCCGCATCTGACCTTTACGCTGGATCAGGCACGGGTGCGGGAACTGCTCATGGGCGAGACACTTTACGGCAAGCCGGAGTTGGCCCTGCGCGAGTTGTACCAGAATGCACTGGACGCCTGCCGCTACCGCCGCACCCGCGAACGCTGGCTGCGCGCCCAGGGGAAGCTCAGCGACGACACCCCGGTCTACCGTGGACTCATCCGCTTCCGCGCCGGCAAGGAGGACGGCCGGTCCTTCATCGAGTGCGAGGACAACGGCATCGGCATGGCCGAACGTCACCTGCGCGGCCTCTTCGCCCGCGCCGGCCGCCGCTTTGCCGACAGCCACGAATTCCATCTCGAACTGGCGGACTGGGACGCCGCCGGCATCCCCTTCTACCCCAACAGCCGCTTCGGCATCGGTGTCTTCAGCTACTTCATGCTCGCCGATGAGGTCCTGGTCGAGAGCCGTCGACTGGATGCGAATGGGGTCGATTGCGAGGCGGGGATTCGGGCACGGGTGGTGGGGAGCGGCAGCCTGTTTCGGGTTCAGCCGTTGCGGGATACGCTGAAGGGGACCCGTATTCGGCGCTATCTGAACCGGGCCGATGCCGATCCTGCCAAGCTGCTGGACGAGATTGTCGAGTGGCTGTGGGTGCCGGAATTCGAGACCGAGATCATCGGGACGCAAGTCCTGCGGCTGGCGGCGGGAGAGCCCGGGCCCGGGATGGTGAACGAGTGCGGCGCCTTGGCTCCTATACCGGAAAGCGTGGGCAACTCCCTACAGGCCAGGGTTTGGTGGAGCGGGGCGCTGATTCAGCATTTCCTCTCTGGGCGGGAATTTATCGGTCGGCAAGACTGCGGCCCCGGACGCCTGTTATCAGACGGCATCTTGGTGCAGCGCACGGATGACGATAGCGATCTGACCGGGTTGGTGCTCAATTTGACGGAGGCGCTGCGCCCTGCCCTCTCTGTTGATCGTAACCAGATCACCGATTGGTCCGACGCTCGGAGCTGGCTGCACGCTTTACTGCTGGAGCATGGCTGGCGCAATGTCGCGGAAGTTGCGAACATTCGGCCTTGATCATCGTTCCGGCCACCCCCGGTTACGCCGCCACCAGCAGGAGCGCGGACGACTTGGGCGGACGGGGCCGTCGGCGCGCTGGTGACGGAGGCAACGGCATGCGCTGGAGCACCTGCGCGAACAGCGTTTC
>NZ_CAJAXH010000187.1 GCF_903946935.1 uncultured Thiodictyon sp.
GCTCCGCCAAGCGCTCCAGCAGCCGCTTCGCACGGTCGTTGCGGCGCGTGTCGCCCAGGTCGATCGCCAGAAATTCCTCGTCTGCCCAGCCCATGCCGCCCCCAGAAACTATGATGGAGGCGATATTTTATACCGTACACTCAAAGTTGTGTGTAATCGGATGCGCTTAGCGGTGTCACGCATGTGTTGGGCGCTCTGCGCCCCGAGCGTCGGCGGCCGGAACCGTGACCAATGCCAACGAGGGCCTTGATCATCGTTCCGGCCAGCTGCAAGCCGTCATTCCGGCCGGGACGCCGGAATCCAGGCCAGGGATGGCAACGCTTACAGAAGTTCGGGGGCTCCATCTTGAAGCACCTGTTCGGCGACAGGACCGAAGAACTGGCGCGTGGTCGTGAAAAATTGGCTCAACTGTCCATTAATCGGTAACAGGTCAACGGCCGCCAGGTGGTAGAGACTCTGATCTTCGTCGAGATGCTGCTGCAACAGGGCATCGAGTTCGTCCCACCAGCGCCTGCGACGATTGACGAGAAATGGGCTGTTCAGGTTCAGCAGGTCCCTGGTATAAAGCGCCCTGTCGTAGTCATCCACTGAGAGCCCGTTCGCAGGCTCGACGCGGCCGTCTGAGAGATAGGCGAAGAAACGCGAGCACTCAGGGTCCAGGCAGGAAACAAACCGCTGGCTATCGTATTCATTGTGTTTGGCGTGCCCGCCAAATACTTCTTTGTCGAGCAGCGACTTGAGGTCATCACTTGATAAGGCGCTGGCAACCAGATTGCTATAGAGAAAGGTATCCGCAGGAAACTGGCTCTTGGGTTTGACGTGTTCGATGTGGTATCCGAACCCTTGCTGATCCGCGCGGATCTCAGAGTAGGCGCACAGCATGTACTGTTCGGACAGGAGGCATTTTTGAAGTTCGGCTTTGTGTCCGAAACTCGACCAGCGGGTCTTCGCATCATGAGGCGTTGTCGGCGGCCTGGCATCTGCCACTTGGAGATCGTGGGTTCCCTGCCCCCGCTTGCGAATCGCCCTCATCGTTTGAGTGCCTGCTGGCGTCTGATGCTCCGCTCGACACGCTGCAATTGCGGGTGATCCGGGCGCAGTTGGTCATTGAGGCGACCAAGCAGCCCTTTCGCCTCGTCGGTTTCGTATTGCCCCTGATCCACCAATTCAACCAGCCGCTTAAGGTCCGGCCTTTCCTTGATCGGCGGCTGCGGGTCGACCAGCATGATACTTTCCAGTACGTCGCTGCTGATTTCACCATAAGACGCCGCCAGTGGCATGCTTGCGACATAGGCCCCATCGATATTCTTGCCCAAGGTGCGAATATGCTCCTTGTGGATCGAAGTCAGGACCTGCGGGCTGTGCGTTGTCACAATGAACTGGATCTTCGGAAACGCTTCCTGAAAGCCGGCGAGAACCACTTGCTGCCATTGTGGGTGCAGATGCATGTCAATCTCATCGATCAGGACGATACCCTCGGTCTCCAATGGCGCGCGGGCACCTAGGTGCGGGTTCAGTCGGACACATCGATAAGCAATATCGCCGACCATCGCGACCATATTGCGTTGCCCGTCGCTGAGCTGATCGACTTTCAATTCGCCGAGCTCGGCGTGGGACATAACTAATGTTTGTTTGGCTGGACTGTATCGCAGCCCTGACCAACCGGCGTCTCTCATGAGTTGATCGACCGAGTTGGAAACAGCCCCCAGGATCTCGCTGTAGGGCGTACTGGACTGGAATAGGCCTAGCATTCCCTCGCGCTCGAACTTTTTTGTTTTTTCCTCAAAGTCTCCCGTGAAATTATAAAAGAACCAGTCCATGAAAGACGCATAATCGGATGCGGAGTCCAGACAGCCAAGATAAGCATAGGTACGCGAAAATACGCTGCTGCTTGTCTGGCGCTGCGGTGTCAATTTGCGCCGTATCCACAGCCGGCCAGTGCCGTAATATGCAAGGACAGGAAGCTGAAATTCTTTGCTAGTTTCGCTGTCGCATTCATCGTCGAGTCTGATCTTTGACTGATACGCAGACCCAGTTTCTGCCAATGGCTTGGCGTCCCGTGTTGTCGTCTTTGATCCGCCACTCACTTTTTCGCGGGACCGGCACCAATCAATTTCTTGGCCTCCGATAACAGCGCTGGCCGATATCACGGAAGGCAGCCGCGGCTCCATATTTTGAGGAGTCGCCTGCCCAGCGGAGTGAATCATGACATCGTCAATGTCAATACCGGACCCAGGCATTGTGCCGCTCACGACATCAAAAGCGTTAACGTACGGCCACAAGGCGATGCGGATCGCATCGAGAATAGTGGTTTTTCCCTGTCCGTTGGGGGCGATCAGGACGGTCAGATCCTCATCGAACGCAATGGTGAGCGTATCGAAGCAGCGAAAATTTTTCAACGTGAGTCGAGTCAGCCTCATAAGGATTTCTCACCATTCAATGGACGTTCCGCACCTGCCGGCGTGAAGCCGGAGGAGCGGCGCTTGTTCTCCTCCACGCTCAACAATCTCGAAAGAACTGTTGTCGAGCAGCGGCCTTGATCGTAAATCCGGCTAACGCCGCGCCGTCCGCGTTGGAGACATGACCGTAAATGATTGAAAAAAAATCGCTCTTGAGCCGGAGGCATGGGCGAGTGGCTGGACTTATGACCAAGGTCTCCGCTCCCTACCGGCTTGCCCTCTCCGGGGCGGGCTGGGGACCTCGAGCCAGGCGGAACCCCACATTACTGCCACGGAAGTTAGGCACCCAGCGGCCGCGCCGCGCGGACCGGCAGTCCCTGGCATGGCCGATCCAGCTACCGCGGCGCACCACGCGCTCCAGACCCGCAACATCTTCCCAGGGGTGACCATCCGTTGGGGCACCTCGATAGCTGTTGTGCCAATTGTCCTGGACCCACTCCCAGACGTTGCCGTGCATATCATAGAGCCCCCAGCGGTTGGACCGCTTTTTGCCCACGGGGCGGGTCTTACTGCCGGAGTTTGCATCAAACCAGGCATAGTCGCCTAGTACCGCAGGATGAAAATCCTAATACCGTTTCTGAAGAGCGCGTTGTAAGATGCAAACTTCGTGATCTACTCTGGTTTTTTCGATGCCCTTGCTTCGTCCTGCGCCTGTCCTCGTAACCGATCGCGAGCGTCAAC
>NZ_CAJAXH010000188.1 GCF_903946935.1 uncultured Thiodictyon sp.
GCAAATGCTCCGACGGGTTCCGTGATATCAAAGATCAGTTTATTCGGCATGACCTGAGCCTTGGGCAATGGAACTACGTTGTTGACCCCAACGGGTTCTCTTGATAAAAGTGTTTAAGTTATTTTTGAATCGTTACTTACCCGCTCCACATAGGCCAGCCCATGCGAGAACGAGCCCGCGGCCCTGTAGTGTGGCGCGATGACCGTCTTGCCGGTCGAGTCGATGTAACCCCAATCGTTGGCGCCGAGGTCGCGTGACTGCTTGACCGCCGCCAGGCCATCGGCGAAGGGGGCGGCATTGGCGAAACGGGCGGGGACGACCTCGGCCCCGGAACGGTCCATGAAACCGTAACGGGACGAGCCGCCGACGCTCCGGGAGATCAGTGACAACCCCTCGCTGAAGGGCAGCGCCTGGCTTACCGAATCGGCAACCGGGACCACCAGCGCACCCGCGCGGTCAATGAAGCCGCGCCGTCTGGACTTGCCCTGCCGGGGCCCCTCGACAAAGGCAAGCCCTTCAGCGAACGGTTGCGCGTGGTAATACGTGAACGCCAATACCGTGGTACCGGTCTCGTCGATGTAGCCAAAGCGACGGTTCACAACCTGCCTTGCCGCATAGGCCGGGTCCTGGGGAAGCGAGTGATCGACCTCGACGAGGGCCGCGCCCGTCCGGTCGATGACATAGGACCGTTGCCCGATCGTCGCGACGGCCACGCCGCCGACCATGGGCGAGACGAGGTCGAAGCGTCCCGGCAGAAATTCGCCCGCGCGGCTCATGAGGCGGTAGAGGTAGCAGTCGCTGCACAACCCGCCGCTGGGGAGCCGTACCACGGTGAATCCCTCGGAGAACGCCGTCGCACCAAGCATCTTGGTCCCCAGCACCAGCCGGCCCGTGGGGTCGATGAACCCGTAGAAGGGCGCGCGGCCACTGTAGCCGCCGAACTTCAGGTCGAAGGAGGCGTCCTTGGCGACCGCCACGCGCGCCAAGTCTTCGGAAAACGCCTCGGCCTCATCGAAAACCGGCGCGATGGCCATGCGTCCGGTGCGCTCGACATAGCCCCACCGCTGGCCGACGCGTACCGGGGCCAAGCCGCTACCGAAGCTACGGGCATCGTCATACCGGGGTGCGATAACGAACCGGCCCGCGCGGTCCAGAAAGCCGCACTGGGCGCGCTCGCACACAACAGCGAGCCCGGCGCGAAAATCCCCGGCCTTGAAGAAGGTCGGCGGCACCACCCAGTTGCCCGCCGTGTCGATGAACCCCACGCGCCCGTCGACGGCGACCCGGGCGCGTCCCTCACTAAATCCCCATACCTCGTGGTACCGCGCCGCGATCCGCAGGGTCCCGGTGCGGTCCGTGAAACCCCAGACCCCGCCCAAGCGCACGGGGGCCAGGTCCTCGGTAAAGGACAAGGCGGCATCAAAGCGGGGCGGGATGACAAAGGCCCCGTTCCGATCGATGAACCCCCAGGCGCGGTTGGCCTCGACCTGCACCGGCGCTAATCCCTGCGCGAATTGACCGCTGGCGAAGTAGCGCGGCTGGATCGCGACAGCCCCGTTCGTGTCGATAAATCCCAACCGCCAATGGTCCGATTCCCTGATGGGCGCGAGCCCCTCCGAGAACGGGCCGACGATCTGCACGCCGGGGCGCTTGACCTTCGCCGGTCGCCAACCGATCATCCCGGACCCCAATAGCCCAAGCACCGCCGGGGCGGCGCAGTACGCGAGCACCGCGGTGGCCACGATGGCGACGAAGCACAGATGCAGTGCGGAGCGGACCTTCATGGTTAGGATTCTACCCAACTGGCAGGGCAGGGTGCAGCCGACTTACCCCCTCGTGAGCGCGCGCGCGTCGCCGCGCATATCGAGGAGGCCACGAAACAGCTCGCCGAGGCGAATCAGGCCCTCGCTGGCGCCGATGTGCAGCGCAAGCGAGTCGGACGAACAGGGGCTGCAAGAGCGGGTCAATCTGCTGCAGGCGCGCATTCAGGTGGGTCGACGTCATCTCAAAATCGTCGATGAGGCGCAGGCGGTACGGGAAGAAAAGACCCAGCTCCAGGAAGAATTCAACAGTTGGACCGGCTTTGCGACCCCGCCGCCGTTTCCGCTTGAGATGGTCGAGGCGCTGGCGAGACAGCTCAAGTCGCAGCAGGCCGCCACGAAAACGGATGAGCTGCGGCAATCGTCATTTGTGTATGCAAAGGCCCGGGTGGTCGGACAGTTGGCGAGTGAGCAGAAGGCGTTTCGTCAGGCCCTCGAGGCACTGGAATCCGCAGGCACCGACGAGGCGAAACAGGACGCTCGCAGAAAGCACGCATTGCGCCAGAGCGCATTGAGTCTGAGTGCGGAAGGAGTTGCCTTTGTCCAATCCAGCGAGCAGGCCCTGAGCGAAAAACTGGCCCTGGACGGCCTGCGCGAGGAATTCATCCGCTTGAGCAGCAGCTCATGCACTTGGCGAGCTTGGCGGCCTTGGCGTGAGACTCTTGAGCAATCCGGCTAGGGCTGATAGCTCGATTCGCGCAGGTAACGCCCGGCGACCCACCCCTTGGCGCGTGCGTCGTTCGGCCGCGCGATCTGGCACCACCGTTGCCCGCGCGCCATCGTGCAGCCGAGGTTGCGCATGACCGTGCCGTTGGCGAGTTCGGCCACCACGCGGCCCTTGGGCGAGGGACCGGCGCGCAGGTTCAAGGTGTCGCCGCGCGGGACACCCGTGACCTCCCAGAAGTCCGGTCCACCGGCGAGCCCATCGGCAAAGTCACCGGCCTGTGCCACGACCGGCACGGCGGCCGTCATCCAAACGAGGAGCAGGTGCCCCAGTTTTGTCATCGCTGATTCTCCTCGGGTTATGGTAAGGCGATTTCCATATAATAGTTTCCCTGCTAGAATAGCAATGTTCCCAACAGATCGACCCACCAAGTGCATCTATGTTATCCGAGACCGAAACGGTTGTGCTGCCTTTGCTTCCCACGCAAATCGAAGACCTGAGATTTGCGAGTTCCAACATGACGGGA
>NZ_CAJAXH010000189.1 GCF_903946935.1 uncultured Thiodictyon sp.
ATCCGACATCCAACTCGGCTTCATGATCCACCTCGGATAATTTGCTTAACTCTTGCATAAATTATAGACAGTCAACGGAAAAAAAATAAAAAAAATTTATTATAATTCAATTTGTCCAGATGCCATATTATTCTGCTATACATAGTTAGTGAACTGAGTGAACTCGGGCGCCTGACCCTGACCCACGCGGGCGCAGCACGACCGAGCAGATAACAACAGACCAAGGTAGCTAGCAAATGTCCGATACATCGATCGTCAATGCCAAGGCGTGGCTGCCGAGCTTGGTACAGCGGGCCGAGGCGGGTGAGCCGGTGCATATCACCCGCCGCGGTAAGCGGGTGGCGGTGATCCTGTCAGAGCGGGAATTCAATCGGCTTAACGCGATACCTCCCAAGCCAAGCGGGTATCTCGATTTTCTTGCCGATTGGCGCAAACGCTTGCAGGCGGAGGGGTGTGAGTCGCTGACCGATCAAGAGGTTGCGAGTCTTCGTTCCCGGGAGACCGGGCGGGACTTCTCGTGGGGCCAATAGTCGCTGGGCAGATTGCGGCCATCGCGGTTTTCAATGGTCTGATTCTGGTTACACGCAACACTGATGATTTCGATGGGTATCTCGATCTCCAAGTCGAAAACTGATTTACTGTGGACTAACGGGGCGGGTATAAGAGACGAGGGTCCTATACCAGATTTAGGCCGCTGGAGCGGCCGGGGCCGCATTCCCACGCGGAGCGTGGGAACGAGAGTAAGCGGTCGGTTGACAGTGCCGCAGACCGGGGCTAGCGTTGCGGCGTAACCACATGAGGAGCCCACCATGAGCGCGCGTCCACAACCGCGGCCGACCTTGTATGAGCAGCTTGAGGCCCTGCCCGAACGGCTGACCGGGGAAATCCTGAACGGTCAGCTCTACACCCAGCCGCGCCCCAGCCTGGAGCATGGTTTTACCGAGACGTCGCTTGCCGGCGAACTGGTGAACCCGTTTCAGCGGGGCCGCGGCGGCCCCGGCGGATGGTTGATCGTGGTCGAACCTGAACTTCATTTCATCCGTGACACCGAAGTGGATGTCCCGGACTTCGCTGGCTGGCGACGCGAACGCCTGCCGCAGTTGCCGAAGGCAGAACACCGGGCACTGGTGGTCCCGGATTGGGTGTGTGAGATTCTCTCACCCTCGACCGAGAGTAAAGACCGCAAGGTCAAGATGCCGATCTATGCGCATTACGGGGTCGGCCACGCCTGGTTGATTGACCCGATCGCCCACACGCTTGAAGCCTATGCCCTGGAGGCAGGCGCCTGGGTGGAGATCGGGCGCTTTGCCGGCGGTGCGCAGGTGCTGGTTGCACCCTTCGCGGCGGTGACGATCAGTCTCGATGACCTGTGGGCGCCGACCTAATAGCATAGGGGCATAAGGGCGCATCGCGACCGCTCCGATCACCCAGTTGGATGCCTGGATCGACGGCCTGCTTGATGCCGACGGCCTGACCGCACTGATCGATCCGCAGCGCAGTCCCGAATCCGCGAACTGAGCCGGTCGCCGCCCGGGCGACCGGTGGACGGGGGCATCCAAAGGGCTGATCGCCGCCGAGTTTGCGGTAGCGCCCAAGCCAACCGGGTATCTCGATGTTCTTGCCGATTGGCCCAAGCGCTTCTAGGCGGACGGATGATCAAGAGGTTGCCAGCCTGCGTTCGCTGGAAACCGGGCGGGACTTCTCGTGTGAGCAATGATCGACGGGCAGCTTGCAGCCATCGCCGCCGTCACGAGTTTTCGCCGCCGCACCAATCCATGCATCCGCTGGGTAGAGCGCAGCGAAACCCAGCAATCAAGGTTTGACCGAAGCGCTGACGATGGGTTTCGCTGCGCTCAACCCATCCTACGGGAATACTTTTGCAGCTTCAGCGCGTGAGCAGGAGAATAGTGAGAAAAAGCCATGCATAACCCGAAACCGAAATTTTTGCTGCTCGCCCTGGTTGGGCTCCTGATGGGCGCCTTGTTTAGCGCCGGTTGCGCCCATAAGACCAAGGTCGGCGATGTTCAGGCCACGCCGGTATCAACCGGCTCCGGAACAGCCGACGACAAGGCGGCCCAGCTGGTTAAGAATACGCCCCCCGTGCGGCCGGCCAATGATCGCCGTTACCAACTACCCCCGGCGCTTAACCGTGAGTTGACGGTCTTTATCGGCACCCAGACCTTCGAGTATGTGGAGGACGGTCAGGTCATATTGAGTGGTCCGGTTTCCTCCGGGACGGCGCAAGACCCGACGCCGCTTGGGGACTATCGCGTCCTGAGCAAGGAAATAGATAAGCGCTCAGGGACATATAGGAATGATTTCAATCAGCCGACGCCGATGCCCTACTCGCTGCGGTTTTACCGTGGCTACTTTGTCCATGAGGCCTGGGTGCCTGGGTATCCGAGCTCGCGCGGCTGTATCTACCTGCGTTACGAGGATGCCCGCTTGCTCTTCGATCGCATTCAGCTCGGGGATCGCATTTTGGTCAAACAGGAGGGGGTGGCGCGGGTCGCCAATCCCGAGCTTGCCAGTCCTCTGTCACCCAACCGATCCAGGTGATCGCGCTTGCCGCCAGGCAGAAATTCAGGTGAGATTAGCAGGCGCCCCGGCGGTCGGGCCGGACGCGCATGCCCTGGCGACGACCGCGGGCCTACTGGTTACGATTGTAGGTCCGGTTGGTCTGGTTCGTCCCCTGGTCGATGAGGAGACCGCCGAGGGCGCCAGCGCCGGCACCGATCAGCGCGCCCTTGCCGGCGTTGGCGCTCATGGAGCCGACGAGGGCCCCGGAGGCGGCGCCCACGGCGGCCCCGCTGCCCACGCGCTCGGCCGTGGTGGTACCGCAACCGGGCAGGGCGGCGAGGGCCATCGCGAGTACAGAGATTGTGGTGAGTTTCATCGAAGTGTGTCCAAGGTGAGGATGCAGGGGGCCCTCGTGTGTGGGGCTACCGGCCAATAGTAGGCCGAGTGGGCCCATGCGTCGGTGCGGTTGGACACGCACCGATGCACCGGCCGGCCCGCCGGGGGTGTGATCTCATGGACCGCACGGTCGGCCGGCACCGCGGCTAGCGCTGCGACGAATGGTTCGATTGCCGACTCAGTTCCAGATGACCGGCCTGCCCCTGTCCAGACCGGGCCCGGTATGCCACCAGAGGTGAAATTGAACAATGCATAACCCAAGACAGACCTTTCTGCCGCCGGCCCTGGCGTGCGCCTTGCTGGGCGCCTTGTTGAACGGCGGTTGCGCCCTGGTATCGCGTGACGGCGAGGTGCCGACGCCGCCAGCGCAAACCGATTCCGCGGTGGTCGACGAAAACGTCGTTGCTCTGGTCAAGAATACCCCGCCGGTGAAGCCGGCCAACGATCACCGTTACCAATTGCCCCCGGCGCAGAGCCGCGACTTGACCGTCTTTATCGATACCCAGACCTTCGAGTATGTGGAGGACGGTCAGACCGTGCTGAGTGGACCGGTCTCCTCCGGCAACGCACAGCATCCGACGCCTACCGGGGACTACCGCGTCCTCACTAAGCAGATCGATAAGCGTTCAGGCAAGTATACCAATGATTTTAATCAGCCAACGCCGATGCCTTACTCACTCCAATTCCGCGGCCCCTATTTCGTCCATGAGGGCTGGGTGCCCGGGTATCCCGACTCGCACGGCTGTATCCGCCTAAGGTACGAGGATGCGCGGCTGCTCTTCGACCGTATTCAGCTCGGGGATCCTATCCTGGTCAAGCGCGCGGGTGCCGCGCGGGTCGCCAGCCCAGATCTTGCCAACCCCCAGCCGCCCGGTCTCTGGGCTCAGTTGGTCTCGGCGTTTAGCTCTTGACCTGGCGCTCGCGGCCAGCGCGCAACTAACCTCAGTGCGGCCCCGACGCTCTGTTAATTATCTTTGCCCCTTAGTGTGTTGCTGAAGGCGAGAAGGACGATGCAGAGCGCCATGGCGGCCAGCGCCCATTTGGTTAGACCGGAGACGCGGTCCACGGTCACCTTGACCGCGCTGAGACTTGACTGTTGGGTGGCCTTCACGTTCTCCAGGTCACGCTGCAACACTGACATCTCCAGCGCCTTCACCGGGTTGGCGACAATGATCTGCTCGAGCCTTGCCTGGCGTTCGGCGAGCTCTCTTAGCGCCTTTTGAGTCTGTTGTTGCGCAATGCCAATCTTCGTCTCCTTGGGTAACGCGGCGACGTTGCGCAGATCGGCTTGAATGGACGTGAGGTCGGCGGCGAGCTTCTCCATCTCGGCGCGCAGGCTGGCCGTTTCAGCACGCAGTTGGGCCGGCGTCGGTAGGCTACTGCTTGGCGCGACACCGGATAGCTCCAGGTTGCGAGCGGCGCCGATGAAGATGGCGACCGTGACGATCAAGCCGAGGCTCCCTGCGGCCAGATTGAGCTTATAAGAAAGCGGTCGGTTCTTGAGCGAAGATAACATTGCGCCGATATCAGAAGCCATAGTGTACCCCATGAAGGTTCGCCGGTTAACAAAAGCCCAGATGGGGCCGGTATTCGCAGAGACCAAACCCCGCCGCCCTCAGGTGGCACCGCAGAGCGCGGCGCCTGCGTCGGCCCCCCCGCGCCGCGCCTGGCCTCAGGTCCGCAGTGAGTGTCCGGTCAGTTTGAGAAAGACGTCTTCCAGGTTGGGCACGTCCACCCGCAGCCCGGTCAGGTCGGCGCCGATGCGGCCCAGGTGCAACAGGGTGGCGGCGACATCGTCGACCGGCAGCTCGATCTTGGCCCCGCGGGTGGCGGCGGTTGCCGGCAAGGGGGCGCTATCCGGCCAGGCCTCGACCGGCAGCCGGATGATGGCCGCCGGGAAATGCTCCCCGATCAGGGCGAGCGGTGCCCCCTGGGCGACGATGCGCCCGCGGTCGACGATGGCCACCTGGTCGCACAGGCGCTGGGCCTCCTCCATGTAATGGGTGGTCAGCACTACCGTCTTACCCTGGCGGCGCACGGTCTCGATCAGGTCCCAGAAATTGCGTCGTGCCTGGGGGTCAAGGCCGGTGGTGGGTTCGTCGAGAAAGATCAGTTCCGGGTCGCTCACCAGTGCGAGCGCGAGCAGCAGCCGCTGGCGCTGGCCGCCGGAGAGTACGCGCGTGTCGCGGTCCAGGATCTCGCCGAGATTACACATCTCGATCAGCGTGCCGCGGTCGGCGTGGCGGCTGTAGAGGCTGGCGAAGGTCTTGAGGCACTCCCCGACGGTCTGAAAATCCTGGAGCGCGGTGGATTGGAACTGGACGCCGATCGCCTCGCGATAGTTCGGGTCCAGTGGCCGGCCGCGGAACAGCACCTGGCCCGAGGTCGGCTGGTCGATCCCTTCCAATATCTGGAGCGTGGTGGTCTTGCCGGCCCCATTGGGACCCAGCAGGCCGAAACACTGGCCGCGCTGGACTTGGAAACTCAGGCCGTCCACCGCGCGCACGCCGGGGAAACTGCGCACGAGTGACTGGACCTCCAGCAGGATGTTTGGCTCAGGCGGCATGGAACTGGACTCGCAGGGGGGCGTGGGACTGTGCATCGGCGTCAGATTAGCGCGTTGTGTGGTGCGCAACAAATCCTCACTGTTCTCGTCTCCGAGCAGGTGTATGTGAATCGTGCGAGACTAATATAAACGCTAAGGATAAAGACGCAGCACCCGACGATGCAGCTCGAACAACTTAAGCCCGGCGAGGCCATCCGCGGCATCATCCCCGATGCCCTGGTGACGGTCGTCAGCGTCCAGTGGTTCGGCTCCGAGGCGCTGGAGCTGACCTACAAGACCCCGGCCGGCAAGGTGGCCAACGAACTGCTCTACCGCCACGACGAACCGCGTCTGGAGTTGGTTGAGCAAGGCCGCCCCTGGAGCTTCGACGGCGACGGCGCGCTGTTCCGGTTGGTGTCGGAGGCGCACCGCATCCGCCTGGCCCACCTGTTCGACCCGGTGCTGGCGGTGCATACCTCAATGGTCGATCCGCTGCCGCACCAGATCACCGCGGTCTACGAGGCCATGCTGCCGCGCCAACCGCTGCGCTTCCTGCTGGCCGATGACCCCGGCGCCGGCAAGACCATCATGGCGGGCCTGCTCATCAAGGAACTGGTCGCCCGCGGCGACCTGCAACGCTGCCTGATCGTCTGCCCCGGCAGTCTGGCCGAACAGTGGCAGGACGAGCTGTATCGGCGCTTCCACCTGCCCTTCGAGATCCTCACCAACGACAAGCTGGAGGCGGCGCGCACCGGTAACTGGTTCCTGGAGACCAACCTGGTCATCGCCCGCCTGGACAAGCTCTCGCGCAACGAGGACGTGCAGCAGAAGCTTCAGGCGCCCGACTGTCGCTGGGACCTGGTGGTCTGCGACGAGGCCCACAAGATGTCGGCCACGGTGTTCGGCGGCGAGGTCAAATACACCAAGCGCTACCGTCTCGGGCAGTTACTCTCGACCCTGACCCGGCACTTCCTCCTGATGTCGGCCACGCCGCATAACGGCAAAGAGGCGGACTTCCAGCTCTTCATGGCGCTCCTTGATGGAGATCGCTTCGAGGGGCGCTTCCGCGACGGTGTGCATACCGCCGATTGCTCGGACCTGATGCGCCGCATGGTCAAGGAAAGCCTGCTCACGTTCGATGGCACCCCGCTGTTCCCCGAGCGCATCGCCTACACCGTGCCCTACAAGCTCTCAGACGCCGAGGCCGCGCTCTACCAGGCCGTCACCGAGTATGTGCGCGAGGAGTTCAACCGCGCCGAGGCCCTGGAGAACGACAAGCGCGCCGGCACCGTCGGCTTTGCCCTGACCATCCTGCAACGGCGTCTCGCCTCCTCGCCCGAGGCCATCTACCAGTCCCTGCGCCGCCGCCGCGAACGGCTCGATGGCCGGCTGCGTGAACTGCAAGTGCTCCAGCGCGGGGGGAGCGCGGGCGTCCCGCCCGCCGCTGTTGGGTTGGACGCCGACGACATTGAGGACCTGGAAGAAGCGCCCGACAACGAGGTTACAGCGGCCGAGGAAGAAATCCTCGACCAGGCCACCGCCGCGCGCTCCATCGCCGAACTTTGCCGCGAGATCGACACCCTCCAGCACCTCGAAGCCCAGGCCTTGGCAGTGCGCCGCAGCGGCACCGACACCAAGTGGCGTGAACTGGCTAGCCTGCTCGGTGAGGTCTTCACCCCGGCCGCCTTGGGAGACCGCATCGAAGAGCCCAAGGTCCCCTATGGCGCCGGCGCCATCCCGCCGCCCAAGCCCTCGCCGCACCAGAAGCTGGTCATCTTCACCGAGCACCGCGACACGCTGAACTACTTGGAAGACCGCATCGCCAAGTTCCTGGGCCGCAGCGACACCGTGGTCATCATCCATGGCGGCATCGGCCGCGAAGCGCGCCTCAAGGTCCAGGAGTCCTTCAAGCACGACCCGCACGTCCAGGTCCTGCTGGCCACCGACGCCGCCGGTGAGGGCATCAACCTCCAGCGCGCCCACCTGATGGTCAACTACGACCTGCCCTGGAACCCCAACCGGCTGGAGCAGCGCTTTGGGCGCATCCACCGCATCGGTCAGACCGAGGTCTGCCACCTGTGGAACCTGGTCGCGCAGCAGACCCGCGAGGGCGACGTCTACCGCAAGCTATTGGAAAAGCTTGAACAGGCGCGCCAGGCCCTGGGCGGCCAGGTGTTCGACGTACTCGGCAAGCTCCAGTTCGAGGGCAAGTCACTGCGCGAACTGCTGATCGAGGCCATCCGCCACGGCGAACAGCCCGAGGTCATGGCCTTCCTCACCACGGTGCTCGACACCACCCTGGACCGGGGCCACCTGCAAGACTTGATCGAAGAGCGTGTGCTTGCCCACGATGCGATGGACGCGAGCCGAGTGCGGCGCATCCGCGAGGATATGGAGCGCGCCGACGCCCGCCGCCTGCAACCGCACTACATTGAGTCCTTCTTCCACGAGGCCTTCAAGCGGCTCGGCGGCACCGCCAAGCAACGCGAGACCCGCCGTTACGAGATCAGCCATGTCCCGGCCCCGGTGCGCCACCGCGACCGCCTCATCGGCATCGGCGAGCCCGTGCTGCCGCGCTACGAGCGCATCGCCTTCGACAAGACCCTGGTGGCGCCCCAGGGCCAGCCGCTGGCCGCCTTCGTCTGCCCCGGCCACCCGCTGCTCGATGCCGTCATCGACCTCACCCTGGAGCGCAACCGCGACCTGCTGAAACGCGGCACGGTGCTGGTGGACGAGCGCGACCCCGGTACCCAACCGCGGGTGCTGTTCTATCTGGAGCACGCCATCCAGGACGCCGGGCTCACCCGCGCCGGTGAGCGCCGGGTCGTTTCCAAGCGGATGCTCTATGTGGAGCAGGACGCCGACGGCACCACCCGCCACATCCATTACGCGCCCTATCTCGACTACCGCCCTCTGGCGGCCGGCGAACCGGGATGCGACACCATCCTCGACCGGCCCGAGTGCCAGTGGATTCACGGGAGCGCGGGCGTCCCGCCCGCGCGTCAAACCATTGAGCAGCAAGTCCAGGGCTACGCCATCGCCCAGGTCGTGCCGGAACACCTGGCCGAGGTGCGGGGCGGCAAGCTCGACCTCATCGCCAAGACCGAGGCGGCGGTCAAGGATCGCCTCACCAAGGAGATCACCTACTGGGACCACCGCGCCGAGGAGTTGAAGCTCCAAGAGACCGCCGGCAAGCCCAACGCCCGGCTCAACTCCGGCGAGGCGCGCAAACGGGCCGACCTGCTGCAAGGGCGGCTGCAAAAGCGGCTGGAAGACCTGAGGCTTGAGGCCCAACTCTCGCCCCTGCCGCCGGTGGTGCTCGGTGGTCTGCTGGTGGTGCCGATCGGGCTGATCAAGGCCATGACCGGGCAGGTTGCGGGCGGGACGCCCGCGCTCCCAGACACCCAGGCGAGCGCCGCCCGTGCCCGCGCCATCGTCATGGACATCGAGCGCCGCCTCGGCTTCGATCCCACCGACCGGGAGTTCGACAAACTCGGCTACGACATCGAGAGCCGCGTCCCGGGCACCGGCCGGCTGCGCTTTATCGAGGTGAAAGGCCGGGTCTCCGGCGCCCCGACCATCACCGTGACGCGCAACGAGATCCTCTACTCGCTCAACAAGCCGGATGACTTCATCCTCGCCATCGTGGAATTTCTGGACGACGACCGGCACCGGGTCCACTACCTGCGCCAGCCCTTCCAGCGGGAGCCGGATTTTGGCGTGACCAGCGTAAACTATGGGTTTGGCGAGCTGCTCGCGCGGGCGCAAGTGCCGGGCTGAGTTACTGCATGCCCTGAGGGGGCACCCCATTTCGACGGTGACCGGATCGATTCCAACATGCTGACCACGCTGCGCCTAAATGGCTTCAAGAATTTCCGCGACGCCACCGTCGCACTGGGGCCTTTGACCTTGCTGGTCGGTACCAACGCGGCCGGCAAGAGCAACGTACGCGATGCCTTTCGGTTCCTGCACGGCGTTGCGCGCGGCTACTCTTTGGCCGAGATTATCGGCGAGAAATGGGGTGAGGGCGGGGTCTTGCAGTGGCGCGGCATTCGCGGCGGGACCCGGGAAGCGGCCTTTGACGGAACAACCGATTTCTCACTGCATATCAGCTTTATCACTCGGCGCCCCAGCGCCCAGGTCGCAGAAGATCTGGGCGGTACCGACTTGGCAGCGATCGAGTACAAGTATTCGATCAAGGTCAACGTTGGAGATAATGGGAAGCCCGCGAGAGTGACACGTGAGAGACTGAAATTCGGTCCCACTACGGTGTTTGACTCTCACCCGTCGGGCGATCCATTGTTGTCAGTACCCCATGACCCGGACCACCTGCCGGTCCGAATGATGAAGGGCGGCCACCGCGGCGCGTATGGCGAAAAGCTCAATTGCCTGAGCGTGCGCCCTGCCTTGGGCCAGGTCGCCGATAAGGCGCGGGTCAAAGAGGCCAAGGTTCACGCGAAAACAGCGCTCGCCGAACTAGCATCCATGCGCTTTCTCGACCTTGATCCAGACGCCCTGCGCCGCCCCTCGCTGCCGGGCCAGACCGTCCTGGGCGACAAGGGTGAGAACCTATCCTCTGTCTTGCAGAGCATCTGTACCAAGCCCGAGTTGAAGGTGGCCCTCGCATCCTGGATCGCCGAGCTGACGCCCATGGACGCAACGGACTTCGCGTTTCCGGGCGACCAGCAAGGCCGCATCTTGGTCAGCCTGATCGAGAAAGGCGGGGTGCCGATATCCGCCTACAGCGCCTCAGACGGCACCTTGCGCTTCCTGGCCATGATTGCGGCCCTGCTCGGCCCGGAATCCTCCCGCTTTTATTTTTTCGAGGAGCTGGACAATGGCATCCATCCGGCGCGGCTGCACCTGCTCTTGGGTCTGATCGAGCGCCAGGCCGAGCGGGGCTGGGTGCAGATGGTCGCCACCACCCACTCGCCGGAGTTGCTTGCCCTGCTGGATCGCAAATCCCTGGAAAACGCCTCGCTCGTTTACCGCCTGCCCGGCAACAATGAGGGGCGCATCGTTCGGATATTGGACATTCCCGGCGCGGCTGATCTCATCGCGAAACAGGATCTGGCCAAGCTGCATTCCACCGGCTGGTTGGAAGACGCCGTCTATTTCTCCGCGGACGACGATGAGCCGGCACCATGAAGGTATTGATCATCCCCGAGGACTTCCGCAAGGATCAGTACATGCTCAAGCCCATCATCGAGGCCATGCTAACCTATCTCGACCGGCCCAAGAGCAAGATCAAGGTGCTGACCGATCCTCTGCTGGGCGGCATCGATCAGGCACTCAATCACGACCAGATCAGGAAGATCATCGAACGCTACCGCGGCATGGTGGACCTCTTCCTGCTGTGCGTCGATCGGGACGGCAATACCGACAGACGCAAGCGGCTCGACAACATCGAAAAGGCGATGAAGGACCATCTGCCGTCCGGCAAGGTCCTGCTGGCCGAGCATGCCTGGCAGGAGATCGAGGTCTGGGTGCTCGCCGGGCTGGACTTGCCGACCGCCTGGTCCTGGCAGGCCATCCGCGCGGAGCGCGATCCCAAGGAGAAATACTTCCAACCCATCGCCGAACAACGCGGGCTACTCGCCGAGCCGGGCGAGGGCCGCAAGACCCTGGGTCTGGAGGCCGCGCAACGGTATGGTCAACGGCTCCGGCAGAAGTGCCCGGATGACATCCTGTCACTTGAAACACGGATCGCTCAGATCATCGGAACCAAATGACCTTCAAGAAAAAACTGATCGAGGTCGCGCTGCCGCTGGAGGCGATCAACAAGGCATCCGCGCGGGAGAAGTCCATCCGCCATGGGCATCCATCCACGCTGCACCTGTGGTGGGCGCGCCGGCCGCTGGCGGCGGCGCGGGCGGTGATCTTTGCGCAGATGGTCGATGACCCGTCGGCGCATCCGGACCTCTTCAAGACCGAGAAGGCGCAGGAGAAGGAGCGGCAGCGGCTGTTCCGCATCATTGAGGACCTGGTGCTGTGGGAGAACACCACCAACGAGACGGTGTTGCAGCGGGCGCGTGACGAGATCTGGCAGAGCTGGCGCTATACCTGCGCCGAGAATGCCGATCATCCGCGCGCCAAGGAACTGTTCGACCGCTATAAGCTGCCGGCCTTTCACGATCCCTTTGCAGGGGGTGGGTCATTGCCGCTGGAGGCGCAGCGGTTGGGGCTCGAGAGCTATGCCAGCGATCTCAACCCGGTAGCGGTGCTGATCAATAAGGCGATGATTGAGATCCCTTCCAGATTTGCCGGGCGGGCGCCGGTGCGGCCGGAGGGTCCGGGGGCCGGCAAATCTGGACCGAAACAGGGCAAGTTGTTTGAGCGGGAGTGGAAGGGGGCGCAGGGGCTGGCCGAGGACGTGCGTTATTATGGGCAGTGGATGCGGGATGAGGCGGAGCGGCGAATTGGGCATCTTTATCCCAAGATCGAGGTCACTGCCGATATGGTTGGGAGCGCGGGCGTCCCGCCCGCGCGTCCTGATCTCAAGCCGTATATAGGGCAGAACCTCACCGTAATCGCCTGGCTCTGGGCGCGCACGGTGAAGAGCCCGAATCCGGCCTTTGCTGACGTGGACGTTCCGCTCGCATCCAGCTTCTTGCTATCAACCAAGAAAGATAACGAGGCATGGGTAGAACCGATCATCGACGATGGCGGCTATCGTTTCACGATCTGCTCTAAGTCGAGCTTCAGCGCGAGCGGTCTCCCTGAAGACCGACTTACTACCGCGGAGCGAATGGCGGCGGCTAAGAGCGGAACTAAGCTGGCGCGTGCGAACTTTACATGTTTGATGTCGGGGGCGCCGATTTCCGGCGACTACATCAAGATCGAAGGCAAGGCCGGACGCATGGGTGCGCGGCTGATGGCCATCGTTGCCGAGGGTGATCACGGGCGGGCTTATCTCGCACCGACACCTGAAATGGAAGTCATCGCCCTCACCGCGTCGCCGACGTGGAAACCCGCAGCCGATATTCCCACCCGTATGACTGGCGGTAACTGCACGCCCTATGGATTGACCACTTGGGGTGACCTTTTCACCGCCCGCCAACTCGTGGCGTTGACCACCTTCTCCGATGTCGTACAGACGGTTTGCGAGAGGGCAGGGCGTGATGCGCTTTCTGCTGGTCTACCGGTAGACGGCACGTCTCTTGCTGCTGGTGGGACTGGCGCAACTGCCTATGGCGAAGCGGTTGGGGCGACACTCGCCTTTACCATTTCACGCCTTGCTGATCGCTGCTCAAGCATTTGCTCGTGGGACTTGAGAGATGGACAGGGTCGCAAGCCGGCGGTGCGCAACGTCTTTTCGCGCCAGGCTATTCCTATGACCTGGGACTACGCCGAGGCCAATCCGTTATCGGAAATCGCGGCGAGCGTTGCGAGCGCCATAGGGAGAGTCGCGGATGTGCTGGAACGGCTGCCCCTCTCCGGAACCGGGGTCGCTTCACTTGCAGATGCGGCATCACAGAGCATTTGCGCCGACAAGGTTGTCTCCACCGACCCACCCTATTACGACAATATCGGCTACGCAGACCTGTCTGACTTCTTCTATGTCTGGCTGCGGCGCTCACTGAAACCTATCTTCCCCGATCTTTTCGCTACGCTCGCTGTCCCTAAGGCGGAAGAACTGGTTGCCACTCCTTACCGACACGGCAGCAAGGTTAAGGCCGAAATTTTCTTTCTCGACGGTATGACGCAGGCGATGCGCCGGCTAGCCGAACAGGCCCATCCAGCCTTCCCGGTCACCATCTATTACGCATTCAAGCAGGCCGAAAGCGACGGCGAAGACGGCACCACGAACACCGGCTGGGATACATTCCTGGCCGCCGTAATCGAGGCCGGCTTTGCCATCACCGGCACCTGGCCAATGCGTACTGAATTGGGCAACCGGATGATCGGCTCCGGGACCAATGCGCTGGCCTCCAGCATCGTCCTCGTCTGCCGCCAACGCCCTGCCGATGCCCCCACCGCCACCCGCCGCGAGTTTGTCGCCGCACTCAAGGCGGAATTGCCGGCCGCGCTGGCGCACTTACAGAAGGGCAACATCGCGCCGGTCGACCTGGCCCAGGCGGCCATCGGCCCCGGCATGGCCGTCTATACCCGCTATGCCAAAGTGCTCGACGCCGAGGGCAATGCGATCCCGGTCCGTGCCGCGCTGGCGCTGATCAACCAGACCCTGGACGAGGCCCTGGCCGAGCAGGAGGGCGATTTCGATGCCGACAGCCGTTGGGCGCTGACCTGGTTCGAGCAGACCGGTTTTGCGGAGGGCGATTACGGGGTCGCCGAACAACTCTCCAAGTCCAAGAACACCGCCGTGGCCGGGCTGGTCGAGGCCGGTATTCTGGTCTCCAAGGCCGGCAAGGTGCGCCTGCTGAAACCCGTCGAGCTGCCCGCCGACTGGGACCCGACGACCGACAAGCGCCTGACCGTTTGGGAGATGGTCCACCAACTGATCCGCGTGCTTGAGTCTGGCGGCGAAGGCGCCGCGGCCATCTTGGTCGCCAAGCTCGGCAGCCAGGCCGAGACCGCCCGCGAACTGTGCTACCGCCTCTACACCCTGTGCGAGCGCAAGAAGCGCGCAAACGAGGCCATGGCCTACAACGGTCTGGTGCAGAGCTGGCCCGAGATCACCCGGCTGGCCCAGGCGTCGGCGCCCGCCATGACACCCGGCACCGGCGATTTGTTTGCATAACCATCGGCGACGTCACATCGAGAGAGGCCGCTATGCACTCAGCTTTGAATCTTGACCAAGACGCCCTGACGGAGTTTTGCCGGCGGCATCACATTCGCCGCTTGTCGCTGTTTGGCTCGCAGCTAAAAGGTACCGCGACGCCGAAGAGCGATATCGATTTGCTGGTGGAATTCGACCCGCAGGATATCCCTTCGCTGTTCGGTATCGCTGGCATGGAGATCGAGTTGTCTGAAATGTTGGGGAAGAAGGTCGACCTGCGAACAGCGGGAGATTTGTCGCGTTACTTCCGCGACGAAGTAGTCCGAACGGCGGAGGTTCAATATGCACGCGGATGACTTGGTGCGTATCAGGCACATGATCGGCGCGGCAGGGTCCGTTGCTCGTTTCGTCGCCGGCCGGCGTCGGGAAGACATCGATGAAGACGAAATGCTGCGCCTCGCGTTGACGCGAGCCGTTGAGATCATCGGCGAGGCCGCAAGCCATGTCTCCACGGAAACGCAAGAAGCGCTATCAGAAATTCCATGGAAGGAAGTCATCGGAATGCGTCACCGACTTATTCATGCCTATTTCGACGTCGATGCGGACATCCTTTGGAAAACGGCGCAAGACGCAGTCCCCACCCTGCTACAGCAATTGCAGACGGTCGAGCACGCTGGGAGTGAATAAGTGGATATTACCAACCGCCCGTCCCGCCCGGAGGATCACATGAACCCGCTATCGAAACTGGATGAGACTACCCTGACCCATCTTTGTGAGCGGCACAGTATTCGCCGCCTGGCGCTCTTTGGTTCTCACCTGAAAGACACGGCCCGGCCGGATAGCGATATCGACCTGCTGGTGGAGTTCTTCCCGGAGGCACGCACGACCTTACTGGACATGGCGCAGATCGAGATTGAGTTATCTGAGGCTTTGGATGGGCGCAAGGTCGATCTGCGCACCCCGCAGGACTTGAGCCACTATTTCCGGGATGAGGTGGTGCGCACGGCGCAGGTGCAGTATGTCGCCGGATGATCGCTGGCGGATCGGCCACATGATCGAGGCGGCGCAAGAGGCGCTGGCCTTTGTCCAGGGGCAACAGCGCGCAGATCTGGACCAGAACCGGATGCTATGCCTGGCCTTAACCCGTGCCGTGGAAATCGTCGTGTCGGAGTCAGACTAGGTTGCTTTAGCCCCGAAGGGGCGAGACATACCAGCCCGGGGCAACGCCCCGGGGCATGTCGTTTAATCCGCTAGCCCTGAAAGGGCGTGACATCGTTAGGCGCGCGATCCGCCGCTGCATGATGTCACGCCCTTTCAGGGCTCGACTTGATTGGATTGCCAACCCAGGGCGTTGCCCTGGGCTGGTATGTATGACCCCGTTGGGGTCTTCCGGAACCCTCATTGCGAAAGGCAGGGACCAATAGCATGGCCATCACCAATCACGAACGCGTCGGAAAATCACTGGAATTGCTGAAGGCCGGCCTCGGCCCCTTCGTCGAGCGCGAATTGAAGGCGAAGTACGGGGACGGTTGGGCCGGTGAGGCGAAGGAGGTCCTGTCCGATACCCGCCTGGGCACCGGCAAGGAGGAGTCGCTGCATGACGTCGCCGCCCTGCTGGTGATCATGGATCGCCAATGGAACGAGGTCTTTCGCCGGATATTCGGCAAGACCGAGCGCAGCCTGGTCAACGAGATCATTGCCGTGCGCAACCGGTGGGCGCACCAGGAGCCCTTCTCCAGCGATGATGCCTACCGTGCCCTGGATTCCGCCGCGCGCCTGTTGTCCGCCGTCTCGGCCCCCGAGTCCGATGAGGTGGACCGGATGAAGACGGAGCTGTTGCGGGTACGCTTCGACGAGCAGGCCCGCGGCGAGAAGCGCAAGTCGGTCAGCCAGGCCATCGAAAGCGGGGTGACGGGCAGCCTCAAGCCCTGGCGCGAGGTGGTGATGCCACACGAGGACGTAGCCAGCGGCCGGTACCAGCAGGCCGAGTTTGCTGCCGACCTGTGGCAGGTCCATCTGGGCGAGGGCACGGCCGAGTACCGCGACCCGGTGGAGTTCTTCCGCCGCACCTACCTCACTGAGAGCCTCAAGGGGATGCTGGAGGGCGCCCTGCGGCGCCTCGCCCCTTCGGCTGCGGGGGCTGGCGGTGATCCCGTCGTCCAGTTGCAGACCAACTTCGGTGGCGGCAAGACGCACTCGATGCTGGCGCTCTACCACCTGTTCTCCGGCATCGCGCCTGCGGAACTCCCCGGCATCGACGCGGTGATGGCCGCGGCCGGGGCCAGCCAGGTGCCGACCGCCCGCCGGGTGGTGCTGGTGGGCAACAAGATTTCGCCCGGGAACCCGAGCGTCAAGCCCGACGGCACCGTGATCCGCACCCTCTGGGGGGAACTGGCCTGGCAGCTTGGCGGCAAGCCGGCCTTTGCCCGCGTACAGGCGGACGATGAGAACGCCACCAGCCCCGGCGATGTGCTGCGCGAGCTGTTCAATCAGTACGGCCCCTGCCTGATCCTGGTGGATGAGTGGGTGGCCTATGCGCGCCAACTCCACGACCAGAGCGATGCTTCGACCCCGCTCGGCACAGGCCTGCCGGCCGGCGGTTTCGAGACCCAATTCACCTTTGCCCAGGTACTGACCGAATCGGCCAAACTGGCGAAGCACTGTCTGCTGGTCATCAGCCTGCCGGCCTCGGATACCTCGGGTCATTCGCACTCTGACGACGTGGAGGTGGGGGGCACCCGCGGGCGCGAGGCCCTGGACCGGTTGCGCAACGTGGTGGGGCGGGTGGAATCCTCCTGGCGACCCGCCAGTGCCGAGGAGGGCTTCGAGATCGTGCGCCGGCGGCTGTTTCAGCCGCTGTCCGATCCGGCCCAGTTCAAGGATCGCGATGTGGTGGCGCGGGCCTTCGCCGAGTTCTACCGGACCCAGCAGGCGGAGTTTCCGCCAGAGTGCCGCGAGTCGGACTACGAGGGCCGCATCAAGGCCGCCTACCCGATCCACCCGGAGATCTTCGACCGGCTCTATACCGACTGGTCGACCCTGGTGAAATTCCAACGCACCCGCGGCGTGCTGCGACTGATGGCGGCGGTGATCCATAGCCTGTGGGAGAAGGGCGACCGCAACCCGCTGATCCTGGCTGGCAATATCTCGATCGACGATCCGCGCGTGCAGTCGGAGCTGACGCGCTATCTCTCGGACAACTGGGTGCCGGTGATCGAGAAGGACGTGGACGGGCCGAACTCCTTGCCGCTGGAGCTGGACAGCGAGCTGCCCAACCTGGGCAAGCTCTCGGCCTGTCGGCGGGTGGCGCGCACCATCTACCTGGGCTCGGCACCGACCACGGCCGCCGCGCACAAGGGGATCGAGGACCGACGGGTGAAGCTCGGCTGCGTCATGCCCGGGGAGTCCCCGGCCGTGTTCGGCGATGCCCTGCGCCGGATGGCGGCGGCGGCGACCTATCTGTATCAGGACGGGCCGCACTACTGGTATTCGACCCAGCCGACTGTCACCAAGCTGGCCGAGGACCGCGCCGAGCAGTTGAAGCGTGAGCCGGACAAGGTCGCTCACGAGTTGGAGAAGCGTCTGAAGAAGGACCTGCAACGCACGGGCGACTTCCCCCGCATCCACCCGATGCCGCACAGTGGCGCCGATGTGCCGGACGACCTGGATGCGCGTCTGGTGGTGCTGGGCATCGGGCATCCGTACAGCAAAGAGGCCAACAGCCCGGCCGAACGGGCGGCCAAGGCGATTCTTGAGTCGCGCGGTAACACGCCGCGTCTCTACCGCAACACCCTGGTGTTCCTGGCGGCGGACAAGACCCGTTTGCAGGACTTGGACGAGGCGGCCCGCAAGTATCTGGCGTGGGAATCGATCCTGACCGAGCAGAAGGACCTTAACCTGTCGCCCTTTCAGGTCACTCAGGCCGAGACCCAGCGGACCGCGGCCGACGGTACCGTGACGGCACGGCTGCCGGAGACCTATCTGTGGCTGCTGGTGCCGGGACAGGCGACGCCGCAGGTCCCCATCGCTTGGGAGGCCCTGCGCCTAACCGGGACCGACGCGTTGGCGATGCGCGCCAGCAAGAAACTGCGCTCCGATGAGCTGTACCTGACCAGCTTCGCCGCGACGCGGCTCAAGATGGAACTGGACCGCGTGCCGCTGTGGCGCGGCGATCATGTGGAGGTCAAACAACTGGTGGAGGACTTCGCGCGCTACCTCTACCTGCCGCGGCTCAAGGACCCGAGCGTTCTGCTCCATGCCATCGGCGACGGGATGAACCTGCTGACCTGGATGCAGGACAGCTTCGGTTTTGCCGATGCCTTCGATGAGGCCGCTGGCCGCTATCAGGGCTTGCGCGCAGGGCAGATGGTAACGCTCCTCGATGCCCAGGCGCCGGGCCTGGTGGTGAAGCCGGACGTTGCGAGTCGGCAGATGGATACCGAGCGGGCGGTCATCACTCCCGGTCCTGGTCCATTGCCTGGGACTTCCACGGAAGGCGGTAGCGGAGCGCCCCCTGGCTCGACGGGTGTTACCGAACCTGGCGGAACCCCGTCGCCCGACCCCCAAGGCGCGGCGGCGAAACCCAAACGCTTCCACGGCACGGCGGTGCTCGACGCCACCCGGGTAGGCCGCGACGCCGGCCGCATTGCCGAGGAGGTCATCGCGCACCTGGCGGGACTGGTCGGGACCACGGTGACTGTAACGATCGAGGTGGAGGCAGCGATCCCGGCCGGCGCGTCGGACCATGTGGTACGCACGGTGACTGAGAACTGCCGGACGTTGAAGTTCACGAGTCAGGGGTTTGAGAAGGAGTAGAACGTCAGAAGCGCCGCGCCATCGCCCGATAGCGCAGATAGCACTGACTGAGCAGCACGCCGAGGTAGCCGGTGGCAGCGGCGGCCTCTGTAGCAAGGCGCCGCAGAGGATTTGGCTCAGAAAACCCAGTGCGATCAGGTGGGTCAGTGCCAGTGCCTGGGGTGTCCAGCGCGCGGCGAGTGCGGCGTCCCCGGCCCAGGCGAGCCAGAGCCCGGCGGCCACCGCGAAGGGCGGGGCGGCCAGAAAGAAGGCGAAGGGTGCGGTTACCGGTGGGGCCTGGTCGAGGCGCAGCCCCCCTGTGTTCAGCACGGGGTATTCAGCATGGCGGGTTCCAGGACAGCTCGGCGCGCGTCGGCGGTGCCGCGCTGTCCCAGATCAGGATCTCGAAATGCCCCGCGTGGCCCCGGGCGCGCCACGAATAGCCCATGGTCGGGAGCATGTCATAGAGCGGGAAGGGTTCGCGCCGGTGCAGGACCCAGATCCGCCCGCCCTTGGGCAGGTTCGTCAGTGCGTCCAGCGCGCGCTCCAGCGGTTCGGGCGGGGGCAGGGTGCGCACATCCAAGACTTGGGGGGGCATGGTCAGTCCTCGGTGAGCCGCGTGGCGATGGCCGTGCCCCGCTCGGGCAGGGCACCGTCGGCCATGGGGTGGAGTATGCCCTCCTCCTTGCAGTTGTGCTGCTGGATCAGGAAGTGCAGCGTCTCCAGGATGCCGAGCGCGGCTGGCTGGTCGCGGGCCGCGACTGCCTCATCCAGGTCCAGGAGCAGCGCCCGCATCTGGGTGTGTTCGCCGACCATGATCTCGATGGGGTTCTCGGCCACCCGAAAGACCTGTGCCAGCTCCGGGAAGAGTGTCGCCTCCTCCACGGCGAAATGGCGCTCCAGGGCGGCGACCAGTCCCACGGTCGCCTCCCCGGCCGCGGGCCAGTCGCCGGCGGCGAGTCGGCGCTCGGACTCGGCCAGCAGGTGGTCGCAGCGGTGGTGGTCGGCGGTGAACCTATCGGTGATGGCGGATGACATGGCAGTGACGGTGCGGTTTCAGCAAGGGAGAGATGGTCGGTGTCCCGCGGGGCCTGCGCCTTGACCTTGATCAGATGGGGGATCGGATCGGGGATCGGATCGCCTGGCACCCGCGTGGGCGCGCGCTTATACCGCGGCCACCGTCCGGGCGCCGTTCGGGGTGCCCAGGATCAGCACATCGGCGGGTCTCAGGGCAAAGATGCCGACCGTGACCACGCCGGGGATGTTATTGATCTGCTGCTCCAGCTTGGCCGGCTCCATGATCTCAAGCCCCTCGACGTCCAGGATCAGGTTGCCGTTGTCGGTGACGAAGCCCTCGCGCCACACCGGGGTGCCGCCGAGCCGGACCAGTTGGCGTGCCGCGAAGCTGCGGGCCATGGGGATCACCTCCACCGGCAGTGGGAAGCGTCCGAGCACGTCGACCAGCTTGCTCTCGTCGGCGATGCAGACGAAACGGGCGCTGGCCGCGGCGACGATCTTCTCGCGGGTCAGCGCCCCGCCGCCGCCCTTGACCAGGTGCAGTTGCCGGTTGGCCTCGTCCGCCCCGTCCACGTAGAGTGCCAGATCGCCGACCGCGTTCAGGTCATAGACCGGGATGCCATGGGCCTTGAGCCGCGCGCTGGACACCTCGGAGCTGGACACCGTGCCCTCGATTCGGCCCTTGATGGTGGCCAGTGCGTCGATAAAGTGGTTGACCGTGGAGCCGGTGCCCACGCCGATGATGCCGCCTTCCACATAGGCGAGGGCCGCGATGGCGGCCTGTTTCTTTTGTTCGTCCTGGGTCATGGATTGCTCTCGCTGATTCTGTCTATTGAAAGAGGGCGTATCATAGCCGCCCTTGAGCGGTGTGGGTGAACCTGGAAAAAGCAGTTGTCACGCCAAGGCGCCAAGCTCGCCAAGGTTTTTCAGCGCGTTATCTGCCCTGCGCGATCAACCCGGCGGACGAATTGGTATTTTGCCTATCCTATTGTATTTATTGGCGAGCTTGGCGCCTTGGCGTGATTAATTGCCGGGCTTGGGATGACGGGTTGGAGGTCATCCTCGCCCCCGCTGTCCCTCTACCCCCTCATCCTACTGAGATTTTGCATGCCCGACAGCTATATCAAACGCATCCTGAAGGCCCGGGTCTATGAGGTCGCGCAGGAGTCGCCCCTGACGCTCGCGACCCAGCTCTCGGCCCGGCTGGGCAATCAGGTCTTCCTCAAGCGCGAGGACCTGCAACCGGTCTTCTCCTTCAAGCTGCGCGGCGCCTACAACAAGCTGGTGAGCCTGAGCCCGGAGGTGCGCGCCCGCGGGGTGATCGCGGCCAGTGCCGGCAACCATGCGCAGGGGGTCGCGCTGGGGGCGGCGCGTCTGGGGATGGCCGCCACCATCGTCATGCCGCGCACCACCCCGGCGATCAAGGTCCGTGCCGTGCGCGCCCTGGGCGGCGAGGCGGTCCTCTACGGCGACTCTTACGACGAGGCCTATACCCATGCGATGGAGCTGGTGGCCGAGCGCGGCCTGACCTTCGTACACCCCTTCGACGACTCGGCGGTGATCGCCGGTCAGGGTACCATCGGCATGGAGATCCTGCGCCAGCACCCGCAGCCACCCCATGCCATCTTCGTCCCGGTGGGGGGCGGGGGGCTCATCGCCGGGATTGCAGTCTATGTGAAATGGCTGGCACCTTCGGTGCGGATCGTCGGGGTGGAGCCGGAGGACGCGCCGACCCTGCACGCGGCGCTCGCGGCGGGCCGTCGGGTGGAGCTGCCCCAGGTGGGTCTATTCGCCGACGGGGTGGCGGTGCGCTGCATCGGCGAGGAAACCTTCCGGGTCGCGCAGCCGCGGGTGGACGAGGTGGTGCTGGTGAGTGCGGATGAGATCTGCGCCGCCATCAAGGATATCTATGACGACACCCGGGGGATTGCCGAGCCCGCCGGGGCCCTGGCCGTGGCCGGCATGAAGCGCTATGTGCAGCGCACCGGCTGTCGCGATGAACACCTGGTGGCCATCGAGAGCGGGGCCAACATGAACTTCGACCGACTGCGTCATGTCGCCGAGCGGGCCGAGTTGGGTGAGCGGCGCGAGGCCCTGCTGGCGGTGGAGATCCCGGAGCGGCCGGGGAGCTTTCTCGCCTTTTGCCGGACGATCGGCGGGCGCCAGATCACCGAGTTCAACTATCGCTTTGCCGACCCCCAGCGCGCCCAGGTCTTTGTGGGGGTGGAATTGGGTCGCGGGGACGCGGAGCGCGCGGCCTTGATCGCGCAACTGCGCGAGCAGGGGTTCGGCGTGCTGGACATGACGGACAACGAGACCGCCAAGTTGCACATCCGCTATATGGTCGGCGGTCATGCGCCGGGGATCACCGATAGCGGGACGGACGAGACCCCGGGCGAGACCCTGTTCCGGTTCGAGTTTCCGGAGCGCCCGGGGGCCTTGCTGGAACTGCTCACCGGACTCGGCAACCGCTGGAACATCACGCTCTTCCATTACCGCAACCACGGGGCCGCCTACGGTCGGGTGCTGATGGGGGCCGCGGTGCCCGCCGCCGAGCGCGTGACCTTTCATCAGGCCTTGGACGCACTCGGCTACCCTCACTGGGAGGAGACCGACAACCCGGCCTATCGGGTCTTCGCCGGCCGGTTGGCGCGCGCGTAGCGGCTGCGGCCCGGCGGGTGCGCCCGAGGGTCGCCGCCAGGGCGGAACCGTTCTAGCCAGGACTCTCTGTTGCAACCGGCGGTTGTCCGCAACACTGGACAACGCCAGGTGGCCCGGGTATAAAGCACGTCGGTCCCCTTACTGTCCGAGGCCCCGTGCGTGAACCTTCGTGAGG
>NZ_CAJAXH010000190.1 GCF_903946935.1 uncultured Thiodictyon sp.
GGACTTGGAGTGTTACACCATCCGGCTCCCAGTTTGAGTCCTCCTCGATTTGACAGACCCAAAGACCCATCACCTTCAGACGCCACGCATCCAAGGACGCCCTTCGCTAACGTGCTTCGCCCAAGGGCACCGGCACGCCGACCAAGTGAAACGCGCAGAATATGTTGTCACGGACAGAATCCTCACTGTGTCGGGCCGTGTATCGCCCGCACGTTATCTCAAACCGCCACCTAAGGCCGACTCTCCCGCGCGTCGAAACGCAGCACGGTGCCCTGATGCACCCCGCGGCGAAACTCCACCTTGTCCATGGTCACGGTGACGAAACTGCACCCGGGATAGTCCCGGCTGGCCGCGATCCAGGAGATCTCGTCGACCCACTTGAGCAGGAAGCCGCCGAACAAGTAGCCGAAATGATTGAGGTGCTCGGGTCGCACCACCTTGTAACTTTCCACAAAAGGTTTCCCCCATGGTGTCTTGAAATGCATAACAACATGCATTTAATTGCGTTTTGTCGCAGGAAAAGCAACCGGTCTTGGGGTATTCTCCCGTCCCGCCGCCCCTGTCGGGCGAGCGCGACAATTTGATGCACAAACGCAACAGGGGGCTCCCATGGCCAGCAATCCCTCGGTGGGTTGGGTCGATATCGTCGTCATCGTCGGCTATCTGCTGACCACCGGCTATCTGGGCTGGCTGGGTTACCGGGGTACGCGCACGGCGGCGGACTTTTTAGTCGGGGGGCGTAGCGCCCACCCGGTGATCATGGCCATCTCCTACGGGGCCACCTTCATCTCCACCGCAGCCATCGTCGGCTTCGGCGGGGTCGCCGGGCTCTTCGGCATGAGCCTGTTGTGGCTCACTTTTCTCAATATCGGCGTGGGTATCCTGTTCGCCTTCACCGTGCTGGGGGAGCCGACCCGGCGCCTGGGCCACCACCTGGGCGCACACACCTTCCCGGAACTGCTCGGGGCACGCTACCAGAGCAAGGGCATCCAGGTCTTTGCGGGGCTATTGATCTTCATCTTCATGCCGCTCTACGCAGCGGCGGTGATGACCGGCGGTGCGGTCTTTGCCGCCAGCGAGTTCGGCGTGGACTTTGAGATGGCCCTGCTGGTTTTTGCGGTGATTACAGCGGCCTATGTGATCCCCGGCGGACTCAAGGCGGTGATGTACACCGATACCTTCCAGGGGGTCGTGATGATCCTCGCCATGCTCTTCTTGCTCTGGTTCACCTACGACAGCCTGGGCGGGGTGAACGAGGCGCATCGATACCTGACCGGCATGGCGGACCTGGTCCCGGCGCCGCTGCAGGCCATGGGGCATCAGGGTTGGACGGCCATGCCCAGGTTCGGTTGGGGCGCGCCGACCTACGACCTGTGGTGGACCGTGATCACCGCCATCATCCTGGGGGTCGGCATCGGCGTCCTGGCCCAGCCGCAGTTGGCGGTGCGCTTCATGACCGTGCGCAGCCGTCGTGAACTGGATCGGGCGGTGCCGATCGGGGCCGTCTTCATCCTGCTGATGACCGGTACCCCCTTCGTGGTCGGCAGCCTGTCCAACGCCTGGTTCGCCCAGCACGGGCCGCTGCTTAAGGGGCAGGTGGTCAAAGAGATCGACGCCGCCAAGGGCCACGCCTTGGTGGGGCTGATGAAAGAGGCTAGCCCCGGCCACTGGGCGCCGGTGCTCAACGCCAAGACCAAGCAGCCGACGCTGGCGCCAATGGTGCTGTCCGGCCACGAGGCGGCGCTGGATGCCGCCGGCCAGCCCCTGGACCTGGTCAGCGGCCGCGCGCCCTCGGTCGTCTATGCCAAGGGCGATATCGACCGGATCATCCCGGCCTTCATCACCACCGCCTTGCCGCGCTGGTTCGGGCTGATCTTCTTCCTCTGCCTGTTGGCGGCGGCCATGAGTACCCTGTCGAGCCAGTTCCATACCATCGGCACCGCCGCCGGGCGCGACCTCTATGAGCGCATCACCGGCCGGCACGGCGTGGAGCCGAGCCTGCTGGTGATGCGTATCGCCATTATGCTCGGCTTGCTGATGTCCGTAACCATCAGCTACAACGTGCGCGAGGAGTATGTGATCGCCCGCTTTACGGCGATCTTCTTCGGACTCTGTGCCGCGACCTTTATGCCGGCCTTTGTCGGCGGGCTCTATTCGCGGCGGGTGACCCGTGTCGGCGCCTTGGCCTCCATGTTTGTCGGCTTGGGCGTCTCGCTCTTCTGGCTGTTGCTGGTCAAGTCCAAGGAGGCCGCCGCCATCGGTTTGGTGCAGCAGGTCACTGGGGGCAAGACCAGCATCCTGGCTGGCTTTCCCAATTGGCCGATGGTCGACCCGGTCGTGGTGGCCCTGCCGCTGGCGTTCTTGACCCTGATGCTGGTCAGTGCCTTTACCAAAGCGGTTGATGTTGCGCACCTGGATCGGTGCTTTCCCGAAACCAGCGGTCGCTAGACCCTGAATGCACGCGCAACCCGCACCGCGCTGCCGGTGCCTTGCTCGCAATCCATCCATTCGACTCCATCGGAGAGAATAATGCTCGGTATTCCAGACCCTATGGTCCTGGCCGCCTTTCTGGGTTGCATCGCGATCACCGCGATCAGTCTGATCTATGGCGTGGTGCGGCGTAATGTCGCAGTCGATGAGGTGACCCGCGAGGACCGCGCCTGGGCCATGGAAGAGCAGAGGGTTGAAAATGAACTCTAAGCAAATCAAAGTAGTCGTCGCCGTGGCCCTGACATACGGGTTCGGCCTATTTGGCAGCGGCCCGGTGGCGGCCGACCAGACCTTCGGCCCCGCGACCCTGGGGGCCGATGGGCGCCTGCGCGAGATCTATATCGGCAATGTCGGGCTCAACACCCAGAGTCCGTCCGGCAATCGCAGCTTTCAGCGCTACCGGCTGCGCGCTTGGGGCGAGTACAAGGTCGGCGAGCGCTTTGGTGTGGCCGCCCGCCTGCTGTGGGAGGGCCGTCACTATGCCTTGCCGCTCAAGAGCACCTGGGCCGCACCGGGCTTTCAGACCTGGTGGAACGGTGACGTCCTGTTCGACAAGCTCACCCTGGATTTTAAGAAGATCGGTGGCCTGCCGCTGACGCTTAAGGCCGGCCGCCAGGATGTGATGCTGGGCAACGGCTGGCTGGTGATGGATGGCACGCCGCTCGATGGCTCGCGTACCTTGTATATGGACGCCGCCCGGGTGACCTGTGCGGTGGACTCCATCAAGACGACCTTCGATCTGCTCTATATCAACAATTCCCCGAACACCGCGCGTTTTCCCACGCCCTTGGGCGGGGGCACCGAGGATCAGACCGAACAATTCGAGACCGGCGGCATTCTCTATGCCCGCAACAAGTCCCTGCTCAAAGACACGGACCTGGATGCGTACTACATCTACAAGCACAATAACCCCAATGACACCGTCGGGAACCTCCGCAACGCCAGCGGGGCCCCCTTCGCCTCGCCTGCCGATGCCGGGGAGGTCAACGCGCTGGGTGTCCGCATCGACTCCAAGCTCACCCCCGCCTGGGCGGTGCGCGCGGAGGCGGCGGGCGAGTGGGGCGGCACCAAGCCCTACCCGGGTGCGCCGCGTCAGGACCTCGCCGCCTTCGGTTTCAACGGTCGCTTGACCTATGCCTTCAACGACAAGCGGGCCAACCGGTTACACCTGGACCTGGAATATCTCTCCGGCGATGATCCGCACACCAAGGCCAACGAGTCATTCGATCCGCTGTGGGGGCGCTGGCCCCAGTGGAGCGAGCTCATGATCTACCAGTGGCCGCTGGACAGTCGGGTGGGGCAGGCGACCAACCTCACCCGGCTCAATCTGGGCTGGCTGGCCAAGGTCCACCCGACCACCGAGGTCTTGTTGGACTACCACGCTCTCTGGGCCAACCAGCAGAGCACCCGCTCCCCCGCCCAGTTGGTGAACATCAGCCAGAACGGGAACTTCCGCGGGCACCTCTTCACCGGCTGGGTCAAGACCAAGTTCAACGCGCACGTCTCCGGGCACCTGGTCGCCGAGTACCTGGCCCCGGGCGCCTTCTATGCCGCCAACCGCCGGGATGGTTCCTACTTCCTGCGCGCGGAGGTGGTGTTGGCGTTCTGACGATCCGCCGGCACCCATGGTTGCCGTGTGCCCGGTGTCTCGGTAGCGGCCATGGCGCCCGCTCCACCCCGCAAGATGAACGTGGCGGGCGCCTTGGCCGTTCCCCCTCCCGCCCTCCCCCGCGAGGGGGGAGGGAGAATTGGACCGCGCTCCCGGCGCGACTTTCACGGTAACGTCGTTGGATCGACCCGTGCCCTGTCAACCCAAAGTAGAAATGTCCCCTATTCCGCAAAGTAGAGATGTCCCCTGTTGGCGGGGGCAGGGGGCGAGATGCAGGGGAGGGGCCGCCGGGTCGGCGGGCC
>NZ_CAJAXH010000191.1 GCF_903946935.1 uncultured Thiodictyon sp.
GCAAATGCTCCGACGGGTTCCGTGATATCAAAGATCAGTTTATTCGGCATGACCTGAGCCTTGGGCAATGGAACTACGTTGTTGACCCCAACGGGTTCTCTTGATAAAAGTGTTTAAGTTATTTTTGAATCGTTACTAAGCTCTTAGGCATTAGTCGTGTCCGCGTTCTCTGCACCGCAGCGATGGCCAATAGCGGCCGTCTGCCCCGCTGGAGCACCGTGAGTCGGTGCGTGCGCGAGCACAAGCCGATTTGGCATGGTTGCGAGGTCCTGGCGGGCGCCTGTCTGACGGTGTTGCCTCGGTTGTTAGGAGAGTACCGAGTCGTGCTGCCCGAGGCGCTAACCTACCTCAACTGGTCCGCGGGTCGCCATTGATCTCGCAGCACGCTTCATCGAAAAGGTGGTGGCCAGCGCGTTTGACGTGGCATGGCGCGGTCGGAATCAGAGACAAAGGAGTCCTGATGGCGAGCAACGACAACAACACCGACGAGGCACCTGCCGGGGGCTGCGGCCATGCGCTACCTTAATCTCGACCATCTGCGCCGCTGCATCGCGACCTTGCAGTCGTCATTGTCGTTCTATCAACGCGCAGACCCGGATAGCATCGAGCAGGAGGTGTTTCGCAATGCCATCGTCAAGGGCTATGAACTGACGCAGGAAACCACCTTCAAGTTGCTCAAGAAAGCGCTGAAGGCGTTCGGGCACGGGGGCCGGACGCTCGAAGCCACGCCGATCAAGGACATTCTGCGCCTCGCCGCTGTGCATGACCTGCTGACCCTGGACGAGGTCGAGTGCTGGTTTCGCTATCGTGACAACCGCAATGACACCGCCCACGATTATGGCGAGGCCTTCGCGCGCGAGACGCTGACGCTGATGCCCGGCTTTCTGGAAGACGTGGCCCGGCTGGCCGATCGACTGCAAGACAAGCTTGGCGAGGACGCAGTATGACCGCGGTCACCGCTCCCCGGACGCTGTACCTGCCCGCGCGTTACCTGGAGACCGTCCAGGACATCCTGCGCCGTTATCTGCCGCAGTCCGAGGTCTGGGCCTACGGCAGCCGCGTCAATGGCGATCATTACGACGCCAGTGACCTCGATCTCGTCGTGCGCCGACCCGATGACCTGACCCGTCCTCAACCCGATCTGGACGAGGTTGCCGCCGCCTTTTCCGACAGTGACCTGCCGATCCTGGTGCAGGTCCTTGACTGGGCGCGCCTCCCTCCGGCGTTTCGCGAGGAGATCGCAGCGGGCTATGTGGTCCTTCAAGCGAGCGGCGCGTCCGTGCCGGCTGAGGAGAATGCCAATGACTGAAGAGGCAGCGATCCAGTAGGTTGGGCCGACGAAGGAGGCCCAACATTCAGCGGTTTGCGCGGGCGAACCTGTTGGGCTTCGTTCCTCAGCCCAACCTACGCGCTGTCCCCGGACATCGGCGCGGTCAACGAAAGAATCGTGATACGTCTCCTATTTCCGTCGATCCCCTATTTCCGCCATTCCTCACTGGCCCCATTTTTCGACTCGTGATATCATTCGCTGTTGACGCGCGGGCTCATTGGTCGGTACATTGCTTCTCTTCTTTAAAATGAACATATCCATAGCAACCCTTGAGAAAACGTGCGCATCGTCCTTGGTGCATCTTTCTCCCGATCGTCTCAATATCGAGGATAAAACTCGATCCAACATATTCACATGGCGCGGGCAATTTTCACCACAGTTAATAGAAGAGCTTTTGATCGCGTACTGCCCCAGGAAAGCAACCATACTGGACCCTTTTGTCGGTAGTGGTACGGTTCTATATGAGGCGGCGAAGCTCGGGTATAGGGCGTTTGGCTTTGAAGTTAACCCGTCTGCGTGGATACTCAGTCGCATTTTTGAGCTTGCCAACCTGCCAAGTGAAAAAAGGACGGAGGTATTAAACTTTGCTATTTCCCTCGTTTGCGAAAAAATTCCACTTCCAGGTTTTTTTTCTCAGTCGATTGAAGTGTTCGGTGAGGAGCTTATAAGGCAACGACTATCCTGCATTCGTGCTGCGGCGACGGAACAGTACTCAATAGCGGTTATAGATGCGCTCGTAATTCTATTAGACTTTTTTCACCATGCCCTTTCTATTGAAAGAGTGCATTTAATGACGCGAAAATTAGAGGGTGTTATTCGCGAGCTGCCTTTTACTTCAGCGCCAATTTCAAGCCAGCTTGCCGACGCGCGAGCGCTGCCGTTGGCCGATGGGTCGATTGACTTTGTCGTTACCTCGCCTCCTTATATTAATGTATTTAACTATCACCAAAACGTAATCGTTCAGACCCCCGCCACCGGCAGCGGGGGCAGGGGCAGTCCGGCGCGCCGCTCGGTGATCGCGGCGACCAGGTAGTCCCACGGCGAGTGGCCGCGTTGCCGGCAGGTGTCGATGACACTGGCCAGCAGGGTGAA
>NZ_CAJAXH010000192.1 GCF_903946935.1 uncultured Thiodictyon sp.
ATCCCGCGACACCGTCGCCGCCACCATCCAGCGCCTGGCACGCAACGTCCGCCTGGTGTTCGACTACCTGGGCATGACCGAAAATTCCCGCCGTCGGCGGGGACGGCCAGCCACGGCGGGCTAGAACGGATTTGCCGTGGAACATCACTGCGACACCCTTGTTTTGCTTGAAGTCTTGGCGTCGTGGTGTGGGCAAACACCGGATTTAGGTTGACAGCCCCCCCGAGCGACCCCTAGCATCGGCGGCTACCTATTGATTCCAGTCCCTACACGCATGGACCTTTCCGCGATCCGGCTCCCAGTCGCCGAAGACACCAAGGCCGTCGACGCACTCATCGTGCAGCGACTGCAATCTGACGTCGTGCTGATCAACCAGATCGGGCACTACATCGTGCGCAGCGGCGGTAAGCGCCTGCGCCCGCTGTCGGTCCTGCTGGCCGCCCGTGCCTGCGGCTACCAGGGAACCCAGCACATCAACCTGGCCGCGGTCATCGAGTTCATCCACACCTCCACCCTACTCCACGACGACGTGGTGGACGGCTCGGCCCTGCGCCGCAGCCAGGAGACCGCCAACATCGTCTGGGGCAACGAGGCGGCGGTGCTGGTAGGCGACTTCCTCTACTCGCGCTCGTTCGAGATGATGGTCGAGACCGGCAGCATGCGGGTGATGGAGGTGCTGGCCCACGCCACCAACCGCATCGCCGAGGGCGAGGTCCTGCAACTGCTCAACACCAAGGACCCGGACACGGACGAGCATCGCTACATGGAGGTCATCGACCGCAAGACCGCCACCCTGTTCGAGGCCGGCACCCGCTTGGGCGCCGTGCTGGCCCAGAGCCCGGCCGCCGTGGAAACAGCCATGGCCGACTACGGCCGCAATCTGGGGATCGCCTTCCAGTTGATCGACGACGCACTGGACTACAGCAGCAGCAACGCCGAGCTGGGTAAGAACGTCGGCGACGACCTGGACGAAGGCAAGCCCACCCTGCCGGTCCTGCGCGCCATGGCGGTGGGCAGCGCCCCGCAGCGCCAACTGCTGCGCGATGCCATCGAGCATGGCGGACGCGAGCGGATCGACGATGTCATCGCGGCTATTGCGTCGACTGACGCGATCACCTATACTGCCCAACTCGCATGTGATTACGCCAGACGGGCAAAGGAGGCACTCGCCGCCCTACCCCCCTCAGACGCCACCGCTGCGCTGGCCGGGATGGCCGATTTTTCGGTCAGCAGGGACCATTGACCTTCATTGCCCGGAATTGAAATCCGGGCCGCCGCCGGGACCGGCCGTATCGTCCTAATCGTTTATTCGGGGTGTAGCTCAGCTTGGTAGAGCGCTGTCTTCGGGAGGCAGAAGTCGCAGGTTCAAATCCTGTCACCCCGACCATATTTATCTAGGCGCTTAGGCGTCATTTCTCGAAACTCTCTAGTGATAGTGTGACGCGGAATGTGACGCGCTGGCCCGTAAGGGCGGCGGGCCACCTGGTTAATCGTCGCCGACATCCAATATTGCCACCGCCGCCCGCACTCGCTCGGGGGCCAAGTGCGCATACCGCTCCGTCATCCCGATGGTGCTGTGTCCAAGTAGATCTCTGACCTCGGTTAGGGGGACTCCACCCGAGACTAGCCAGGCCGCGCAGGTGTGGCGCAAATCGTGGATTCTGAAATCCGTGATCTCGGCACGCCGGCAGGCGCTCATGAACGAACGGCGGCAGGCAGCAATCCGCGATCCATCCTCGTGGGCGAAGACCCAAGGCGATCCTGGGCAGTGGGCCAAGCGGAAGGCAATGCGGCTGGCCAGTGCACGACAGGCCGTTGCGTTCAGTGGGACCGACCGCCGCCGTGCCGTCTTGGTGTGCTGCGCCTCCAACAACAGCAAGCGGCTGTCCAGATCCACGCGGGACCACTCCAGCCGCAGCAGTTCATCCCTCCTGCACCCCGTGTGCAGGGCCAGCCTGATGAAATCCGCCAGATGTCCAGCTTTCGGTTCAGCCTCCGCTGACTGGATGAGTCGCGTGGCGTCCTCCTTGCTCAACCAGCGTACCCGGCCCTCGGGCTCGCGCAGTTGCCGCCCGGCCGCTGGGTTGGGTATCGCCCAATCCCATTCGCGGCGAGCATAGTTGAGCGCCGACGACAGTAGGCCGATTTCGCGGTTGATCGTTCCCGGTTGCGCCCCTGCGGCGCGGCGGTCGTCGATGTAACGGCGTACGTCCGACGGGGCCAGCGTCGCCAAGTTTCGCCCGGTAAACGCCGGGTACAGGTGCTTGGCGCTGTAACGGTCGCGATCGGCCCGCTTGTCGGCGGACGGCCCTTTGAGATACGCCAACATCAGCGCGTCGAAGGTACGGACCGGGAGCCCCTGGGCGTCCGTGGCGCGGTGCGCTTCGAGGCGCCACCCGGCAAGGATGGCCTCGGCGTCGCGGCGGTTGGTAGTCCGAGTAGAGCGCCGAGTTCGGTGGCCTGTGCGGTCGGTCCAGGTAGCCCACCAGAATGGCGAGCCAGGGCGCTGGTAGAGGCCGTCGTGATCGGTGCGTCGTGGTCTGTCCATGCCGGCAGAATAGCACGCGGAGCGCTTTTGTCGAGCATAGCAACCGCCTGGGCCTCCGCGCGCTCCACGAAGGCACGCACGCTGGCGGCACTCACCCGCACCGCCCGGCCAATCGACACGCGCCGCAGTTGGCCCGCGTCCATCAGCCGGCGCACGGTGCGCGGGCTGACGCTCAGACACTTGGCCGCCGCGGCGAGGGTCAATGCAAGGGGTTCAGCGGTCATAATTTAACCTAAAAAGGGGATTGCGGTCGGCCTCGGCCTCATACACCGCATCCTCCCAGGCGGCAGACGCGGCATAAAGCCGGCGCAACTCGGCGCACATCGCGGGCAGGTGGCGCACCTCGAATTGCTGGGGAGCGCGCGTACCCGTGACGGCGCGCAGGGAGCGCCAGATCGCGAAACGCCAGGCGCGGGCGCGGAACTGGTGGTCTGTCATGAGCCCCAATAGCCGATCGAGGTTGGCCAGGTCGTCGCGGGTGAGGACCTCGGCGGGAGCGGCGGAGGCCGGGAGCGCCGGGGCGGAGGCCAGTGGCAAGGCGGTCAGGTAGAGGATGGCGTCGGCCATTTTGGAGCGGGGCAACTCGGCCGGTTCGGCGATCTGGAAGTGGGATTGAAAGCTCGACCAGAGCTGCGCGGACGCCTGCTCCTGCAACGACGCGTCGAGGCCTTCGCAGCGGGCGCCGATGACGGACGCCAGGAACTGCTGCTCGCACGGCAGGAGGGGCCCGTTGAGGGCCGCGGGGTCCGGCTGTTCCATGAGCCGGCGCAACTCGACCATCCGCGGCATCCAAATGTTCGAGCGGATGGCCGCTGCGGACACGAAGGCCTCGCTGACCTCGAGGTGAAAGTCCGGGCCCACGGAGTGCCCGTAGGCCAGGACCAGCCCATACTCGATGAATGTGCCGTGCGGCGTGACCACGATCGGCGGTCGGCCGGGGACCTTGTAGCGCTGCGCCTGTTCCTGCGTGGTGTCGATTTCCAGCCAGCGCTCGGGCGGATACTTGGCGGCGGCGCCGGCGGCCCGGTACAGGTCGTCGAGACAGTAGCGGCCGTCCTGGTCCTGGCGGATCACGAGGTCGCCCAGGCCGATCGGCGGAGCGTCGTCGGGATCGGGGGTCGGCGGCGCGGCCGCCGCAGCTTCCAGGGCCGCGAGGGCTTGGCGCTCCATCGCGATGAAGTAGCGCCGCGCCTCCCGGCCCTTGGCGTTGTTCTCGACCATGCTCAGTTCCTTGGCCATGTCGAGACTGAGGTGGTAGTCCTTGCGGTTTTGGCCGCCCCTCTTCGCTTTGGCAATTTCCAAAGCGATGGCAAAATCCTGATTTTCCTGAAAGTCGTACTTTGTGATCCGGTCCTTGATCCAGTTCGCGAACAGGTCGCCGTTCTGCAAAAAGGCGTGGAGGGTCCGCGCGTCGCAGACCTGCGCGGGGACACCGCCAATCTCGCCGTGGAAGACGGGGACAAGCTGGGTGCCG
>NZ_CAJAXH010000193.1 GCF_903946935.1 uncultured Thiodictyon sp.
ATGGCCGTATTACGTCCGCAGTAAGGGGATAACCGAGGAAAACTGCGTTTTTAGCCGAAAATCGCCTCTTTTTTTGCCAAAAAAAGCCATCCAACGGCCTCAGGCGGTGGTGACGGTGGCTAAGTCCGACAGGCTGCTAGCCGCTCGCTTCCGTAACGCTTTTGGTTGGTTGGCTCGTCCGTCGGTGGCGACTACCGCTCCCACCAGAGGCGGTCAGTCTCTTCGAAGCAAGGAATGTCGCCGCAACGTAAGCTACGAGGGCTTGGATGGGCCGACGGCCGACGCCCAATGGCGGTCAGTCAACCCTGCCAGTCCCTACGGGCCGCTCGCCGTGGCGAAATAGCAACCGGAACCCATGGCTCGACCCTCTCCAGCCGCTGCGGACTGTCCGGAAGGCAACAAACCCATCCAGAGGGCGTCGCCCTCACGCCAAGTCGCTAAGACGGCAAGTTTATTCAGGGCGTTATCAGTCGTTTTCGACTCTCCCGGCAGGTCACGCCAGCGCGGGGAGTCCGTTGTTGTTCTTGGCGTCTTGGCGCCTTGGCGTGAGAATTTTTCGTTCTTGGGCCGCGCTCCAGCATCCACTTGGCAGCATTCTTGCTTTGGCATTGGACCACCGACCGCAACGAGCCACCGACCATGCTGACCGCCCCCCCACTGACCCTGTTGGCCCACGGTATCGCGACCGGCGAGATCGTCCCCTATCTCGGTCCCGGCGCCTTGACCGGGGTTGTCGATCCCGCCAGCGGCGCGCCCATCCCGGCCGACAGCGATAGCCTGATCATCGCACTCAACGACGGCAAGCCCATGTCTCCCAAGCTGATGTGGGAATTCCCCCGGGCCGCCATGAACGTGGAGCTCAAGCGCGGGCGCGGGGCCGTGAATCGCTTCCTCGACACCACCTACGGCGCGCGCATCTGGACCCGCGCCCCGGTGCATGACTGGCTCCAGTCGTGCCGGCCGCCCTATGTGATCGACATCAACCGCGACACCCAACTCCAGGACTCCTATGCCGGGGTCCCCCACACCCTGGTGCGCGGGATCTCCCGGGTCGGCGGCACCGACTATCGCTTTCGCATCCACCGCTACGATGGCACGACCTACCATGAAGTGGCTCAGGACGCGGTGGCCCCGGCGCTGCCAGTGCTGTTCAAGCCCATGGGGAGCCCACGGCCGGACGCCACCTACATCGCCTCCGACGCGGATTATGTCGACTACATCACCGAGCTGATGGGCGGCTTTGCGATCCCCTCGTTCCTCAAGGCCTACCGCCAGGGGCGCCGCTATTGCTTTCTCGGCCTGCGGTTCTTGAGGGATACCGAACGCATGGTCATGTCGGATATGATCTACAGCGCCGGTTCACCCCCCGGCTGGGCCCTGATCCCGGAGCCGACGCCCAAGGAGCGGCGGTTCTGCGAGCGACAGGGGATCGAGATCATCACGGCGGACATCCCGGACCTGTTGGCGGCCGCCGGCGCCGCCCGGCCCGCCAGCACCTGAACGGGCACTTATGCTTCTGATCGACGACTTCGAGACCCGGTTCCTGCTCGGCGTGCCGGCCATGGACCGCACCCACCGGGAGTTTGTCGATCTGGTCAACCGCTTAGGCGAGGCGGGCGCGGCCGTCTTCGGCTACCTCTATCCGGACCTGGTCGATCACACCCACGCCCATTTCGCCAACGAGGACGTGCTGATGGGCGAGACCGGCTTCCCGGCCATCAAAGAACATCGCGACGAGCACGCCCGGGTGCTGGGCGAGCTGGACGCCTTCCGGTTGCGGGTCAATAGCGGGCGCATCGCGCTCGCCCGGGCCTATGTGACCGAGCAACTGCCCGCCTGGTTCGCCCAGCATGCGATCACCATGGACAGCGCGCTGGCGGCCCATGTGAAGGCCCGGACGCCGAAAAAGGGGCAGGGCTAACGGCCAAACCCCACCGGCAGGCGCCGCGCGCCCCAGTCGCCGGGCGGGCCTTCGAAGACCCCGGCGCAGGGGGTGCCGCAGCTGGTGCAGCGGCCCGCGGCGTCCAGCCCCCAGTGACCGAGTCGATACCAGTCGCGTTCGATCAGGAGCGCGCCGCACTGGTGACACCAGGTGCTGCCGCCGGAGGCGTCATGGACATTGCCGGTGTAGACATAGCGCAGGCCGTTGCGGCAGGCCAGCTCACGGGCCCGGCTCAGGGTCGCGGGCGGGGTCGGCGGGGCGTCGCGGAGCTTCCAGTCGGGGTGATAGGCGGTGAAGTGCAGCGGGACCTCGGCCCCCAGGTGGTCCAGGATCCAGGCCGTCATGGCATCCAATTCCGCGTCGCTGTCGTTGTAGCCTGGGATCAATAGGGTCGTCAGCTCGAACCAGACCTGGGTCTCGTGGCGCAGATAGCTCAGGGTCTCCAGCACCGGCTCCAGGTGACCGCCGCAGACCCGGCGGTAGAAGTCCTCGGTGAAACCCTTCAGATCTACGTTGGCCGCGTCCATGGGGGCGAACAAGGCCTCGCGGGCGCCGGGGCTCACATAGCCCGCGGTCACTGCCACGTTGCGCAGACCGAGCGCCCGGCAGGCCACGGCGGTGTCTACCGCGTATTCGAGGAAAATAACCGGGTCGTTGTAGGTGTAGGAGACCGATCGGCAGCCCAGCTCCAACGCACGCCGGGCGATCAGTCCCGGGCTGGCGGCGGCGGCCAGGGTGTCCTGATCGCGGGACTTGCTCATGTCCCAGTTCTGGCAGAAGCGACAGGCGAGGTTGCAGCCGGCCGTGCCGAAGGACAGGACCGGGGTGCCGGGCAGGAAGTGGTTGAGCGGCTTCTTCTCGATGGGGTCGACGCAGAATCCGCTGGAGCGCCCATAGGCATCCAGGACGATGGCGCCATCGCGCGCGCTGCGCCCGAAGCAGAAGCCTTGCTGGCCCTCGCGCAGTTGACAGGCGCGCGGGCAGACATCGCACTGGACCCGGCCGTCCGGGAGTCGGTGCCAAAACTGGGTGGGATGGCTTTTCATGGTGTGTCCTCGGCTGGCTGAACTCGGGCGCCCGTCCCGGGCCGATTCGCCCCGGTGCCGGTTATTCATTAGAATACAGGCAGAACGCCCGCCTTGCCGGGCCTGACAGTCGGGGTCATCACCATGTCGATCGATCGTCAACCTGCCGTCGCCGGGGCCTTCTACCCGGCCAACCCAGCCATCCTCAGCCAGCAGGTCGATGCCCTGCTGGCGGGGGTCGCGACCGCACCCCAAGCCCAGACGCATCCGAAGGCATTGATAGTGCCCCATGCGGGCTACCGATATTCCGGGCCCATTGCAGCCTCGGCCTATGCCCAGCTCGCCCCCATTGCCGCGCGCATCCGCCGGGTGGTGCTGCTGGGTCCGGCGCACCGGCTGCCCTTTCGCGGGCTCGCCTACCCGGGCGCGGAGCGCCTGCTGACCCCGCTCGGCGCGGTGGACCTGGACCGGGAGGCCCTGGCCGGGCTTGCCGACCTGCTGCAGGTCCAGCAACTGGATGCCGCATTCGATGATGAGCACTGTCTGGAGGTCCAGTTGCCCTTCCTCCAGCGCCTGCTCACCGACTTTCGCCTGGTGCCGCTGGTCGTCGGCACGGTCGCGCCCGCGGCGGTCGCGCAGGTGCTCGAGCGGCTGTGGGGCGGGGACGAGACCCTGATCGTCATCAGCTCCGACCTCAGCCATTATCTAGACTATGAAACCGCCCGTCGGCACGATGCGGCGACCACTCAGGCGATCGAGCGCCTGGACCCCGCGGCACTCGACCACCATGCGGCCTGCGGGGCTACGCCGCTCGCCGGGCTGCTGGTCGCGGCCCGCGGTCACGGGATGCAGGTGCGCGCCCTGGACCTGCGCAACTCGGGTGACACGGCCGGTTCGCACGACCAGGTGGTCGGGTATGGTGCCTATGTCTTTTTCTGAACACGCCACGTTGGACGATGCGTCGCGCCGGCAACTGCTCGAGGTGGCCTGGGAGTCCATCCGTCATGGCCTGGCCCAGGGGCGGCCGACCCGGCCGGACCCGGCCGACTATCCGGCGCCCTTGCGCGTACACCGTGCCGCCTTCGTGACACTGCACCACTTCAACGGCCTGCGCGGTTGCATCGGCCACCTGGAGGCGTGCCAGCCGCTGGTGCTCGATGTGGCGGACAACGCCTTCGGTGCCGCCTTCCGCGACCCGCGGTTTGCGCCCCTGGAGCCCTGGGAGTTCGACGACCTGACGCTGCATCTCTCGATCCTCTCCGCCCCCGAGCCGATGAGCTTCAGCGACGAGCAGGACCTGCTGCGGCAGTTGCGGCCCGGGGTCGATGGCCTGATCCTCACCGACGGCGGCGCGCGCGGTACCTTCCTGCCCGCGGTCTGGGAGTCGCTGCCGCAGCCGCGGCAGTTCCTGACCGAGCTCAAGCGCAAGGCCGGGCTCCCCGGCAACCATTGGAGCGGCACCCTGCGGGTCTCGCGCTATTACACTGAGGCCTTCGGCGGTTGAACCGCCCCCGGCGGGGCCTCGTCATTCGATTCATCCCACAGGGCCACCACCGACTGTGAACGACATCCCGCTGACCGGACTGGTGATTGCACTCGCGATCCTGATCCTGCTCTCCGCCTTTTTCTCGGGTTCCGAGACGGCCTTATTCACCCTGAACCGCTACCGCCTGCGTCACCAGGCCGACCAGGGGCATCGGGGGGCGCGGCTTGCCCGCATCCTCCTGGAGCGGCCGGATCGACTGATCGGGCTGATCCTGCTCGGCAACAACTTCGTCAACATACTGGCCTCATCCATCGCGACCATCATCGCCTTGCGCCTGGGCGGCGAGGCGGCCATCGGGATCGCCGCCGGGGTCCTGACCTTCATCGTCCTGATCTTCGGTGAGGTCACACCCAAGACCCTGGCCACCCTCAGCCCGGAGCGCATGGCCTATCCGGCCGCCTATGTCTACACCCCGCTGCTGAAGGTCCTCTACCCCGTGGTGTGGCTGGTCAATCTGTTGGCCAATGGCTTGCTGCGTCTGATGGGGGTCGCCCGCGGGACCGGGCCGGGCACGGCCTTGAGCCGCGAGGAGTTGCGCACCGTGGTGAGCGAGGCCGGGGCACTGATCCCGGAGCGCAGCCGCTCCATGCTGCTCGCCATCCTGGACCTGGAGCGCGCCACGGTGGAGGACATCATGATCCCCCGCAACGAGGTGGAGGGGATCGACATCCAGGACGACGCGGAGGAGATCATTGCGGCCATCCGCAATGCCGGCTATACCCGCCTGCCGCTCTTCGACGGCGGGATCGACAACCTGATCGGTGTTTTTCATTCACGCAATGCACTGCATGCACTGCTCGACGAGGGACTCGGCAAGGAGCACCTGAGGGCCATTGCCCGGCCGCCCTATTTCGTGCCTGCCGGCACGCCGCTCTATCAGCAGCTCCTGAACTTTCAGCGGGAGAAGCAGCGCATCGCCTTGGTGGTGGACGAATACGGTGACTTCCTGGGTCTGATCACCCTGGTCGACCTGCTGGAGGAGATCGTCGGCGAGTTTTCTAGCGACCCATCGGACAGCCTCACTGAGATCCACCGGGCCGATGACGGCAGCCTGTTGGTGGATTGCGGAATCGCCGTGCGTGACCTCAACCGGGCGCTGCGCTGGGAGCTGCCGACCGACGGCCCCAAGACCCTCAACGGGCTGATCCTCGAGTACCTGGAGACCATCCCCGAGCCCGACACCAGCCTGATGCTGCACGGTCATCACATGGAAATCATCCAGACCACCGAGAATACGGTGAAGACCGTCAAGCTCCCGCCGCGTTCGACCCGCAAAGGCTGGCGGCCGGAGCGGAGAGGGTAGGGGCGAGGCGTCATTCCGGCCGGGACGCAGCAATCCTGCGGCATGGATGGCAAGCGCTCAGTTGGCCCGGATCCGCAGACCCAAGCCGAACATCTGCCCTTCTCGTTCCCAAGGTCCCCTTGGGAATGCGGTCTTGGAAGCTCTGCTTCGCATGCCTGGGCCTTGGTCATCGTTGCGGCCAGTAGCGGTCTCCCTCCGCAACCGGAGGTCGAGGCTTTAGCCGGTGGCGGCTCCCGACATATCCAAGAGAAATCAGTGGTGTCTGCATGCCTAGCCGGCTAAAGCCTCGACCTCCAGTGGCCGGAACGACGATCAAGGCCGGTAGGTGAAACCAACCTCTCATTGTCAGTCATTGTGGCCATCTCAAGATGGCTCGAACAGGGCTGCCTCAAAGGCGGCGCGGGCAGATTGGCGCAGATTGGCGGCTTCGCAATAGTTGGCTGCGGCCGTCTGCCGCGCCTGCATTATAGCGGCCTAATGAGTTATCACGACTAACTATTAATTATGCAGCATATAATGTATCTGGCAGATAAAAGAAAGATTTCACACGATCAGTATTCTGTTGCAGTGCCTGTAAGGCGGCCTGCAACTTAATCTTCAAATG
>NZ_CAJAXH010000194.1 GCF_903946935.1 uncultured Thiodictyon sp.
GCAAATGCTCCGACGGGTTCCGTGATATCAAAGATCAGTTTATTCGGCATGACCTGAGCCTTGGGCAATGGAACTACGTTGTTGACCCCAACGGGTTCTCTTGATAAAAGTGTTTAAGTTATTTTTGAATCGTTACTAAGCGCCACAACCAACTCGCACATGCGTTGATCGTCCATGGCAATAACGAACTCGGAGAGGCCGTCTACGGTGCGGCCATGCGGTTGTTCCCGCACGACCCCTATTGCCGTGCCGACCTAGCCCACACCCTGCGCATCACCGGCCAACGCGAGCGGGCGGTTGAGGTCTACCGCGAGGCCCAGCAAGACTTCGCGCGCAACCCAGCAATCGTTATTGGGCTCGCGGATACGCTAATCGACCTGGAACGGCTCGGCGAGGCAGACTCGGTCATGGACTGGGCCGATCAGCTCGACATGGACGACAAGAGTGCCGCCAAACGCGACCAAATCCGCCGCCGTCTGCAACAGGCGATGAACGGCCAACCCATCCAGATCAAGCAGACACGACGCCCCAAAGAAGGCCCAGCCGGCGACCTCGACGCCTTGACCGACATCACCGGCGAAGACCTGTCACATGACCCCGCCCTTGGCCGCGCCATCCTGCTGCGCCGATCCGGCGGCGCCGACCTGGAGCGGGCAAAGTCGGAGATCGAGACCCTGCCCGCCGGCACCACCCAACTCATCGAGACCGGCCTCTGGCACGCCCAGGCCCAGGGTTGGCGGGCCGCCGCGGATTGGTTCGACCAGACCTGGGAGCGCTACGGCGGCGACGGCGTGCTGCGCGTCCACCGCAACCGCGCCCACGCCCGGGCCGGCGATACCGTGGATTGGTCCATGGAGCGGGAGCGTTACCCCTATCTCGCCACCGTGATCGAGACGGAGATCGACGGCGAGCCGCCCGCCCGCATTCGCCATATCAATCCAGCCGACGATGACCTCACCGAGGAACAGCGCCAAGACGCCTGGTTCCTGGGCCTGGTGGAGAAGAACGACCCCATCCTGCGCGACACCGCCGAGGAGGACTTGCTGTCCTCACGGCACCTCCTTGACTGAGGCTGAGGCCACCGAGCCGACGCCGAACCAACCGCTAAATGTCAAGGCAGTTGTCGCATCGATCATATCGTCGTTGCTTGGGTCTGGCGCTCCGCTTTGATGGGTTTACCGTGAAAATCGCGCCGGGACCCCGTGGGAGCGGCTTCCAGCCGCGACGAAACCTCGCAAGTTACCGCAGCGTCGCATCGCGGCCGGAGGCCGCTCCCACGGGGGACTTTCATCGTCCGGGGCGACTGGGGGCCGAATAGTCGAAGCCGGGCTAGCGGGCGACGCATCAGCCCCTCCGCGGTTCTTGCTGACAACGACCGAGACCTGCAACGCACGGCAAATCCGTTCTAGCCCGCCGTGGCTGGCCGTCCCCGCCGACGGCGGGAATTTTCGGTCATGCCCAGGTAGTCGAACACCAGGCGGACGTTGCGTGCCAGGCGCTGGATGGTGGCGGCGACGGTGTCGCGGGA